>NZ_JAKMTD010000012.1:0-36493 GCF_025772965.1 Campylobacter sp. CNRCH_2013_0898h | reverse complement strand
CAAGATAGAACTTATAAATATATTAGAAAGTTTAAGTTTATACAATCTTTCAACTTTAATGCAAGATATACAAAAAAGATACTTAAAACTAGAATATAACTTAAAAAGCTTTAATAAAGATAGTATCTTTTTATCTAATATGATTATGAATGTGAGGTTGAAGTAGGTAAATGATAGATTTAGCAGGTGTGATTTGTTAATTAAAATAAAAACTCTTTTTTAATATTTTGAATATAATTTGCCAAAAAATAACACTTGGGAGTAAAAAACAAATGGTGCCCGAGGTCGGACTCGAACCGACACAAGGTTGCCCTTACCAGATTTTGAGTCTGGCGCGTCTACCAGTTTCACCACTCGGGCTTTTTGAAAGTTTTAAAATAATTAAATAGAATATGGGATTATACTAAAAAAAAATTAAAACAATATAAAATATTTTATATAAAAAATTTAAATATCATTAAAATTTGGAACTTTTTTTGCTTGTAAATAATTAAAAAAATTTATTTGCGGAGCAAAATAATGAGAATTAGCAATCAGTATAATTACTACACTTCTATACAAAACTACACAGATGGTCAGTCTTTGCTTAATAAATATAATTTGCAGCTACAAACAGGTCAGCTTATTCAGCATTCTTGGGAAAATGCAAATGTTTATATTAATGGCTCAAGATTAGAATATGAGATGGCAAACATAGGTCAAATAGTTCAAGGAACTCAATCTGCTATGGAGCTAGCAAAAAACACAGATACTGCCTTGAAAAATATCACAGAACTTTTAGAAAAATTTAAAACATTACTCACAAAAGCTGCAAGTGATGGTAATTCTCAAGAATCAAGAGAGGCTATAGCAAAAGAACTCAAACTTGTAAGAGATTCTATTGTAAATATTGCTAATACTAGTATCAATGGGCAATATCTCTTTGCAGGATCAAATAGTGCAAATAAACCTTTTGATAATTATGGAAATTATACTGGGAATAAAGATAATATTTTTGTAGTAAGTGGTGCTGGCACCCAAATTCCTTATAATATACCTGGATGGGATTTATTTTTTAAGCCTGATTCAAATATCAATAAAATTATTTCAACAAATGTTTCTTTTACTGATGCTCGTTATCCGGACAAAAAAGAATTTTTAACCGGAGAATCTAAATTTTCACATTTAATAGGCCAAAACTATGTTCAAAATGGAGAACTTAAGCCCGATGAGCATTTTGGTGATAGCTATGATGAAAAACTCTCTTTCCCACATTCGACTATGTATATTCAAGGTGTTAGACCTGATGGAACAAGTTTTAAAGCTACTTTAGATATAGATCCTGATGCAAAAATTGAAGATGTATTAAAAAATATTGGAAGATTATATGGAAATACAGAGGGAAATGAGGTTGTTAAAGTAGCATTAAATGATAGCGGGCAGATAGAAATAAAGAGTTTAAAAGAAGGAAGTAGTTCTTTAGATTTTCATGCTGTTGCTATGACTCCACAACTTTTAGATCCAGAGCAAATTAAAGAATTGAGTGATGCTGCTAAAGATGAAGGTATTACAATGGCTCAAGTTACAGAGCGTATTATGAATGCAGCAATTAAAGATGGTAATTTAAACAATGCTCAAAGTCCAATACAAGTAACAGTAGGTGGTAAGCAGTTTAACATAGACTTACACAAAACAGATTTTATTAAAAGTAACATCAATGGTGATAAAACTAATGGGGCTAGTTATGATGTGCCTTTTGAAAAAGATGGAAATACTGTTTTTGGTAATGTTTCTCAAGTGATTAAAGGTACAAGTGAATATGCTACTGATAGTACAAAATTAAGTGAAGTTGTAGCAAATGCCAATGGAAGCATGCAAGGTCAACAACTCCAAATGGAAATTGTTTCTAAAAGCGGACGAACTTATAATGTAACTATAAATTTAGGAGATTCAACAGTAAGTTATGTTGATCAAAATGGCCAAACTATAAGTTTTCCTATTACTCACTCTCAATATAATGAAAATACAGGTAATGCAGTGGGTATGCAAACTAGACCTGAAGATATTACTTATGGCCAGTTAAATGATATTATCGGTATGTTTGCAAGTGATAATGTTCCTACAGCAACTATAAATGCAAATGCAAATGGTACTATCAACAATGGAGATTTTCAAACCATTCAACAAAATATAAATGATTCTAAAGGTTTTGTTGAAGTTAGTATGGACTATAAAGGTCGTATAAGTATTACTGATAAATTTTCAAGTAACACTAATATAGGTCTTACTATTAAAGATTCAAATTCAAATAGCGGTTTTCCTCCAGCAGGAGAAATACGCGATGGATCAGGTTTTGTATTTAGTGCAAATAATTCTTTAACTATTGATGATCCAAATGTTGATTTGATTAAAGACTTAGATGAGATGATAGATGCTGTTTTAAATGGCAGTATGAGGGCTGATTCAGAAGGAAGTGATCCTAGAAATACAGGTTTACAAGGGGCTTTAGAAAGAATAGATCATTTGCAAGATCATGTTAGAAAAATGCAAACAACCATAGGAGCTTACACTAATAATATAGAAGAGACAAATAAAAGAATGACTTTTTTAAATATCAATGTAGCTTCTATTAAAAGCGGTGTAACTGATGCTGATTATGGGCAAACTTATATGCAGTTTATGCAAACTATGGTATCTTATCAAGCTATGCTTTCGGCTACTTCTAAAATTTCTCAAATTAGTTTATTAAACTACTTATAATTTTTTGATATAATAGCTTTTTTCTTTATAAAGGATATATTATAAAAAAAGAAGCTATTTTTGTTATTTCTAATATTTTTATTTTTTATTTTTGCTTAAGTGCTTTGATACCCGATCAAGCTTTAGTAAGTATTATAGGGTATTCCTTGGCAAAACTTAGTTATTTTTTATTTGGATCATTGACTAAATTTTACCCTTTTGTCTTTTTTTGGTTTAATTATCTTTTGTATAAAAATAACTATAATTTTGAACTTATAGAGCGTAGATTTAGTGTGGCTGTTTTTGCTTGTATTTTTGCTTCACTTATTTTTGCTTCAGCGTTCTTGCAAGATAAAGGCTATATAGCCTCTGCTATGTTTGTAATCTTAGATGGACTTTTTGGAAAAATAGGAAGTTTGATCTTGGTGATTTTGCTTTTAGCTTTTGCTTTTAGTATTTCTTTTCCGCAAATTATCAAAGAAGTATTTAAAATAGAGCTTGATTTTGATTTTTATTTAAAACTTGAAACTTTAATTAAAAATAAAATTTTTGGCTTTTTTGGTGGCGATAAGTATGAAAATGAAACTAAAGAAGAGCAAGAAAAGCTCAAACAAGAGCTTTTAATTAAAGATAAAACAGAAGAACTTATCAAGGAAAAAAAGTTACCAAAAAAAGAAATCCAAGAGAATAAAAAATTTAATCTTGAAGATTTAAAAAATCAAGAATTAGAAGAGGTTGTGATTAGTGAAGAGGATAAAAAGCTAGGTTCAAGTTATATTCATGAGCTTTCAGAGCCTATTGCAAGTTTTGCTCAAAAAGCTAGTCAAATAAATATAAAGGAAGATGAAATGACCCCTGAAGAGTATTTATTAAAATACAAAAATAAAAGTGAAGATATTTATACTCAAACTTTAAAAAGTAAAAATTTAGATGAACCAAGCTATAAAAGACGCAATATGGATTTAAACGAAAACAAAGAAGAGGTGATAGAAGAAAATTCTTTGTTTGCTAAAGAGCTTAAAGAGCGTGAGCAAATGCTACAAAAAGCTAAATTGCTAGAAGAATATAAAGCCTTGCAAAAAGAAAAAATCTTAGAAGAGCTTAATGAGGATTTTAAAAAAATTGAAGAATTAAATGCTATAGAAGCACAAAAAGAAGCTGAGTTTAAAAAAATTCAAAATAAAACTAGCTTTTTAGGGGTAAAAGAATTTAAAGATGAAGATTTTATTCCACAAAATGAAGTAAAAGAACTTGATTTTAGTGAAGATGATTTTGCCAAGCCTATTAGTATAGAAGAGCTAAGAAGTAAAAGAAACTATGAAAGTCCTTTTGTAGTAGAAGAAGCACAAAATGAAGTTAAAGAAGAAAAAATTCCATTTGAGATTACCCAAGAGCCTATAATAGAAGTAATAGAAAATAAAACACACCATTCTATCACTAATGAAGTGAGTGAAAACAAAGCCTTGTTGAAAGATCTTGATTTTGGAAATTTTGAAAAACCAAAAGATTTTTCTTTACCACCTTTAGATTTTTTAACTATGCCAAAAGAAGGCAAAAGCGAGATAAATGAAGAAGAAATAGATAGAAAAATTTATGATTTATTGGAAAAATTAAGACGCTTTAAAATAGGTGGCGATGTAGTTAGAACTTACACAGGTCCTGTTGTAACTACTTTTGAATTTCGCCCAGCAGCAGATGTTAAAGTAAGTAAAATTTTATCATTACAAGATGATTTAGCTATGGCTTTAAAAGCTCAAACTATAAGAATTCAAGCTCCAATTCCAGGTAAAGATGTAGTGGGAATTGAAGTTCCAAATGAAAAAATCGATACGATTTACTTAAGAGAAATTTTAGAAAGTGAGGTATTTAAAAATTCTAGCTCACCTTTAACTATAGCTTTAGGTAAAGATATAGTAGGCGATCCTTTCATCACAGATCTTAAAAAGCTTCCTCATCTTTTAATAGCAGGAACTACAGGAAGTGGTAAAAGTGTAGGAATTAACTCTATGCTTTTATCTTTGCTTTATAGAAATTCGCCAAAAACACTAAGATTAATGATGATAGATCCTAAAATGCTTGAATTTAGTATTTATAATGATATTCCACATTTACTTACACCGGTAATTACTGATCCTAAAAAGGCGGTAAATGCTTTATCAAATATGGTGGCTGAAATGGAACGCAGATATCGTTTGATGGCTGAAGCAAAAACTAAAAATATAGAAAATTACAACGAAAAGATCAAAGAACAAGGTGGAGAAATTTTACCATTTATTGTAGTGATTATTGATGAGTTGGCTGATTTAATGATGACAGCAGGTAAGGATGTAGAGTTTTATATAGGTCGTTTAGCACAAATGGCAAGAGCAAGTGGAATTCACTTGATCGTAGCCACGCAACGCCCTTCAGTAGATGTTGTTACTGGTGTTGTAAAAGCAAATTTACCAAGTAGAATTTCTTATAAAGTAGGGCAAAAGATAGATTCTAAGGTTATTTTAGATTCTATGGGGGCTGAAAGTTTATTAGGGCGTGGAGATTGTTTATTTACTCCTCCTGGTATGAGTGGTTTAGTGCGTTTGCACGCACCTTTTGCAAGTGAAAATGAAATCGAAAATATTGTAGAGTTTTTAAAAGCTCAACAAGTAGTAGAATATGATGAGAGCTTTTTAAAAGATGATAGTCAAGATGGAGCTTATAAAAGAAGTGAATTTGATGATGGAGATTTAGATGAACTTTATGAAGAAGCAAAGGCTGTAATCTTAGAAGATAGAAAAACTAGTATTTCTTATTTGCAAAGACGCTTAAAAATAGGCTACAACCGCGCAGCAAATATTATAGAACAACTTTCACAAACAGGTGTTTTAAGTGAACCTGATGCAAAAGGCCAAAGAGAAATTTTATAATCAATTTCTTATTGCCTTGTTATGATCTTTTAAAGTAGAGGTAAAAATATGCTTATTGGTTTTTTTATCTCTTACAAAGTATAAATATTCTGTTTTAGCAGGAAAAATAGCCGCCTTAATAGCTTCAAATGAAACATTACACACAGCTTCTTTTGGTATGCCATTAAATTTATAAGTATTGTAAGAACTATTATCTGATCTTATTCTTTGTGGAGTGATTTTTTCATGAGAGTATTTTCCATAATTTAATGTCCCATCCATTTGAAGCTTCATGCCTTTTCTTAAGCGATTTCTAATCACAGATGAAACTATAGGCATTTCTTCATTACTCGCTGCTTCTTTTTGTATAATGGAAGCAATGATGATATATTCATGCCATTTTTTTTCATTGTATTCTCTAAAAATTTTATAAGAAAGTTTTTTAAATTCACTTGCAGAGTAAGCCAAAAGATATTTTACTAAAAGCTCTTCTGTAATGCCTTTTGGAATTTTATAAGTTTCGGGAAAAAGCATACCTTCTTTAAAAGGGCTTTGTTTGTAAAATTCTTGCATTAAGGTTTTGGCATTTAAATTCAACTTTGGTGCTAATTCTTCAAAGAAAATTTCAGTCGTTTCCCCAGGAATTAAAGTAATAGTTTCAAGTGCTGCCTTAGCGACGGTAAGCTTATGTAAAAATTCAGCTCTATTTAGTTCTTTTGTGCCTATATTTATCCAGCCAGATTGTGGATGGCCTAAAAAATATAAAGTATATTTATCAATATTGCTCATTTTATAGTTATTTTTATCTAATTGCGTTATAATCTTACTAACAGAACCTTGTGGTATAAAAACTACAGAGTTTGTTTTTATAGGTAAAAGTAGATAATAAAAAATGGATAAAAGAAAAATTAAAATCAAATCACAACATATTAAAAAAATTCTTAAATTTTTAGCATTACCTATGATACTTTTCATTGTTTTGTTTATTTACCTCAAAAATGGAATTTACATAGAAAAATTAGAAATTTCTTCTATTAATTTGGAGAAATTATATATTAAATTAGATAAAAAACTCATTTTAAATGCAAAAAAAGTTATAGTAAATTCTCAAAATCAAAACACTCAAAATGAAACTAGTGCGAGTAAAGCTGTACAGCTTATCAAAGATGTAAAATATATTTATTGGTTTTTTCAAGAAATCAATATAGATGAAATTTTTGTTAATAACTATCCCGTAGAATTAATTTATAAAAATAATCTATTTTTTGTAAACAGTAAAAATCTTTTAGTAAAAGTCAATTTGAAAATTAGTGATAAAAATATACAAGCTAATATTGATAATTTTCTTTTAAAAGATCATAACCTTAGTGTAGTTGGCTCTTTACTTATCAATCCTAAGACAAAATTTTATACTTTTAAAGGAGAAATTGATAGTGATTTTTTAAAAAGTGATGTCAAATTCTCACTTAAAAGAGAAGAAATTGCTTATGAATTAGAAAATATAAGCTCAAATAATATTTCAAAAATTTTTGATATTTTAGTGGAAAATGGAGTGCATTTGCCTTCTAATCTTGCTCTTTGGGTGGGCGGTAAGGTAAAGGCTGATTTTTATTTTATAGAGAAATTAAATGGCTTTGCAGATTTTGGAAAACATAGATATTACTTGAATGATATTAGTGCTAAAGGTTATGTAAATAATTTGAAGGTGGTTTTAGATAAAGGTATAGATCCTATCATTAGTCCTTTTGTAAGGCTTGAATTTAATAAACAAAAACTAGAATTTATCTATGATAAATTATATTTTAACAATTACAATCTCAATCAAAGTCAAATTTATATAGACAATATGCTAAATGAAAAAGCAGGAATTTATATACGCATAAAAAGTGACAATGCTAGAGCTGATTATAGAGTGAATAAAATTTTGCGTTTGTATGATATAAAATTACCATTTTTACAAAACAATGGTATTACAAAGACTGATTTAGTTTTGAAAATTCCTTTTGAACATCCTGAAAGAATTTCATATAAAGGAAATTTTGATATTGTAAATTCTAATATAAATATAAGTGACTTTAAAATCATACAAGCAAATATTGATTTACAAAAAGATAAATTAGAGATTAAAAATGCAAGCGTACAAAGTGAATTAATCAGCGGTGATTTTAATGCAAGTATTGATTTAAAGCAAAAAAAAGGTGATTTTAAGACCTTTATAACAAATTTAAAATTACCACAAGATAGCTTAAAAATGGAAAATAAATTTCTTGATTTAGATCTTAACTATGATAAAAATATCAGTTTATATAATAAAGAGCTTACTACGACTCTAAATTTTGATCAAGGTATGTCTGTTTATGTTGCTAAGCTTGCAAAGTATAAGACTTATTCTAAATTAATGCAAAAAAATAATGTGCATGATGGAGAGTTGTCATTAGACACTTTAAATTTTAAAGATTTTGATGTAGATATAAATAATACCACTTTTGAATCATTTTTACTCTATAAGGATAATAATCCTTATGAGTATGATAGTTTTAGTATAAAAATAAAAGGAGAAGATTTTAATTTAACTAGCGCAAGTGGTAGTGTTTTTGCACAAAAAGACAATGATGATATTAACATTACTTTAAATAATGTTAATTTATTATTTTCAAAACAAGATACAGAAAATACACTAGATAATCTTGAAAATTCAAATTACAATATCAGTGCTAAAAATATAGATTTGATCTTAAAAGATTTTAACAAAACTTTAGATTTTGATCAATTTAATGCTAAAATCAAAAAAGACTATATAAAAGCTTGGGCTAATAGAAATGAGTCTAAATTTGAGCTTTTGCTTAAAGAAAATCAAATGCAAATTAGAGCTTTAAAAATGGATGATGATTTTCTGAATACTTTTATGCGTCAAAATGTTTTTGAAAAAGGCGAGTTTAATCTTTATGTAGATGGTAATAGTACTGATTTTTTTAAAGGCAAATTTTTATTTAAAGATACTTATTTAAAAGATTTAAAATTTCATCAGCAACTCTTAAGTTTTATTGATACAATACCTAGTTTGATTTTATTTAAAGCCCCAACTTTTAATGAAAAAGGTTTTAGTGTAGAAAATGCTGGTATAAGTTTTAATCGCAAAAAAGATCTTTTTGAAATAGATGCGCTAAATTTTAATGGTGATAGTGCAGATATTTTAGGTCAAGCTAAAATCAATTTAAGAAGTAGTCAAGTGGATGGTTTATTAGAGCTTAGAACGCTAAAATCAGCTAGTTCGGTTATTTCTAAAGTTCCAATTATCAATCAAATTATATTAGGCAAAGACAGGCAAATTAGCACACAAATTAAACTAGGTGGAACAATTGATAATCCCGAGTTTAAAACTCAACTTATCGCACAAAGTTTGCAACTTCCTTATCATTTGATAAAAAATATTTTTGAATTACCGACAAATTTAGTTAAATAATACCACAAAGGAGCTAAGATGAAAATTACCATCATAGGAGCAGGAAATGTCGGTGCAAGCATTGCTTATGCTTTAATTTTAAGAGAATTAATAGATGAGATTATATTGATTGATATTAATAAAGACTTGCTTTTTGCTAGAGAATTAGAACTAAGTCAAAGCATAGCCGCTTTTAATTTTGATATTAAAATAACTTGTACGGATGATTATACATACTCAAAAGATTCTCAAGTGGTTATTTTTAGTGCAGGTGTAGCTAGAAAAGAAGGTCAGAGTAGAGATGAGCTTTTTGCTATTAATTCTAAAATTATGCTTGAGTGTGCAAAAAATATTAAAAAATTTAACAACGATCCTTTGTTTATCATAGTAAGCAATCCTGTAGATTTTTTACTCAACGCTCTTTATGAAAGTAAATTATTTTCATTAAAAAAAATCATTGCTATGGCAGGTGTTTTAGATAATGCTAGATTTAAATACGAAGTGAGCAAAAAATTAGATATAAAAACTTCTTATATAGATACTAAGCTTATAGGTTTTCACAATGATAGTATGGTTTTGGTAAAATCTCAAAGTAAAGTGCAAAATAAAGCTTTAAGTGAAGTCTTAAATAAGCAAGATATTATTCAAATTGAACAAGAGGTTAAAACCGGTGGTGCTAAAATTATAAAATATTTAAAAACTTCAGCCTATTTAGCTCCTGCTAGTGCTTGCGTGAGAATGATAGAGGCTTTAAAAAGTGGAGAATTTTTACCAGTATGTGTGATTTTAGATGGAGAATATGGCATAAGAGAAAAAGCTTTTGGAGTTATGGCAAGGATTAGTCTTGATGGGGTGCTTGAAACTTTAGAATTAAAATTAGACAATCAAGAACAAATTGCATTGGAAAATTCTTTTATTCAGTATAATTATAAATAATTTTTTAGGAGTTTTTTACTCCTAATGTTACTTTGTGTTATAAAATCTTATTAGTTTTATTTTATCTTTTAAATAATATTTAATCATGCTATAAATTCGCTATAATAAAAAGTTTGTTTTAAAAATAATTTTTAATAAAAAATCATTAGAAAATTACAAAAAACTAGAAAGGAATATTAATGATTGCTCCAGAGAATACACCAGTTTGGGTTGATGAAGCAAGATGTAAGGCTTGTAATATCTGTGTTAGCTATTGTCCAGCCGGAGTTTTAGCAATGAGAGATGAAATCAGTGCAGTTTTAGGACAGATGATAGAAGTGGTTTATCCTGATTCTTGTATAGGCTGTAGTGAATGTGAAAGTCACTGTCCTGATTTTGCGATTTTTGTTGCCAAAAGAGATGAATTTAAATTTGCAAAGCTTACGCCAGAAGCTAAAGAAAGAGCACAAGCTGTTAAAGAAAATAAATACAAAAAACTAAATGCATAGGAAAACAAAATGAGAGAAGTTATATCAACAGGTAATGTTTTAGTAGCCAAAGCTGCGATTGATTGTGGCTGTAAATTTTTTGGTGGTTATCCAATTACCCCAAGTTCTGAAATAGCACATGAACTAAGCCATATGTTACCAAAAAATGATGGTACTTTTATACAGATGGAAGATGAAATTTCGGGTATTAGCGTGGCCTTAGGTGCTTCTATGAGTGGAGTAAAATCCATGACAGCAAGCAGCGGACCGGGAATTTCTTTAAAAGCTGAACAAATTGGTTTGGGTTTTATAGCTGAAATTCCACTAGTAATTGTAAATGTTATGAGAGGTGGTCCTTCAACTGGTCTTCCAACAAGGGTTGCGCAAGGTGATTTATTTCAAGCAAAAGCTCCAACGCATGGAGATTATGCAAGTATAGCTTTAGCTCCTGCTTCATTAGAGGAAGCTTACACTGAAACTATTAGAGCTTTTAATTTAGCTGAAAAATACATGACTCCAGTATTTTTGCTTTTAGATGAAACCATAGGACACATGAATGGTAAGGCAAAATTACCTGATTTAGAAGAATTAGAAATTATCAACCGAAAAAAATTTACGGGCGATAAAAAAGATTACAAACCTTATGCAGCAGGTGAAAATGAAGCTGCCACACTAAATCCTTTCTTTGAAGGTTATCGTTATCATATCACAGGACTTCATCATGGAGACATAGGCTTTCCAACAGAAGATGGAGCAATAGTAGATAAAAATATCAAAAGATTATTTGGTAAAATCAAAAATAATACTAATGAAATTTGTACTTATGAAGAGTTTATGTGTGATGATGCGCAGTTTTTAATCATCGCCTATGGTAGCGTTGCAAGATCTGCCAAAGAAGCTATTTTAAGACTTAGAGAAGAGGGTTTAAAAGTAGGGCTTTTTAGACCTATTACCCTTTATCCAGTAGCTGAGAAAAAAATAGCTCAAGTAGTATCTAAATTTGAAAAAGTTATGGTAAGTGAGCTTAATATGGGGCAATATTTAGAAGAAATTCAAAGAGTAAGTAAGAGAGATGATTTTATTAGCTTGCACCGTGCAAATGGTCGCCCTATAACCCCAAGTGAAATTATTGCTAAAGTAAAGGAGAATATGTAAAATGGCTTTTAATTATGATGAATATTTAAGAGTAGATAAACTTCCAACACAATGGTGCTGGGGTTGTGGGGATGGTGTTGTTTTAAAAGCTATTATTAGAGCTATTCAAAAACTTGGCTGGAATATGGATGATGTTTGTTTAGTTTCTGGTATAGGTTGTAGTGGTAGAATGAGTTCTTATGTAAATTGCAATACAGTCCATACTACTCATGGTCGAGCTATTGCTTATGCAACAGGGATTAAACTAGCAAACCCTAAAAAACATGTAATCGTAGTAAGCGGAGATGGCGATACTTTAGCAATTGGTGGAAATCATACCATCCATGGATGTAGAAGAAATATAGATTTAACTCATATTCTAATCAATAATTTTATTTATGGTCTTACAAATTCACAAACTTCACCAACTACCCCACAAGGCTTTTACACTGTTACAGCTCAAGCAGGTAATATAGACCCAAATTTTGATGCTTGTGAGCTTACTAAAGCCGCTGGGGCTTCTTTTGTAGCAAGAACAAATGTTATAGAGGCAAATAAGCTTGAAAATATCATTTTTAAAGCTTTATCTCACAAAGGTTATAGTTTTGTAGATGTATTTTCAAACTGCCATATTAACCTAGGTAGAAAAAACAAAATGGGCGAAGCTGTAAGCATGCTTGATTGGATTAAAAATCGCTGTGTTGAAAAGTCTAAATTTGAACAATTAGACTATGAACAAAGAGCGGATAAATTCCCTACAGGAATTTTACACCAAGATGAAAGCAAAGCAGAATATTGTGAAGCTTATGAGGAAGTTAGAAGAGCCTTGAAAGAAAAAAGAATGGTTGATTTGGGAGTATTAAAATGAAATATCAATTAAGATTTTGTGGTGAAGGTGGACAAGGGGTTATCACTGCAGGTGAAATTCTAGCTAAAGCCGCCATTAAAGAAGGGCGTAATGCTTTTAAAGCTTCTACTTATACTTCTCAAGTTAGAGGTGGGCCAACTAAGGTTGATATTATCGTTGATGAAAATGAAATCTTTTTTCCTTATGCAGTGGAAGGTGAAGTTAGTTTTATGCTTTCAACTGCTGATAAAGGTTATCATAGTTTTAAAGACGGTGTTTGTGATGGTGGTGTTATAGTTATAGAGCCAAATTTAGTTCATCCAAGTAAAGAAGATTATACAAGATGGAAAATTTTTGAAATTCCTATTATTACTATAGCTAAAGAAGAAGTAGGGAATGTAGCTACTCAATCAGTCGTTGCTTTAGCTATAGCTGCTTATATGAGTAAATGTATTGATATTGATGCATTAAAACAAACTATGCTTGATATGGTACCTGCAAAAACTAAAGAGGCAAATGCAAAAGCTTTTGATTTGGGTATAGAATACGCTAAAAAAGCACAAGTAGTTTCTTGATTTTCAAGAAACTCTTTCTTGTAAAATAATATTTATTAAATTATCGTTATAATATTTTCCATTTTAAGCAAAAAGGTAAAATAATGAAAGAGCTAAATGGCTCGCAAATGATTTGTGAAGCATTAAAAGAAGAAAATGTTAAAGTAGTTTTTGGTTATCCTGGTGGTGCGGCTTTAAATATTTATGATGAAATTTACAAACAAACTCATTTTAAACACATTTTAGTCAGACACGAGCAAGCGGCCTTACATAGCGCTGATGCTTATGCTAGAATGAGTGGTAAAGTTGGTGTGGCAGTAGTTACAAGTGGACCTGGTTTTACTAATACAGTTACAGGTTTAGCTACCGCTTATAGTGATTCTATACCTTTGGTTTTAATTTCAGCTCAAGTTGCAAATTCTTTAATAGGAACAGATGCTTTTCAAGAAATCGATGCTATAGGTATTTCAAGACCTTGTGTAAAGCATAATTATTTAGTAAAAAATATCGAAGAATTACCTAAAATTTTAAAAGAAGCTTTTTATATTGCTACAACAGGTAGAAAAGGGCCTGTGCATATTGATATACCTAAAGATGTTACTGCTGCTATGGGTATATGGCATTATCCTAAAGAAATTTCTATGAAAACTTACAAGCCAACCTATAAAGGAAATATCAAGCAAATTAAAAAATTAGTAAGCTTGATTAAAAATGCTCAAAAACCTTTATTTTACCTAGGTGGAGGTTGTATAGCTTCTAATGCTAGTGACGAATTAAGAGATTTGATTCATTTTTGTCAAATTCCTGCAGTTGAAACTTTAATGGCTCTAGGGGCTTTAAGAAGTGATGATGAGCTTAATTTAAAAATGGCAGGTATGCACGGAAGTTATTGTGCAAATATCGCTTTAAGTGAGTGTGATTTACTCATTGCTGTGGGTGCTAGATTTGATGATAGGATTACTGGTAAAACAAGTGAGTTTGCCAAGGGTGCAAAAATCGTTCATATTGATATAGATCCAAGCTCTATTTCTAAAATTATCGAAGCGCATTTTCCTATAGTTGGGGATATTAAAAGTGTTATTTTAGATACCTTAGAAGAATTAAAAAAAGAAAGTTTTGACAACACAAAATACCAAGAATGGTTTAAAACTTTACAAAACTATCAACAATTATATCCTTTAATCTATGAAGATAGTGATGAAGTTTTAAAACCTCAATGGGTTATAGAAGAATGCGCTAGATTAGCTCCTGATGCAAGGATAATTACTGATGTGGGACAGCATCAAATGTGGGTAGCGCAATTTTATCCTTTTAATTATGCAAGACAACTTGCAACAAGCGGTGGGCAAGGAACTATGGGGTATTCTTTACCGGCTGCACTTGGGGCTAAATTAGCTGTCGGTGAAGAAGTTGTAATAAATTTTGTAGGTGATGGTTCTTTTTTAATGAATATACAAGAGCTAATGACAGCAAGTGCTTATGGAATTAAAGTGATTAATATCATTTTAAATAATTCTTTTTTAGGTATGGTAAGACAATGGCAAAGTATGTTTTATAAAGAAAGATTTTCTAATACAGATCTAACAAGTCAACCTGATTTTGTTACTATTGCTAAAGGTTTTCATTGTGAGGGTTATAATGTTTTTAATAAAGAAGAATTTCAAAAAGCTTTTAAAGTAGCCTTAGAATCTAAAAAAACTTGTGTTTTAAATGTAGCTATAGATCGTTATGAAGATGTATTACCTATGGTACCTGCGGGTGGAGCTATTTATAATATGATTTTACCTAGCTATAAAAACAAGGATAAAAAATGAAAAGAAGAGTAATTTCTGTCATTGTATTAAATGAGCATGGGGTATTATCACGCGTTGTCGGGCTTTTTTCAGGACGCGGTTATAATATAGAATCTCTTACGGTTGCTCCACTTGATGATAAAGAATTCTCAAGGATAAATATCGTTACTTTAGGCGATGAAAAAGTTTTTGAGCAAATCATAAAACAACTTCATAAACTCATACCTACTTATAAGGTAATTGATTCTAGTGATTTTATAGAAAAAGAAACAGCTTTGGTAAAGATTGCTTTAAATGAAAATTTTGCAGGTTTAGATGCCATATTAAAAGCTTATAATGGCAGTGTGACTTATAGTGATGATGAGTTTATTATAGTAATGGCAAGTGATGATGCAAAAAATATCGATAACTTTTTAAAAACTATGAAAAAGTATAATCCTATTAGTGTAGTTAGAAGTGGTTCTATTTTAATGGAGGTAAAATGAAAATTAGTGAAATTGCTAAATTTTTAGGCATAGAATATTACGGAGATGATATAGAAATTACAGCTTTAAATTCATTAAATAATGCAAGTTTTACTGAACTTAGTTATTGCGATGGAGAAAAAAACTCTAAAAAAATTGCAAGCAGTGGAGCTGGAGCTATATTAGTCTCAAAAGAATTTGAAAATTTAGTTTCAAAAGATTGTGTTAAATTAGTTGTTGATAATCCACATTTATCTTTTGCGCTTTTAAGTAAGCTTTTTGCTAAACCTTTAATTTCTAGTGAAAAGAAAAATTCTAAAATTGCTAAAAGCGCTAAGATTATGCCAAATGTTTATATTGGAGAAAATGTCCAAATAGCTGATCATGTAGTGATAATGGCAGGAGCTTATATAGGCGATAATGTAAGTATAGGTGAATATACTACAATCCATCCAAATGTTGTGATTTATAATGACACTAAAATAGGTAAAAAATGTCATTTGCTAGCAAATTGTGTAATAGGTAGTGATGGCTTTGGTTATGCGCATACAAAAAATGGCGAGCATTATAAGATTTATCACAATGGGAATGTTATTTTAGAAGATTTTGTGGAAGTTGGAGCTTGCACGACTATTGATAGAGCGGTTTTTGAAAGCACTATCATAAAGCAAGGTACAAAGATTGATAATCTTGTTCAAGTAGGGCATAATTGTGAAGTGGGGGAGAATTGTCTTATAGTAGCTCAAAGTGGAATTTCAGGCTCAAGTATTTTGGGTAAAAATGTCACCATGGGTGGACAAAGCGCTACAAGCGGACATTTAGAAATAGGAGATTTTGCTACCATAGCAGCAAGAGGTGGGGTCACTAAAAATTTAGAAGGTGCTAGGGTTTATGGTGGTTTTCCTATTATGCTTCAAAAAGATTGGTTGAAATTTCAAGCAAAAATTATCACAGCTTTTAGGGATAAACATGAGTAAAAAAATATTTAAAACTATAGAATTACATGGCAGTAAAAGTGGAGAAATAAGCCTTTGTAATCTTTCTAATCCTTATGGTATAGGAAGCAATGATGTCTTAAGTATAGGTGTGGCTTTAAAAAAAGAAAATGGAATAGATTGGAAAGTTCATATTCCTTATGAAAATTTAAAAGATCTTATCCATGCACTTCAAGAAATAGAAAAAAGCAAAGCCTAGTTTAAAAACTAGGCGTATTTAAATCCCTTTTTCTTCCTGCGTTAATAATTAAAACAAAATTAAGCACAATCAAAACATACACAAAAGTTGGTATAGGAAAAGCGTCACCATTTGCATAAGAATGGAGCCCAGAAAGATAAAAATTTACTCCAAAATAAGTCATTAATATACTATAAAAGGCTAAAACACTAGCACTTGCAAAAACAAAAATAAAATAAGTTTTAAAAATAAATCTTAAGTGCAATACTATAGTATAAACTACAATAGAAATCAAAGCCCAAGTTTCTTTTGGATCCCAACCCCAATATCTTCCCCAGCTTTCATTTGCCCAAACTCCACCTAAAAAATTTCCTATTGTAAGCATTGCAAGCCCTATTATCATAGACATTTCATTAACGCAGTGTAATTTAACGATGTTTAAATCTATATTTTTATTTTTACCCCTTAAAGCAAAAAGAATTAAACTCAAAATCCCTATAATAAAACAAAGTGCTAAAAATCCATAACTTGCTGTTATAATAGAAACATGAATATTAAGCCAATATGATTTTAAAACAGGTGCTAAATTCCCAATTTGAGGATCCATAAAGCCAAGATGAGCTACAAAAAGCGAAATGCCTGCTAAAAAACTCGCACCACATAAAGCCAAGAGTGATTTTCTAAAAAATATCACAGCACTCATCGCACAAGCAAAAGCTATATAAATCATGCTTTCATAAGCATTACTCCAAGGAGCATGCCCACCTACATACCAACGAATGATTAAAGCTAGTGCATGTATGATTACACATATACTTAAAATGATGTAAAAAAATCTATATACAAAGGCAGATAAAGAAATATTTTTTAATATAGTATAAAAACTTAAAAAGAAAAACACTAACGCAAAGCTAATATAAACAAAAGTTAGATTATTAAAGATATTGTAATGATTAAGCAGTATTTCAAGATTTAATCTTTCTTTTGGCGGTAAAACACTACTTCCATAGTGATTTTGAAAATCTTTTAAAGATTGCAAAAATTCATTTGCATCTTGCCATTGATTATTTTCAACACCATTGCGAACTTGTAAAAAATAGCTAACTAAAAGCATTTGTAAACGCTCTACATCTTCTTTTGCAAAAGGTAAAATTTGCACCGGAGAATACCACTTTAAACTTTGCTCATTAATATCAGGAAAAATAGTTAAAGCTTGACCGCTATAAATATAATATGCATGATTTATTTTTTCATCTAAGGCTAGCAAATCTTTATCAAAGCTAGTTCTTAATGAAGGCTTTTTGCGGTTAGCTTCTTCAACATAATTACTAAGTTTATATACCCCATTATCAAACACATCATCAAATGCTATGTATTTTTCATTTATATCTGCGCCTATTAATTCTCTTAGCTTGCTTGTTTTTGTAGCTATCATTTTGATTTTTCTAAATTCTTTAGGATAAATCATCATTGCTAGAAAAATTTGATCATAGTGAAGATTTAAAAAATTTTCTTTTTGAGTGATTTTATAAATAAATTCCATTGCCAAAGTATCTAAAGGTTTGATTCTACCATTATGATCTTGTACAAGTAATTTTGCAAAATTTAAAGAATGCTCATAGGAATTTTTTTGTAAATTTGAGATTAAATTTAAAATTTCACTTTTATTTTCTTGTGCAAAAAGCGAAGTTTGTGAATTTGCAAAAAGCAAAATAAACAATATAAAACTTTGGCCTTTTTTTAAGTAAATGTTTAAACGATGAAATCTTGAGTTTTTGTCAAATAAAACCCATAAAAATCCTAAAATCAATAAAGTATAACCTATATAAGTAGGGATTTTACCAGGATCTTTATTGACTGAAAGTATAGTGCCTTGCTCATCTTGATCATAAGAACTTTGAAAAAATCTATATCCACCATAATCAAGAACATTATTCATAAAAATATCATAATCTAACTCAATATTGTTTTGCTTATCTATGATTTGAATTTTTGAAGTATAAGAAGATGGACTCATAGAACCTAAATAACGCTCTAGTATAAAATCTTTTAAGTGTAATGCAAAAGGAAGCTTAATTTCTCTTGGCCCCCAATTGATAGTAAAATTTTTTCCCTGTAAGTTAAAATGCACTGCTTGTTTGTTTGTAAAATTTGGATTTAAGATTATTTGTGTATTTGCTTTTTGATAATTAATATTTAATTTTAAGCTAGCAGGTGTGATAGAGTCTTTTTGTGGAGTGTATTTGATAGAGCTTATGATTAATTTTTCGCCATTTAAGTCAATAGTTTTTTTAAAATGCTTTTGAGTTAGCGGGGTAAAGCTAATAGGAAATTCAAAACTGGCATTAGTATCAAAATCAGTAATTTTTATAAATTCTTCTCTAGTAACTATGGTACTCGAGCTTTGATTTTCTCTTATATGCATTCCACCTTCTAAGCCAAAATATCTAGTAAGTCCAGCACCGATTAAAATCACTATAAAAGATAAATGTAAAAGCAAGATAGAGTATTTTTTCTTTTGAAAAAGCTTGTTACAAAATATCACTCCGATTAAATTTAAACCTAGTAATAAATGCAACATATCAAACCAAGCATTATTATAAATTAAAGCTTTAGCTGCACTAATACCAAAATCATTTTCTATAAAGGTTGCCACAGCACAAGCTATGGCATATATGCTCATTAGCAAAAAACTCATTGCAAAAGAAAAAAAATACTGCATTTTTAACCTTTAAATATTATTTTCTTTATAAAAATGTATGAGTTTTTGTGCTATGGTTGCTTCGTCTAAATTTTGATTTTCTTTTTGATTTAAAAACTCCATTGTAGCGCTTAGTCTTTTTGCGCTAATAAAACCAGGATAATTTAGCAAAGTTTGGCTATTTTTGTTTAAAATTACAATAGTAGGGGTGGCTACTATATCATAAATACTAGAAAGTTCAGCTGTACTTAAGTCACTTTTATGGTTTTTATAAAATGTATGAATTTTTTTATAGCTTATATTTATATAATATGAGCTGTATTTGTCTTTTATAAGTTCTTGTATTTTTTTATCATTTTTAATTTCTTCTTTTAATTTATCACAATAAAGGCAGTGATTTGCGCTGAAAATGATTAAAATGTTTTTATCATCACTTTTTATATTTGCATTATCTTTAAATAAATGAGCTATTTCTTCATAAGATTTTTTATCTAAATCATTTGCTTTTTGTAAATTTTCTTTAGAAAATTGTGTACCGCTTGAGATTAAATTAGAATCAAGTTTTTCTTCATTAGAACAAGCTATAAAAAAAATACTTAAAAAACTAAGTGAGAGTATTGTTTTAAACATTTAAAATCCTTGAAAAAATTAGAAAAAGTCCTTATTCGCTATTATAGCGAATAAGGTTATAAGATAGTGTTAAAGAAAGTATAAAGCATTAAAAATAAAAATACCAAACCAGTGATTAGCATTGCAAATCCTGCAAGTTTAGCTAGCCATTGATATGCTTTGAAGTTACTTTTATTTTCATATAAAGTGCTTAATTTTCCACTTTCTTTTAAGCGTTTATACCATACATTTCTTTCTTGTTTAATCTCTTCTTCGCTAATACTTCCTGAAAAAATCACCATATCCATAGGGAAGCGATCTGCTCTAAAATGCGTATTAAAGAAGTGAATTGCAAAAATAAATCCTGTAGCAAGTAAAGCTTCATCAGAGTGAAGTAGGGTTGCTAAGTTGATTGCTTCACCTGGTAAAAATTTACCAAAGAAAGCAGGAAACCATAAAATAAGCCCTGAAATACCAATGATAAACATACCCCAAAATACTGCTAGATAGTCAAATTTTTCCCAATAAGTCCAGCGGTCAAATTGCGGTCTTGGTCCAAAACCAAAGAACCATTTAAAATGATCTTTCATATCTTTAAAATCTTGCCAATTTGGCATTAAAGAATCAGGCCCAAAAGTAGCTTTTAAAACTTTCATAAAGCTTATTTTGCCAGTTATTGGATCCCTTGCTACATCACGGCGTTTCCAATTTACGATGATGATTTCTCCAATGTGAGAGAAAAATACTGCAAACATTACTATGGCTGAAATATGATGTATGGTTGCAGCGTTAATGATATCTCCACCCATTAAATCAATCATAGGTTTAGCCCATGCTGAATCATAGAATTTTTGCGGTAAGCCTGAGAATGCAAGACCCAAAAAGCTAACTGCCATAAAAAAATGCTGAATTCTATGAAAAGTGCTAAATCTTCTTACTCTTACTTTATCTTCATGTGCTGCTTTTCTTGCTTCTTTCCATTCTTTAGGATATTTTATACGCATAGCAATTAAACGCAAGCACCAAAGTATAGTATGGGCTCCAAAGAAAACAAATACAGAAATGACCAAAATAGTCATGAATATATAAGCACCATGTAATCCAGGATATTTTTCGCCATCACTATGATCAGCATGTGCCATCCAATTTGCGAAATTTTCATTTGCATTTGGGTGGCATGATTTGCAAGTTTGAACACGGTTAATTGGCGAGAGAGTTGAGCTTCTTTCGCTTGATTTTAAAATATTATGTTTTCCATGACAATCAGAACAAGTAGCAACACTTGGAGTTTCACCTGGAGTGCTTAAAAACATACCTTTACCATGAAAAGTCATATGAAAAGTTGCACTTTTTTGTTTATGACATTGTGTGCATTTTTGATCAACTAATTGTTTTTGTGAATAAATTCCTGAATGTTTTGGGGTAATATGAATAGAGTGACAAGTTGCACAAGATGGTTTTTCTTTTTTCTTTTGCATATCTTGAGCGGGTAAGAACTCTTGCACCCCATGAGCGCTTTTTGCTAAAGCATTGCTTGCTTTTTCATGACAAGTTGCACATTTTTGATTGATTAGGTTTTTATTTGCTGCAATATCAGCTCTAATGCCTTTACCTTTTTGAGCATGACAATCACGACAAGATGGGGTGTTGCTAAATTTAAATCTTGAGTGGATAGTGTCTTTAAATTCGATAATTTCTTTAGCTTTTTCCCATTTAACTGTGTCTATTTTTTCAACTTTTCTACCTGAAGTTACCCATGATTCTATACCATCAAGCATTACAACAGAGTTTTTATAGCCAAGTTCTATAGCAACTGCAGCTGCTTGAGAAGCTTCAAATCTAAAACGATTTAAACCATAAAATACTAAATTTGCATTTTTATCATTAGGTAATAAATTTTGCCAATTTTCCACATAGGTTGATATGGAATTAGGTATATAACCATTAGCTTGTCTATCTTGCTCTGAATTGACATCAAAAAAATAAGTATTGTTTTGATCTAGCATTTCTTGAGCTTGTGCTAAGCTAATGCTTTTTACACCTTCTATTGAGCCTATTTCTCCATTAGCCTCAGCAAAAATAAATCCTGATGGCATAAAAAGAGTAAAAAGCACAATAAAAAGTCGAGTAATTAAATTTTTCAAGACTAGCTCCTTATTTTAAGGAAGAATTTTTCATTCTTCCTTTGTTTTTATTTACTATTTAGGATATTTTGTGCTTCTTGGATATAAATTAAAGCTTCTTCTATGATTTTCTTAGAATAAGCAGGTCCATGAACACCCCAAGAACCATCTTTTTCTAGTCTATCAGCTATGGCTTGAGCTTGATTAGTTAGGCTTAATACTTTTGATTTTTGCTCTATTGAAAGTTTATTTTTTTCAGCAAAAGTTTTATCAATATTTGCTATGCCTTTTCTAATTTTCTCATATCCTTCTTTAACAGGGTTTTGCCACTGCATTACTTTATCATAAATCATTTCTTGATTGCTAAAGTGAAGTTTTTCAGGTAAGGTTGATTGTACAGGACTATGACAACCACTTGCACCAGGACCCATTAGGTTAATATCACTAAAACTAGTTCTACCACAACTCCACATTAAATCAAGGAAAAATCTACCTTCATCATCTCTAGCTATAGTCCAACCACCAACTTTAGGCGATCTTTCTTTACCTTCTGGTGGATTAAGTGTTTTTGCGGTTTTATCTACTTTGATATTCCAAATATGTGAAGCTCTAACATTATCAAATCCACCTTTATCAGGGTTTTGAACCGCTCCAAAGTTTTCGCAACTCATCATATTTGGCATGTGACAAGCTGTACAGTTATCTTTTGCGTGAATTCCACCTTTTTTGAAAAAGCTTGCTTGAGTTTCATGACAATCTTTGCAAGTTTTTTTAAGTTTTGTTTTAGTATAACCGCTTTTCCAATCATTAAAAGTTACTTCATGTGGATCATGACAAGTATTACATCTCATACCCTTATCGTAGTGTGCTGAAGAATACATTTGAGCACCTTCTGTTCCACACGCAGGACAACTTGATTTAAAATATGCGTTGAAAGGTTTTCTAGGATTGATTTTAGCATCGGTTTCATTATATGAAAATCTTTGATGACATCTTTCACAATTTGATGGCATGCCTGCACCTCTTGCTCCATAAAGATGTGCTCCAGCCCCATGGCATTCCTCGCAAGTAATACCTTTTGAGATGGTATGTTTTTGAAGTTCTTTTGGATTACCTAGTGCTTTGTAAAATTCTTCCTTACTCTTAAAATCAAATTTAAAAGTATGACAGGTTTCACAATATGCAGTAGCAGGTTGAAAAACTGCTTTTTCTTTATAAGTTGCAGCATAAGAGTTTGTTCCCCATACTTGAGAGCCATTTCCTCCAAAATCTTCCATTTTAGTAGGAAAACCAGGTGCAAATGCAGCTATTTTTTGTGCCATTTCAGGGGTTAAAAACTCACTCCAAAGTCTTGAAAATTGATTGCCTCCAGCGGTTAATTTACCACTTAAATCACTCAAATTTCCATCTTCAACATGGTAAGTTCCACGCACAAGCCATCTATCTATAAAACCATATTTTGTTCTTGGTGTTCCAATGAGAGCATAAACATCATTTGGATAAATTCCATCGGGTAAAATAGTAGCTTGAGAATTATACATAGGTTTTTTCAAACCTTCAGCTCCACCAACTTCTTCCATTTCATGTGGAAAACGCACGGTTTTTGCATGACGAGAGCGCTCCCAAGAAGCATATTGAGCAGGATGGCATTCGCCACATTTTTTTGGACCCACAAATTTGTTTGGAAAGTCCAAAAAAGATTCATAAGGCAAACGATAGGTAATAGAGGCTTGTTTTAAATCATGCTCGGCAGCAAATTTAGCTCCATTTTGATTTGCAACCCAATTTTCAGTTCTATCACTATGGGTAAATTTACCCACCAAACGCCCTTCTTTTTCATATTTAAAAATAGGGTGATTTTTATAAAGATAATCAAAAAATGCATCTTCTTGAGCCACATAACCATCAAGGGTTCTAGGCTCTGAAGAAGCAAAAGCTTGTGTAGTCAAACTAATGCCCAATGCTAAACAAGCATAAGTGGCGACTTTAGCTAGTTTATGTTTCATAACTTCCCTTTCATGTAGTTTTATTAAAAGATAAAAACACTCTTATTTATTATCTATTAACTTTTAAAACATAATTTTGACTATTTTTTAATAAAAATTAACTTAAAAATATAATTTATTAACTTTTTATTAATTTAAATAATAAAAATTATCATATAGAAAAAGAAGTTATTTGCTAAATATTAAATTCTACTAATAGTCCCCACTACCTTACCTACAATTAAAAAGTCTCCATTTTGATAATGAACATCCGCATAACTTAGGTTAAAAGAGTGTAAATAAACTCCGCCTTTATTGCTTTTAAAAATTTGTTTGATAAATAAACCATCTCTAGTATTTACTGCAAAAACTCCACCTTCTTTAAAGCTTTTGCTTTTATCTACTAAACACAAAGAATCATCTTTGATTTCAGGCTCCATGCTATCGCCTATACATGGGATGATATCACAATCTTTAGAGCCAAAAAAATCACTTAGTTTTTCATCTATAATCACTTCTGAAAAACTTACATTATCATTTAAAGCTCCACCTCCCATAGAAGCATTAACATCATAATATTTTAAAACATTATAGTTTAGATCATGCGTTAGAGTATTGCTCTCAAGGGAATCTTCATAAAAAAACGCATTGATATTGATATTTCTCTCATTTAAAAAATGAAGTATTTGTTTATAAGGTATGGAATTTCTAAATTTCATACTATAAAAGGTATCAGGATTGATATTTAGCATCTTAGCTACATCAGAATCTTTGGCGTTTTTTATTCCTTCTTTTTGGAGTATAAATTTTAATTTATCAGTAATTTCATTCATTTGCATAAAAATCCTTTTAAATAAAAAGTATTTTAGCAAATTTACTTTTATTTTGCAAGAATTCTTTTAAATTAAAAGATATTTAGCTTCCAAATTTATGGAAGCTAAAAATTATTTATTAGTCAGACTTTTGATGTATTGATCTACCATGTATAAGCCATTGCCATTATCGCTTATGAGTTTGATTTTATCTACTATACCTCTAAAAAGCGCTTCCTCTTCGTGTTGTTCGCTTACATACCATTGTAGAAAATTAAAAGTAGAATAATCTTTACTTGAAAGCATAAAATCTACAAGATTATTAATAGAAGCAGTGATACTTTGCTCATGCTCAAAAGTTTTTTCAAATACATCAAGCAATGATTTAAAATCACTATCAGGTTTTTTAACTTCTTTTAATTCTACTTTAGAATCAGTTTCATTCAAATAAGTGATGAGTTTTCTAGCATGATCACTTTCTTCTCTTGCATGCTCGAACAAAAACGCCCCTGCACCATCAAAACTATGCTCATAGCACCATGAACTCATACTCAAATACAAATTTGCTGCATACATTTCTTTATTAATTTGCTCATTTAATAAAGCTACTACTTCTTTTGAAAGCATTTTCTCTCCTTTTTTTAATAATGGATTTTATAATGATATATTTTAAAGTTTAATTTATACTAAATTTATATTTTATGTATAATTACGCTAAAAAATAAAGAGTAAAAAATGCAAATAAATACTTTTAAAGTTGATAAAGCTATAACAAGCAAAAATGAAGATTTATTTAGTAGAAGAGAAAATGCTACTACACTAGCGAAAATTATAAAAAGTTATCAAGATGAAGATAGTATTTCTATAGGTATTATAGGGGATTGGGGTAGTGGAAAAACTTCGTTTATAAATATGGTTTTAGAAGATTTTAAAGATGATGTAAATTTCATTATAATAAATTTCAATCCTTGGAACATCTCTACTAGAAAACAGCTTATTAGTGATTTTTTTACAAAACTTTCTGCTGAAATAGGAAGGACAGATTCTTCTGAGCAGTATCAAAAATTAAGCGATGGTTTAAAAGCTTTATCTTATATATTTAAACCACTGAAATTTATACCTGGACTAGATGTTTTTGCTAGTATTGCTTCTGAAGTAAGTGGTAATATTGGCAATGCTCTTCAAAAAACAGCCGAGATGACAAAAGAAAATTTAGATGACACTAGAGAAAAAATCAATAATGAAATAAAGAATATAGGTAAAAAAATAATCATAGTTATTGATGATCTTGATAGATTAGCCGATACAGATATACAAGAAATTTTTCAACTTGTTAAATCTATAGCAGATTTTAAAAATACTATATATATTCTTGCTTATGATAATGAAGTAGTCGCTACAGCCTTAGATAAGATTCAAAAAGATAAAGGTGAAAGATATATAGAAAAAATAGTGCAAGTACCTATAGTGCTACCTAAATTAAATAAAGCTGATTTAACAGCGATTTTTATGCAAAAAATAGAACAATTTAGCTTTGTTTATGAAAAATTCGATAAAAATGAATTTATACAGAATTTAAAAACAAATCATTTTGTAGGTGTTTTTGAAAATATAAGAGATATTAATAGATACTTAAATGTTTTAAAATTTGAAATGAGTGTGATAAAACAAGAGTTATATTTATATGATTTTGCTGTGATTACTTTGTTTAAACTTTTCGAACCAAAATTTTATGAGTTTATTTATAACTATTCTGAATTTTTCAAAAGAACCGCTTTAGATTCTGATGAAAAAAACAAAGAACTTCAAAAATCCACATACACCAATTTTATTGATGAACAAATAAAATGCCTAAATAAGTTAAATAAAGAAGTTGTTAAAAATTTGTTAATTTCTGTATTTCCCAAAATAGATGATTTATACAATAGGGATTTTTCTAATTCAAAGGATAGAAGTGATTATAAATATAAACACAGATTAGCTTATTCGGATTATTTTCAAGATTATTTTGTATTAAATTTCGCAGAAAATGTTATCAGAAAAGAAACTATAGATAAAATTTTAGAGGCAAATTCACACCAAGAGTATGATGATATTTTTAATGAGTATGACTTAAAAGAACTTGAAAGATTTAAACATTTAGCTTTTAAAATGAGCATTTATACTAAAGACTTTAAAAGCAGTGAATTTATTTATTATCTTTGGAGTATTTTTGATGAATTTTATGGAGAAAAAGATTTTAATAAATGCAGAGCTTATTTGGAAATATTTTCCATTTTTAAAGAAAAGGAAAATATAGTTAGCGATAAATTGCTTGATGATACCTATTCACTAGATGTAAGAATGCTATTTATATATAGTTGCAACTTCTCTAATGAAGCTCAAGAGTATATTTATGAAAAAGAGTTAAAAATACTATTAGAAAAACTACTCCGAGAAAATAATGAAAGTATAAAAGAAAAGATACTCGAGTATTTTATTGTTATTGAAAGATTTTCTATTTTTTGTATAAAAAAAACCTTTAGAATTTTTGCTCAAAATTCAAAAATATTTTTCTTGATTTTGGAAAAATTTGCAAGAAAGGATAATAATAATCAAAAATATATAAGTCAGTACTTTCCAGGATTTATTAGATCTGAAGAATTAAAAACTATGATCGAAGAAACTTTTAAAAATCCTACTGATGAACAAAAAGAGCTTATAGAATTTTATAAAAATGACTTACAAAAAAAAGCTTCGTGGTATATTAATCCAAGAGGATATGTTGAAAAATAATTTTATTTTGCTTAAAATTGTAAGTTTATTTATTATCAAAGGTTAAAAATGCAAGAATGGTTAAAAGTAGATGAAGAAACTTTAAAAAACAAAGTGCGTGAGGCGTATTTTTCAAAATTTTCTATAGTTGGTTCTAAGATAGATTTTATCATCACGCAAAAGCACAAAGACTTAGGTGAGATTAATTTATTTTGGGCTGAAGCTAAGCAAGGCATAAGTGATATTAAAAAATCATTCATTCAGCTTATTTTAACTATAGGAAAGCATAAATTTCACGCCGAGCAAACACCTGCTTTAATAGGTGCATTTGATGCTGAAAAAATCGCATTTTTATCTTTTTCTAAAATTCAAGAAGTTTTTTATAAAAACGACATAGATTGGAGTGTAACACCAAGCGATCACACAAGCGAGCAGTTTTTAAAACTTTTAAAAGAATTAGATGAAATTTTAAACGAAGCTTTGATTTTTTACTATAAAAAAAATGATGAGGAATTAAAAAATTTCATAAAAGAAAATTTAACAAACGAAAATATAAGTAAATTTAAAATTGACAAAAACAACTTTGTAAGCATATATCACAAATGGAGCAAAAGTGTAAAAGAAAGCATAAGTATAGATTGGGATTTAGCAAAGAAAAATGGCATTATTGATGCGGACTTTTACCTAGCTGATTTACTCTCAAATGAAAATCAAACCATAGTAGAAAAGCTTTTTGCTATCTTGAAAAAAGATCATTATGAATTTAATGCCAAAAAGACAGATCTAGGCTCTATCGCTACAGAAAAAACGGGCTTTAAAGATAATCAAAAAGCACATAAAGATTTTTGGGCTATTTATGAGCGTCCGCCTTTGGAGGAATTTTGGGATTATATGATAGAGCGTAGGGATTTGCTTGTAGATCAAGACATTAGAGAAAGAAAGGGGGCGTTTTTTACTCCAAGAATTTGGGTGGATAAGGCTTGTGAGTATTTATCAAAGGCTTTAGGTAAAGACTATGAAGAGAAATACTATATATGGGACCTTGCTGGTGGTACAGGAAATTTGCTAGCAAATTTTACAAATGCAAAAAATGTTTTTTGCTCTACCATAGATAAAGCAGATGTTGATGTGATACATGAGCGTATAAAAAATGGAGCAAATTTATTTGAAAAGCATGTTTTTCAATTTGACTTTTTAAATGATGAATTTTTTGATAAAGTAGATGATAAAGGCAATGTCATTTATAAATCAAAACTACCTTCAAATTTACAAGAAATTTTAAAAGATGAAAACAAACGCAAAAAACTCATCATTTTTATAAACCCACCTTATGCAGAAGCTAGCACAACTGCTACTAGAAATAAGACAGGCAAAAATAAAACAGCAGTTTCTGATAGTATGATTTATGATAAATATAATTCTAAAATAGGTGGAGCTGCCAAAGAATTGTTTATGCAATTTTATATAAGAATATATTGTGAGATCGAAGGAGCTGTGCTAGCTACTTTTTCTAAATTAAAATATATCAATGCACAACAATCAGATAAATTTAGAGGAATTTTTAAAGCTAAATTTTTAAAAGGCTTCCTAGCGCCTTCTTATACTTTTGATAATGTAAAAGGAAAATTTCCTATAGGATTTTTAATATGGGATATGAGTCAAAAAGATGAGCTTAAAAAGGTAAGGCTTGATGTATTTAATGAAAATGGAAATTTTTTAGGTAAGAAAAGTTTTGTTTCTAAAAATAAATATATGATTGAGTGGCTTAGAAATTTTTATGATAAAGAAAGTGAAAATATCGGTTTTTTAAGAATGATAGGTTCAGATTTTCAAAATAACACAGGTGTATTTTTTACAAATAATTTAACCGATAATGATATCAAAAAGAAACTTTTTACTTTTATCACACATAAGAATATTTTACCTATGAGTATATATCTTTCAGTACGCCATGCTATAAAAGCTACTTGGCTAAATGATAGAGATCAGTTTTTATATCCAAACAAAGCATATCAAAACGATAAAGAATTTCAAAGTGATTGCTTGGCTTTTATGCTTTTTCATGGGCAAAATTATATAAGCACAAAAGAAGGTATAAATCACTTCATACCTTTTAGCGAGAAAGAATTAGGCATCACTCAAGAAGCATTTAAGAGTGATTTTATGTATAAATTTATAAATGGCAAGATAAAAAATGAAGATGTTTTATTTGATGATACATTAGACAAGGTGGAATTTTCTAATGAAGCAAAAGAGCTTTTAAAAGCAGGCAAAGAGCTTTTTAAGTATTATCACACGCATAAAGAAAAGGCAGGGTATTTGGTAAATGCTTCTTTGTATGATATAAAAGAATTTTTTCAAGGTAGAGATGAAAAAGGCAAGATGAATATGCCTAGCAAGGCAAAAGATGAGCATTATAAAATTTTACTTAGTGATTTGAATTTAGCTTTAGATATTTTGGCTAAAAAAATCGAACCAAAAATTTATGAATATGGCTTTTTGAGAGAGTGATTAGCCAATACTAAAAGAAAATATGCTACCTTTTTGTGGGCTAGATTGAATTTTTAAAGAACTTTTGTGTAAAGTGAGTATTTTTTTAACTAAAAACAATCCTAGTCCAAAAGAATTGTTTTGGCTAGTATTGATTTTATAAAATTTTTTTGTGATTAATTTTAAGTATTTTTCCTCTATGCCTATGCCTTGATCTTGTATAGTAAATTCTTGGTTTTTAACTTCAATAAAAATATCTTTTTGACTGTATTTTAGTGCATTGCTAATGAGATTAATAATAACTTGCTCAATGAGAAAAGAATCTGCTTTTATGAAAGTTTGCTCTCCTTGAATTTTAATCCTGCTTTCATTAAAATTTTCAACAATATTTTTACTTAAAGCATATAAATCAAAATTTTCTTCATTTAAAGATGTGATATTTAAATTAAAAACAAAATTTAGTTTGTGTGTTAGTTGGTTGATTTTTACGCTTTGCTTGTGAATTTTTTCAAGCATAAATTTTCTCATAGTTTCATCATTATGTTCTTTTTCTAAAGATTGCAAACTTAAATTTATAACACTTAAAGGATTTTTTAACTCATGTGAAATAGTACTGATTAAATTTGAAAGTTGAGTGTTTTTCATTTTAATTTTTTTGGCTTGTTTTTTATTTTGTAATTCTTTCTCATAAAATAATTTTTTTATTTTTAATAATCTTAAATTTAAAGAATTTAAATCATAAAAAAAGTTCTTTGTAAAATGAAATTCTGATTGACTCTTTATATTTTTAATAAACAAAAGTAATTCTTGAAAGTATTTTTTAAAAAAGTTAAATATAAAAATATATATTGCAGTTAATACTGCTAAAAAAAGCAAAAAAATCAAAATATTTTTTATCCAAAAATCTTGTATTTTTGCGTTTATTTTTGGATAAACAATGATGATGTATTTATATCCTTCATATTGATAAGCTTTATAATAAATTTCTTTATTATTAAAAAATTCATGTGTAAAATCTGCGTTAAATTGATTTTTAAAGAAATCAAAATCATCTAAAGATGAGATGGTTTTTCCATCTTTTTTGATGATAAAATCTGCTCTTGTTTGTTGAGAAAATTCTTGAATGTTGTTTGTATTGAGTGTTTTTATAATGCTAAATTTTAATGTATCATTCAAGGTTTTTAATTTTTGCTCATAAGTGCTTTTTATAGTGTTGTTTATATATTGCTCATTGACAAAATAAAACAATCCTATAAAAAATATACAAAAACATATAAAAAATAAAGCAAAAAAATTTCTGATTTTTAACACAATTTATAACCCACAGAGCGCACTGAAATGATATTTTCTTTAATTTGTGGAATTTTTTGTTTTAATCTTAAAATAGCCGTATTGATTGTCTTATCGCTTGTTGTGTCATTTTTCCATACTTGCTCACTTAAAAATTGACGGCTTAGAAGTTGATTTTTGTGATTAAAAAAACACTTGAGTAATTCTACATCTAGGGTTGATAAATTTTCAAATGTATTTGTTTGATGAATTAATTTCCTTTCTTCTATATATAAAGTAAAATCTTGATAAGAAATTTGTTCTTTTGGAGTTTTATTTCTTTTAGTTACGGCTTTGATTCTAAATAAAAGCTCATTAAAATCAAAAGGTTTGCATATATAATCATCACAGCCTTGCTCAAAACCTTCTAAAATATCTTTTTGTAAAGTTTTTGCACTAAGAAAAATCACAGGCTCCATATAACCTTTTTTTCTTAATTGTTTTATCATCTCTACACTATCGCCACTTGGTAAATTTCTATCCATGATGATTAAGTCTATTTCATTTGTATCTAGAAAATTTTCTAAGTCAAAAAAATCAAAATAATTATAAATTTTTATATTTTCTTGACTAAGTCTTAAACTAATTAACTCATTTAAATCTTTATCATCTTCTATCAAAATAATATTTAGCATATAAAATTATATCAAAAAATACATGTATCCAAAATGTTTCCAAGTTTTTTTAAATTTTCATTACTTTTTTAAAACAAGGAGAAAAAATGAAAAAACTTTTGGCTTTAAGTGTGGCTACCTTTGTTAGTTTAAACGCAGCAGAATTAAAAATAGCAGGTTCATCTACTGTCTATCCTTTTACTTCTTTTGTTGCTGAAGAGTATGCTTCTATAAAAAATACAAAAACACCTATAGTTGAAAGTCTTGGCACAGGCGGTGGTTTTAAAGTGTTTTGCGAGGGAATTACTGATATTTCTAATGCTTCAAGAGCAATCAAGCCAAGTGAATTTGAAACTTGTAAAAAATCAGGTGTGAGTGATATAGTCGGGATTATGATAGGCTATGATGGCATAGTTTTAGCTCAAAATAAAATCAATGCTCCATTAAATATAAGCTTACATGAGTTATTTTTAGCTTTGGCCAAAGAAATTCCACAAGATGGAAAATTAGTCCCAAATCCTTATACAAATTGGCAACAAATCAATAAAAATCTACCAAATAGAAAAATTACAATCTATGGTCCTCCATCAAGTTCAGGAACAAGAGATAGTATAGAAGAGCTTGTAATGGTAGATATTTCTAAAAAAATTCCTGAATATAAAGGTGCATATAAAACTATACGCCAAGATGGAGCATTTATACCAAGCGGAGAAAACGATAATTTAATTGTTTCAAAACTTTCTGTTGATAAAGAAGCTTTTGGGCTTTTTGGATACGGATTTTTAGCTAGTAATGATGATAAGATTAATGCAGTTGATATTGATGGTGTAAAAGCCGATGAGAAGAATATTTCCGAAGGAAAATATAAACTAGCTCGTTCTTTGTTTATATATATGAATGCTAAGAAAAATCCAGAAGTATTTGAATTTGCAAAAATTTATATGAGTGATGATTTAGCTAAAAGCGGAGCAGAATTAGAAAAAATAGGATTAGTTCCTTTGGATGAAAAAACATTAAAACAAACCCAAAAACATATAGAAGAAAAAGGTTTATTAACTGATGAGCTTGTTAAAGCAGGGAAAGTTTTTTAATTTTTAGGATGAAAAATTGATAAAAGAAAAAATAATAAAATTAACGCTTTTTCTTTGTGCTTTTGTTAGCGTAGTAGTAAGCTTTGCTATTATGCTAACTATTTTAATAGAGGCATTAAAATTTTTTCAAAAAGAAAGCGTATTTACTTTTTTATTCTCAAGTCAGTGGGCAGCAGATGCTGCATTTGTAGGTGCTGATGGAAGTAGCAAGCATGGGGTTTTTGGTGCTTTGAGTTTATTTTGGGGAACTTTTTATATTTCATTAATAGCAATGCTAACAGCCTTACCTTTAGGTGTAATGTGTGCTATTTATCTTGGAGTATTTGCAGGTAAAAAATCTAAAAACTATTTAAAACCTATTTTAGAAATCATAGCAGGAATTCCTACTGTAGTTTTTGGATTTTTCGCAGCCATAGTGGTAGCTCCTTTTATAGTGTGGTTTTTTTCTCTTTTTGGTATAGAAGCTAGTTTTCAAAGTGCCCTAGGTGCAGGTTTTATCATGGGTATTATGATAGTTCCTATAGTGGCTTCACTCTCACAAGATTGCATTGAAGCTGTAAGTTTAAAAAGGATAAATGGAGCTTATGCTTTAGGTATGACTAAAAAAGAAGTTGTTTTTGCAGTAATTTTACCAGAAGCAATGCCAGGTATAGTTGCAGCTTGTCTTTTAGGACTTTCAAGAGCTTTAGGTGAAACAATGATTGTTGTTATGGCTGCTTCATTGCGTCCAAATTTAACAATGAATTTTTTAGAAGATATGACAACAGTGACTGTAAAAATAGTAGAAGCATTAAGCGGTGATCAAGCTTTTGATAGTTCTTTAGCTTTAAGTGCATTTTCTTTAGGGCTTGTGCTTTTTATTATTACATTAATCATTAATATTTTTAGCGTTTATTTGATAAATCGCTTCCATAAAAGGAAAAATTTATGAAAAAACTTTTTAAACAAAGAAAAAAAGCTTCAAAAAATTTCAAAAGATTCTGTAAAATGGGGCTTTATATAAACCTTATTTTTCTTTGTATTTTTTTATCAAGCGTAGGGTATCTTGGGATAGGAGCTTTTAAGCAAACTTACATTTATGCCCAGGCTGATAGAAATAGCCCTTCATATGAGCTTTTATCGCGTGCTGAACAAAGGAAAATAAGAACAGGTCAAATCAAAGAAAAATCTTGGCTTTTAGCAAATTCTGAAGTTGATCAATATATGAAAAAAAACTACAATAAACTAAGCGATGAACAAAAAACTTTAGTTGATGAATTAGTTCAAAAGCAAGAAATCAAACTAAGTTTTAACACAAATTTTTTCCTTAATGGAGATTCTAAATCACCTGAAAATTCAGGAATCTTTGCTTCTGTGGTTGGAACTTTACTTGTGATGATAGTATGTATGGTTGTAAGCATCCCAATAGGAGTTGGAGCAGCTATTTATTTAGAAGAATTTGCTCCGCAAAATGTATTTACGCATTTTATAGAAGTGTGTATTAATAACCTTGCAAGTATTCCTAGTATTTTATTTGGACTTTTAGGACTTGGAGTGTTTATTAATCTTTTTGGGATGCCTCGTTCTAGTGCTTTAGTTGGAGGATTAACTTTGGCTATTATGAGCTTACCTATTATTATTGTTTCAACTAAAGCTGCCTTAAAAAGTGTGGATGTTAATATGAAAAATGCAGCATATGCTTTAGGCATGACTAAAATTCAAATGATAAAAGGCATTATGCTACCTTTGGCAATGCCTATGATTTTAACAGGTTCTATTTTAACTTTAGCTCAAGCTATTGGCGAAACCGCACCTTTGATGATTATAGGTATGATAGCTTTTATACCTGATGTGGCAAATAGTGTTTTTGCGCCAACAAGTGTTTTACCTGCTCAAATTTTTTCATGGTCAGCTATGCCAGAGCGTGCATTTTTAGAAAGAACAGCAGCAGGGATTATAGTGCTTTTATCTCTTTTGGTAATTTTAAATTTAGCAGCAATACTTTTAAGAAGATATTTTCAAGGAAAATTAAAATGATAGCAAAAACAACAAATCTAAATTTATTTTATGGTAAAAAACAAGCTTTATTTGATATTAATATGGAAATTCAAAAAAATAAAATCACAGCTTTAATAGGTGCTTCAGGCTGTGGAAAATCCACATTTTTGCGTTGTTTTAATAGGATGAATGACAAAATAGCAAAAATCGATGGTCTTGTTGAGATTGATGGAAAAGATGTTAAAAATCAAGATTTAGTCGTGCTTAGAAAAAAAGTTGGAATGGTATTTCAACAACCTAATGTTTTTGTAAAAAGCATTTATGATAATATTTCTTATGCTCCAAAACTCCATGGGATGATTAAAAACAAAGATGAAGAAGATGCTTTAGTGGAAGATTGTCTTAAAAAAGTAGGGCTTTTTGAGGAGGTAAAGGACAAACTAAAACAAAATGCTCTAGCACTTTCAGGCGGACAGCAACAACGCCTTTGTATAGCAAGAGCTTTGGCTATAAAGCCAAAATTATTACTTTTAGATGAACCAACTTCTGCACTTGATCCTATATCTTCAAGCGTTATAGAAGAGCTTATTAAAGAATTAAGTCATAATCTTTCTATGATCATGGTAACGCATAACATGCAACAAGGTAAGCGCGTGGCTGATTATACTGCGTTTTTTCATTTAGGAGAACTTGTAGAATTTGGAGAGAGTAAGGAATTTTTTGAAAATCCTAAAGAAGAAAAAACAAAATCTTATTTAAATGGAGCTTTTGGATAATTTTTATTTATTTAGAAATTTTGATGATATAATTAATCAAAATTTCTAAAAGGCTTAATATGCTTAAAAATGAAACTTATTTTATAGACTCTTGTGATGATGTAGAATTAAATATAAAAAGAGAAAGTAAATTAGAATATAGAATCACTTATGATGATAGTAAGCAAATGAAAGCTATTGTTTTTATCATAGGTGGGTATGGAGCTAATGCAAATATATATTTTTTAGAAAGTTATAGAAATTTTATAGCTAAAAAATTTGATGTAGTAACTGTAAATGTATTTTATCATTGTTTTTGTCAAAGAAGATCGGATGTGGAAAAATATAGTGCAACTACTACTTTTATGGAAGATGATTTACCGCATTTAAAAATAGCATTGGAAAATTTAAATATCAATACAAGTAATTTAAACACTTATAATGCTTGGCAATATTATGAGTATTTAAATCAAGCAATTTCTAGCTTAAAAGGGCAAAATTTGGTAGATCAAAATTATCAAGCATATTTTACTTCCACTTTTATCCCACCCAACAATGAGTATAATAATTTTGCCATTATGCCTGCAATCGATCATATCAATGCCTTAAAAGATATAATGAAAAATTATCCTCAATTTAAATCTTTACCTAAAATTTACGGGGGGGGGTCATACGGTGGCTTAGTGGCATTAATGTGTGCTAAAATAGCTCCTTGGTATGTAGATGGAGTGATAGATAATTCAGGTGCTGCATTGCCTCCATTGCAGTATTTTCTTGGAAAAGAACTAAATAAAGAAGATTATACTTTTCGTGACCCAAATACTATTGTAAATTGCAATGTTA
>NZ_JAKMTD010000011.1:0-44665 GCF_025772965.1 Campylobacter sp. CNRCH_2013_0898h | reverse complement strand
TAGTTTTACAAAATAAAAAGAAGGTTTTAGTATTTATTAAGTGGTAGAAAATCAGAAAAGTTATTTAGAAATTTTATTTAGTAGTAATACTTTAATTTAATATTTTTAATTAGCCATAGTTGATATTTTTGGTTTTTGATATAAAATATTAATTTTTATAATGTATTGTATCTTTTTTATTTTTGGAGGATATATGAAAAAATTATTTTTAACTTTAACGCTTGGTTTTACAAGCTTATTGGCTAATGAAAAAATATTAAATATTTACGAAAGTCCCACTTGTGGATGTTGCGATCTTTGGGCTAATTATATGAAAGATAAAGGCTATAAAGTACAAATACACAAAAGTGAAGATTTTTTAAAAATAAAAGAAAAAATGAATATTCAGCCTATGTATCAAAGCTGTCATACTGGCGTGATTGATGACTATGCTATAGAAGGGCATGTTCCTGAAGATGCAGTTGCTTGGCTTTTGGAAAATAAACCTGAGGATGTTATAGGTATTTCTGCTCCTGGTATGCCTCAAGGAAGTCCTGGAATGGAACAAGGTTATGAAGAAGAATATCCTGTAGTTTTGATGCTTAAAAATGGAGATTATAAAATTTATGGGATCTATAAAGGACATAATTTAATCAAGACAAACTAAGTAAAATTGCTTAGTTTATTTTGTATATTAAAGGTATTCTTATATGAAAAGTTTTTTCATATTGTGGAAAATTCTTAGATGCTATGCGTATAGTTTCTAAGGCACTATCATTTAATAGTTTATATTTTGATGGTTTTAATATTTTTAAGTTTAATAAGTTTTTATCCTTAGTCCATGTGAATTCTACTAAAATTTCACCACTCATCCGCATTTTTCGAGCTTGCCTAGGATAAATTAAAGCTTTATCTATAGCTTGCTTAACTTCTTTTAAAAGTTCATTGTTATTAGTTAAAGATATACTTTCTTGAGAATTTATCAGGATGTTTTTTTCTTGAGATGTTATTTTTTGAGATTTTATTTCCTCTTTTAATCGATTTGTTGCTTTAGTATCGGTTGAAGTATTTATTTTTTTAGGTTGAACGATAGGTTTTTCTTTTACTTGTTCTATTTTTTTTATTTTTTCTTGTTTAGATTGTTCGTTTTTTACTTTAGGAGAATCTTGTAAAAATTGTTTTATAGCTATATTAAATTTTTCTTCCTTTGTAGTGTTATGTTGTATATGTAAAAAATTCTTAGTATAAAGAAAAACAAAAAGTAAAGGTAAAAAGATAAATAAAGTAATGAAAAATGATTGATTTTTATGATTACTTATAAAAGTCTTCATCTTTTGTGCTCTGTTAAAATTTGAAAATTTTCATGATTTTTATTTTTTAAAATATCAATAATTTTTACAAAGCTTTCAAATTTTGCCTCTTTATCGCTTTTTAACTCTACTAAGGTTTTAGAATTTATAGTGTCAAATTTTTCTTTTATTTCTTCTATGGAAACTGTTTTTCCATCGATATAAAATTTATTTTCTTTATCGATTAAGATGCTTATTTTGTCTTTATTTTCACTTATGGAATTTGAATTTTCACTTTGAGGTAGATTGATTTTGATTTCACCATGCGCGATAAAGGTGGATATGCTTAAAACAATAGCAAGTAAAACAAGCATTATGTCTATAAAAGGAATGATGTTTAAGCCTTCATTTTTTGGTAATTTAAGCATTTTTATCCTTAAAAATACGATATGCATTACTCAAGGTTGATATTTTTCTAAGTAATCCATTATAAGCCATTAAAGAAGGAATAGCAACTAAAATTCCTAATGCTGTAGCCTTTAAAGCTAGCGATAAGCCAATAACAATAGATTTAACATCAATATTCCCACTTGCTCCCATGTCGTAAAATGTAATCATAATCCCTACTACAGTTCCTAAAAGCCCTACATAAGGAGCATTAGTGTAAATGATATAAAGCATAGTAAGATTTTCACTAATTGCATCATCAAATTTTTCTTGGCATTGATAATCATTTAGTTTAATTTTTCTAAAAAATAAGATGCGTTCTATAGTGCACCATATAGCAATAAATGCCATTATCCCTAAAACAATAAATATAATTAAGTCAATATAAGTTTTTAAAAATTCCATCATATCCTCATCCTAAAATTTTTTGTGATTATATAGCTAAAAATTAAATTTTTTATTAATAACAATTATCATAATTGATACAATAAATTTATTTTAAATTAATAATTATTATCATAATATTCCAACTTTGAAAATTTGTTTATCAAGAAAGGAAATAATGAAAAAACATTGTTTATCGTTTTGTGTTGCTAGTTTTTTGGTCTGCAATGCTTTATCACAAGAAGTTTTATTAGATAGCTCCATAGTAAGTGCTTCGGGTTTTTCTCAAGATATCAAAGAAGCCCCTGCTACTATAAATGTGATTAGCAAAAAAGATTTAGGAGGTAAGCCTTATAGAGATGTTGCCGAAGCTATTGCTGATATTCCTGGTGTAGATTTATTTGCTAGCAAGGGAAAAACTGGATCTTATAATATCACCATGAGAGGTATTACTGGATATACTTTAGTTTTGATTGATGGGCGTCGTCAAGGAATAGGTGGAGAAGTAGGACCTAATGGTTTTAATGAAATTTCAAATTCATTCTTACCACCAATTTCTAGTATAGAAAGAATAGAAGTAATAAAAGGGCCAATGAGCACTTTATATGGTTCTGAAGCTTTGGGTGGTGTTGTAAATATCATCACAAAAAAAGTAAGCGATAAATGGGAAACATCAGTTAGTTTAGATAGTATTTTTAATGCACATAAAGAATGGGGTAATACTTATGGCACAAGTATATATTCAAGCGGCCCGTTGATGAATGATCGCCTAGGATTAACCTTACGTTTTAGAGAGTTTTATAGGGAACAATCTAATGTTGAATTTAGTAATGGGAGTGGACAAAGAGTGCAAGGTGATCAAGCACAAAGTCCTACAAAAGCTAATAATTTTAATTTAGGAACTAGGTTAAATTACTTAGTAGATGATTATAATACTTTGATATTTGATATTGATTTTTCAAGAAATCACTATGATAATAAAAAAGACCAACTGGGCACATTAACAAAACCAACAGATAAAAATGATGGCTCTTTAACAGGTGGTTATACAGACACTATGCAAGTGGATAAGTTGGTAACTTATTTAAGTCATGAGGGTGTATATGAAGATTTTTCGATTACTTCTACCTTGCAGTATAACCGTGTAAGTAACGATGGGCGTGAGGTGGTTGGCCAGGCAAATCAGTCATTTTTAGGGCAAAATAGAGATATAGTTGCTGAAGATATTATCGTAGATACAAGATCAGTTATTCCTTTAGGTCAAAGTCATATTTTAAGCGTGGGTGGTGAATATAGACTTGAAAAAATGCAAGATAAAATCGCTAATCCTACGAATTTTGATCAGTATTTATTAGCTTTTTTTGCAGAAGATGAATATAGCATAAGAGATGATTTAAGATTTACTTTTGGAGCAAGATATAATTATCATGAAATTTTTGGAAATAATATTTCACCAAGGGCTTATTTGGTTTATAATCCTACTAGCGAGCTTACTTTAAAGGGTGGTGTTTCAACGGGCTTTAGAACTCCATATGCTAATAGATTGATAGCTGGTGCTTATAATTATAGTGGACAGGGTAAGTACCCTATGTATGGAAATCCGAATTTAAAAGAAGAAACATCGCTTAATTATGAATTAGCTGCTGTTTATAATAATGACTTATTCTATATTTCAGCTACTGGGTTTTTGACAAATTTTAAAGATAAAATTTCTAGTCAAAAATTCGACAAAGATAGTATGATTTCGGGTATTGGAAAATGTGAAGCTGAGTCTTGTTATCAAGCGATTAATCATGGCAAGGTTGAATACAAAGGCATAGAGCTTGGAGCGGGGATTACTCCTATAGATCATTTAAATTTAGATTTAGCTTATACTTATCTTGATAGTGAAGTAAAAGATGCACAAGATAAAACTGTGATAGGAAAGCCAGAAATTGATAGTCTAAAACACAATATCATGCTAAAAGCAAGTTATAATATCTTTAATAAATTTTCTCCATGGATAAAAGGCGAATGGCAAATAGATCGATATATGGGTGATACAAATATTAATAGAGAATATTACCAAGATGTCTTTTTAGCTTCTATGGGTGTGCGTTATGATATCAATAAAAATTGGAATATTAATGCAGCAATTTATAATCTTTTTGATAAAAGTTTTACAAATGATTGGGAATCTTATAAAAACAAAGGTGAAGATACTTGGGTAAATACTTATAATCGTATAGAAGAGGGAAGAAGAATTTATATTTCAATCAATGGTAGTTTTTAATTTTGTATTGTCGGAGAACCAAAGAGCTTGATAAGAGCTTCTTTGGTTTCGTCTTTAGGATCGTATTTTTTAGCGTCTTTTTTAAAATTTTCAAAATGCTCATTTAAATTCGGAGTACTTTTTATTTCTTGTTTTATAGGAGTTTTGAATATATCTTGTAATTTTTGGGTATCTATAGTTTCTATTTTTTGAATTTTAATTTGTGTTTTTTCTCCAAAAAGCTCATGAAGCAAGACTTTGATTAATTTAAAGCCATTGTTTAGGGTTTTTCTATCATCATCTTTAGCATGTGAGCTAATACTTAAAATATCATCTTCAAAGGAAATAAACTGCGTGGTTTTTTTGAAAACTTCAGCTAAATCATAATCTCTTTTGTAAATAGCTTTTAACAAACTTTCATAAGGATTAAGTTTTTCTTCTTTAATTGTTTGTGTAGAAAGAATTTCTTGTTGTTTTGGGCTTGGTGTGTTATCTTGTTTTGGGCTTTTACTATAAATAGCCTCATCAATACTTTTTAGATAAGTTGCTTCTATAAGCATGAAAGCCATAACACAAAGTACAAAACTATCATCATCGCTAGAATTTAACATAGTCTTAGCACGCGAAAGAATTCTAAAAAATCTTTCGTAAATTAACATAGAAAAAAGATTGTTTTTAGCAAAAAATGCTTCTTTTAAAAAAAATATCATCTCATCGATGACATTGCTTGCCTCGTAATCTTCAAATTCTTTTAAAAACTCAAGAACTTTATCTTTATCGCTAGCTAAAATGGCTTGATAAAATTCTTCAATTTTAGATGGATCTAAAAAGCCTAGCATCGCAGTAATTTTTTGTGTTTGTATATGATTTTGACAATATACTATGGCTTGATCTAATAAAGTTAGAGTATCTCTTAAAGAACCGTTTCCACTTCTTGCTATGAGTTTTAAAGCTTCTTTTTCATAATTGATATTTTCTTTTTCTAAAATCCACTCAAGATGATTTAAGATATCGTGAATAGAAATTTGCTTAAATCTAAAATGCTGTGTTCTTGAAAGAACCGTAGCAGGAAGTTTTAAAGGGTCAGTTGTTGCTAGTATAAATTTTACATAGCTTGGTGGTTCTTCCAAGGTTTTAAGCAAGGCATTTGCTGCTTGTGGGGTAAGCATATGCACTTCATCGATAATAAAAATTTTAAACCTAGCTAAAGATGGAGCGTATTTAACTTGCTCGATAAGCTCTTGAATATCTTCTAAGCTTCTATGGCTTGCAGCATCCATTTCTATAATGTCTATATTAGAGCCACTGAGTGAAGATAAACATTGAGAACATTCTCCACAAGGATTAGCACTTGGTCCTTTTTCGCATACTAGGGCTCTTGAAAAAATTCTTGCACTTGAAGTTTTTCCACTTCCGCGTAATCCTGAAAATAAATAAGCATGTGCTAAGCGGTTATTTTCAAGAGCATATTTTAAGCTTGTAGAAACAGTATTTTGCCCTACAAGCTCATTGAAATTTTTTGGTCTGTATTTAACAGCAAGAGCTTGGAGCATTACTACTCATTCATGATAGATAATAACTCTTCATTGCTTTTGGTTTTTAGCATTTTAGAGTATAAGAATTTTAAAGCTTCTATATCATCCATTTGTGAAATAGCTGATCTAATCGCCCAAATTTTTTGAAGTTTTTCAACACCTTGGAGTAATTCTTCTTTTCTAGTACCTGATTTTATAATATTAATTGCAGGGTAAATTCTTCTGTCTGAAATATTTCTATCAAGAACGATTTCGCTATTTCCTGTTCCTTTAAATTCTTCAAAAATCACTTCATCCATTCTTGAGCCTGTTTCTATCAAAGCAGTTGCTATGATGGTTAATGAGCCACCATGTTCTATATTTCTAGCTGCACCAAAAAAGCGCTTTGGCTTATGCAAGGCATTTGCATCAACCCCGCCACTTAAAACTTTACCACTGCTTGGTGTGGCAGTATTATAAGCTCTTGCTAATCTTGTAATAGAATCAAGTAATATAATGACATCTTTACCTGTTTCTACCATCCTTTTTGCTTTTTCTATAACAAGTTCAGCCACTCTAACATGATTATAGGCAGGTAAGTCAAAAGTAGAGCTAAAAACCTCGCCTTTAACACATCTTTGCATATCTGTAACTTCTTCAGGGCGCTCATCTACTAAAAGTACAATCAAATGAGCCTCCGGATGATTTTTAGCAATAGCGGTAGCTAGTTCTTTCATTAACTCAGTTTTACCAGTTCTTGGAGGTGCTACGATTAAGCTTCTTTGACCTTTTCCAATAGGAGCAAACAGATCAAGCATTCTACCTGTTAATTTTAAAGGATCATATTCTAATTTGATTTTTTCAGTTGGAAAAATTGGAGTAAGATTGTCAAATAAAGGTCTTTCTCTAGCTTCTTTTAATGGAAGATAGTTGATTGCTTCAATTTTTAATAAAGCATAGTATTTTTCTTGATCTTTTGGCTCTCTAACTTGACCAGTAACTATATCTCCTACACGCAGAGCAAATTTGCGAATTTGTGAGTTTGATACATAAGCATCATTTACACTATCGCTTAAATTTGAGTCCATTCCACGTAAGAATCCATAACCTTCAGGCGAAATTTCTAAAATTCCTGTAAAGAGTATAAAGCCACCTTTTTTTGTTTGTGCTTTTAGAATTTCAAAAATAAGATCTTGTCTTCTAAATTCTCTCGGATTTTCTATTTCTGCTTCATTTGCTATTTTTACTAAGCTTTCTAAATCAAGCAACTTTAAATCTTCTATTTTATAACCTTCAACAGGAATGTGTGTTCTTTGGTGTTGTTTCTTTTCTTTTGTATTTTCCATATATCCTCATAAAATGTAGAAAATGTAGTTTTTGTTTTAGTTTATTCAAAAAAGATTTTATTAAAAAAAATACTTTTTTGTCAAATTTTGGAAATTATAATATAGCTTTGTAAATAATTTTTAAAATTGAAAGTTTGAAAAAATGATAAAATATTGTAAAAACTTATAAAGAAAGTATAAAATGAGATGTAAGCATTGCCAATTAAGCTTTAAACAAGAACAAATGATAGAAAAAAATGGAAATTATTTTTGTTGTAAAGGCTGTGAAAGTGTATATGAAATTTTACAAGAGAATAATTTGGAGGAATTTTATGAAAAACTTGGTAATCAAACTTTAACCCCAATAACAATAGAATATAGTATTAAAGACTATGAAAAATACATACAAAAAACAAAAGAAGGCTTTAGTGAGGTTTTTTTACTGATAGAAGAAATTCATTGTGCGGCCTGTGTTTGGCTTAATGAAAAAATTCTCATTAAAAGCGAAGGAGTGATAGAAGTTGATATTAATTCTATTACCCATAAAGCTAGAATTGTTTTTGATGAAAAAAGTATTAATCTAGTAAAAATTATCCAAAATATAGAAAGCATAGGCTATAAAGCTAGTGTGTATTTACCTACAAAAAATGAACAAAGAGCAACTCAAACCAAAAGAGATTTTTATGCAAAATTAATAGTTGCTATAGCTTGCGTAATGAATATCATGTGGATATCTGTAGCTAAATATGCTGGGTTTTTTAGTGGCATGGAAGCTGATATTAAAGATATTTTACATTTTGCTGAATTTTTACTTTGCACTCCTGTACTTTTTTACACAGGTTCGATTTTTTATAAAAATGCCTATTATGCTTTGAAATTTAAAAATGTTAATATGGATACTTTGGTAATTAGTGGAGCAAGTTTAGCTTATATATATTCAGTGTGGGCAATGTTTTCAAGAGCTTCACAGGTATATTTTGACTCTGTGGCGATGATTATTTGTTTTGTTTTTATAGGAAAGTATTTAGAGCTTTTAAGTAAGAAAAAAGCCCTTGATACGCTCGATCATTTGAGGTCATTTTTAGGTAATGAAGTAAGGGTGTTAAAAAATGAAAAAATAGAAAATATCGATGTAGAAGAGGTGCAAATAGGAGATATTATAGAGTTAAAAGAAGGCGATAGGGTTTTAATAGATGGAGTGTGTATTAGCGGTAATATTAGTTTAGATATGTCTAGTTTAAGCGGAGAGAGCTTACCACTTGATGTGCAAAAAGATGATATGATTTATTCTGCTTCTTTAGTTTTAAGCGGGAATGCTTTATATAAGACAAATGCTCTTTATAAGGATTCTAAATTAGCTAGGATTATTGATTTACTTGAAAATTCAAGTGCTAAAAAAGCCAAAATAGAAAAAATGGTGCAACAGGTAAGTAAGTATTTTTCGCCTATTATTTTAATTTGTGCTTTGTTGTGCTTTGTTTTTACTTTTTTTGTACTAAATTTAGGTTTTGAAGAAGCCATGATACGCATGGTTTCTGTGCTAATCATAGCTTGTCCATGCGCTTTGGCTTTAGCTACACCGGTGAGTTCTTTAGTAGCAATTAGCACTGGTTTGAAGGAAAAAATTTTATTTAAAGAAGCAGGTGTTGTGGAGGATTTGAGTAAGTGCAATGTGGCTGTGTTTGATAAAACAGGGGTTTTAACAAAGGCTAGTTTAGAGGTTAAAAAAAGCTTTTTGGATGAGAGGTTAGATAAAAATGAATTATTAAATTTCTTACACCTGACTAACCACCCAGTGGCTAAAAGCATTTTGAAATTTTTAGATGAAAAAATTGATAGCAGAATAGAATTTGAAAAAGTTCAAAATTTTCAAGCAAGAGGTTATAAAGCCTTTTTGGGTAAAGATGAATTTTTAGGAGGAAATGAGAAATTTTTCAAAGAAAATCATATGCAAGTACAAGAATTTCAAACTACGCATTTTATATTTGCTAAAAATAAAACTATATTAGCAGTTTTTGAATTAGAAGATAGTATGAGAGAAAGCTCTGAAGAGTTGATCGAATTTATGAAAGAATGCAAAATGCAAATTTATATGTTAAGTGGTGATAATTTATCTGCTGTGAGTAAGGTAGCTGAAAAATTAAAAATAAATAATTTCAAAGCCTCATGCATGCCAGAAGATAAGATGCAAACAATAGCTAGGTTAAATCAAACAGGTAAGGTTTTAATGGTAGGAGATGGGGTAAATGATGCTTTAGCACTTTCTTATGCAGGTGTTGGGGTTTCTTTAAAAGAAGGTTCTGAGCTTGCTATGGAAAATAGTGATATTATATTGTTAAAAAACGACTTAAAAAGCTTGCAAAAGGCTATACAAATAGCTAAAAAAACTTATCAAATTATTAAACAAAATTTAGCTTTTTCTTTATTTTATAATGCCTTGAGCATGCCTTTAGCTTTTTTTGGTTTGATTAATCCTTTAATTGCAGCTTTATCAATGTCTTTTAGTAGTATAATAGTGATTTTAAATGCTTTAAGGATTAAAAAATGAATGGTGTTTTAATGATGATGATAGGTGTTTCTATGGTTGCTTTATTTTTGGCAATTTGTGCTTTACTTTGGGGGATCAAAAATAAGCAATTTGACGATGATTATAAATTTACTACTTTAAATGATAGCGAAGAAGCTTTAAATGATGCAGTAATTTTGGAAAAAAGAAAAAAAGAAGCTTTGGAAAAGAAAAATCAAGAAAAACAGCCATAAAGGCTGTCAAATTATTTTTTTAAGCTCTCGATGTATTCTTCAATTGCTTTAAAATCTGCTTCTGTTAAACCTTTAAGGTTAATCTTCATGATTGCACCTTGGCCATAAGCATTTCTTTTACCTGCTGCATAATCTTTCATGTATTGTAATCTTTCAGCTGCAGTTAAAGTATTTAAAGCAGGAACTTTGTTAAGATAAACTTTATCTGCTTTAGCACCATGACATACTGCACATTTTTTATAAAGTGTAGCACCATCCGCAGCAAAAGCTGAAACACTAAGACATGCCAAAGCTGATAAAACAAGTAGCTTTTTCATTGTATCACTCCTATATAAATTGAAAATAAAATGTTTTTAATTATATGCTTTTTTTATTTAAAGTCGCTTAAAAAACTTTTTTACTTGATAAATTATAAAATCTTAAAAAAAATTCATTATAATTTTTTCATGAAAACAAAGGCGTTATTTTTAGATAGAGATGGGATTATTAATATAGATAAAAAATATGTTCATAAGATTAGTGATTTTGAATTTTGTGATGGTATTTTTGAACTTTGTGAATTTTTTCAAAAGCAAAATTTTTTAATTTTTGTAGCTACTAATCAATCAGGTATTGCAAGGGCTTATTATAATGAAAAAGATTTTGAAATTTTAAGCTCATATATGCTAGGTGAGTTTTTGAAAAAAGGCATTAAAATAGAAAAAATTTATCACTGCCCTCATTTAGAAAATTGTGAATGCCGTAAGCCAAAACCTGGCATGCTTTTAAAAGCACAAAAAGAATTTTATATAGATTTTTCACAATCTTTTTTTATAGGGGATAATTTAAGTGATATGCAAGCTGGAATCAATGCTGGTATAAAAAATCTATTTTTGATTAATGAAAATTATAATGATAATAAAAACTATAAGGTCTTTAAAAATTTAAAAGAACTTTTGTATTATTTAAAGGATAGGAAATGAAAATTGTGATAACAGGTGGAGCAGGTTTTATAGGCTCTGCTCTTGCTCTAGAACTTCAGGATAAACATGAGGTTTTGATTGTGGATAAAATGCGATCAAGTGCTACTTTTGAAAATGGAAATTTAGAAAGTTTTGGTCATTTTAAGAATATTTTAGATTTTGAAGGTGAGCTTTATGTGGGCGATATTAATGATGAAAAAACTTTAAAAGTTATAAAAGCTTTTAAACCTGATGTGATCTTTCATAAGGCCGCAATTTCAGATACAACTGTTTATGATCAAAACAAAGTTTTAAAGACCAATTTAAACACTTTTAAAGATTTTATAGAACTTGCTTTGGAACTTAATGCAAAATTAATCTATGCAAGTTCAGCCTCAGTTTATGGAGATGCTCCAAGCCCGCAAACTGTAAATTTAAGTGAAGCCCCTAAAAACCCTTATGCATTTTCAAAATTAATGATGGATAAATTAGCAAAAAAATACTTTAATAAAATGCATATAGTTGGGCTTAGATATTTTAATGTATATGGCAAGGGAGAATTTTTTAAAAATAGCACTGCTTCTATGATTTTGCAATTTGGACATCAAATTTTAGCGGGTAAAAGTCCGCGTTTGTTTGAAGGAAGTGATCAAATTTATCGTGATTTTGTGTATATTAAAGATGTTGTGAGTGCAAATTTAAAAGCTTTAGAAGCAAAAAGTGGAATTTATAATGTAGCTACAGGTAAAGCAAGAACTTTTCAAGATATAGTAGATATTTTGCAAAAAGAATTAAACACTAATTATCCTTGTGAGTATATTCCTAATCCTTACAAAAATTCTTATCAATTCCATACTCAAGCAAAATTAGATGAGAGTTTTTCATATAAAGCTAAATTTAGTCTTGAAGAGGGTGTAAAAGATTATTTAGATGAGATCAAAAGGCTTTATGAAAAGGAAGTAAATGTTTGATTTTTTAAGTTCTAAAAAGCCAAAAATTTTAGTTGTCGGGGATTTTATGGTGGATCATTATATATGGTGTGATTGCACTAGAATTTCTCCAGAAGCTCCTGTAATGGTGATGAAATCACAAAAAGAAGATAAAAGACTAGGTGGAGCTGGTAATGTATATGCAAATTTAAAAAGTCTTGGTGCTGAGGTTTTTGCTCTAGGACTTGTGGGTGATGATGAGAGTGGGAAGTTTTTAAAAGAGAATTTAAATGCAAAATTATTAGTAGAAAAGAATAGAAAAACCCCTCTTAAGAGTAGAGTTTTATCACATTCTCAGCAAGTTTTAAGACTTGATGATGAGAATGATTTTGATACTAAATTAGAAGATGAAATTATCCAAGAGTATAAAACAATCGCAAAAGATTATGATGCGATTGTTTTGAGTGATTATGCCAAAGGGATTTTAACTTCAAAAGTAACAAAAGCTTTGATAGAGCATGCAAATACTTTAAATTTACCTATTTTGATTGATCCAAAAGGAAGTGATTTTAGTAAATATCAAAATGCAACCTTGCTAACTCCAAATAAAAAAGAAGCTATTCAAGCTTTGGGTGTAGAAAAAATTGATAATTTAGAAAAAGCTTTGAAAAAATTAAAAGATGATTTAAATTTAGCTTATTCTATTATAACTTTATCTGAAGAAGGAATAGCACTTTTTGATGAGAAATTACATATTATTCCCGCAAAAGCTTTGGAAGTTTATGATGTAACAGGAGCTGGAGATAGTGTTATAGCTATGCTTGCTTATGCTTTAGCCTTAAAAGTTGATATCGTAAAAGCATGTGAGTTAGCAAATGATGCAGCAGCTGTTGTGGTAGCAAAAGTAGGAAGTGTGAGTGTAAGTTTAGAAGAGATTAAAAATCTAAAAAAAGCTTCTTTTGAAGATAAAATTAAAAGCAAAGAAGAGCTTGTGAAGTTGATACAAAATCAAAAAGTAGTTTTTACCAATGGATGTTTTGATATTATGCATTATGGTCATATAAAATACCTTGAAAAAGCTAAAAAACTAGGAGATATCTTAGTTGTAGGTTTAAATTCAGATGAAAGCGTAAAAAGACTAAAAGGAAACTCAAGACCTATAAATTTAGAATTCCAACGCGCATGTATGCTTGCGAGTATGTATTTTGTAGATTATGTAGTGATTTTTAATGATGATACTCCTTATGAACTGATAGAGTTTTTAAAGCCTGATGTGCTAGTTAAAGGAGCTGATTATAAAGGCAAGGAAGTAGTGGGTTCAAATTTAGTAAAAAAAGTAGAATTAATTGACTTTGAAGATGGATTTAGTACTACTAATATAATTAATAGGATTGCAAATGATAAATAAAATTGAAAAGGAATTTATTCAACATCAAAAAACTTTAGAGCAAAGTTTGAATTTAAAAGAGCAAATTGCTACGGTTGCTCAAGAATTAAAAGTGTGCTTGAAAAGTGGTGGGAAAATTTTAATTTGTGGAAATGGTGGAAGTGCTGCAGATAGCCAACATTTTGCAGCTGAACTTAGTGGAAGATATAAAAAAGAAAGAAAGGCTTTAGCTGCTATTGCTCTAAGCACTGATACTTCTGCTTTAAGTGCTATAGGAAATGACTATGGTTTTGAATTTGTTTTTTTAAGACAAGCAATAATGATGTATTGATTGGAATTTCTACTAGTGGAAAAAGCCCAAATGTGATCAAAGCTTTTGAAAAGGCCAAAGAAATTGGCACTAAATGTATAGGGCTTAGTGGAAAAGGTGGTGGAGCGATGAATGCATTATGTGAGCATAATATAGTCGTCCCAAGTGATGATACGACCAGAATTCAAGAAATGCATATTTTAATCATACACTGCTTGTGTGATCTAATAGAAGAAGAATATTAAGTTTGGGTTATTTTCCCAAACTTAAATAATATTCAATTTGATCTTTTTGTAAAATTCTAATTAAATTTGTACTTCCTGCAACACCTACTGGAAATCCTGCAGTAAGAGTGTAAACCCCATCTTTTTTCATAAGGCCTTTTTCAACTCCAAGTTTTACAGAATTGCTTAAAAGTTCTGTTAAATTTTCATGCTTTTCTATCAATATAGCAGGTTGAACTCCCCAGACTATACTTAAAAAATTTAAAGCTTTTTTAGAATGAGTAATAGCTATGATATCCATTTTTGGACGATACCTTGCTGTTTTAACCGCAGAAGCACCACTGCTTGTAATGGTAAAAATTGCATTTGCATTTAAATCAGTAGCTAATTGTGTGCTTGATTTGGCAATGATATCAGTTTCGTTAAAGCATTTAAAATTTTCAAATTTTTCATAAGGATAGTTTTTTTCTGTTTCAATGATAGTTTGAGTCATAATATCAACTGCATTTGCCGGATCAATCCCCACCGCACTTTCTTCGCTAAGCATAACCGCATCAGTGCCATCAAGTACAGCATTAGCAACATCTGAAATTTCAGCTCTTGTGGCAGTTTTTGATTTTGCAAGCGAAAAAAGCATTTGAGTGGCAGTGATTACAGGTTTATTGGCCTCATTAGCTTTTTTAATGATGAGTTTTTGTATATTTGGTACTCTATAATAAGGCACTTCAATGCCTAAATCTCCTCTTGCTACCATTATACCATCGCTACTATTTATAATTTCATCGATATTTTCAACAGCATCAAATTTTTCTATTTTTGCAAAAATAGCAATTTTGGCATTATTTTCATCAAGTATTTTTTTAACTTCATCAATATCATGAGCATTTTGCACAAAAGATATAGCTAAAAAATCAACATCGTTTTTAATGCCCCATGCAAGATCATCTTTATCTTTTTGAGTTATAACATCGATATTGATTTTTGTATTTGGAAAATTAATTCCTTTATTTGAACTAAGCACCCCGCTATTTTCTACTTGGGTTTGGATAAAATCTTTTTCAACTTGTATAACTTTAGTTTTAATAGAGCCATCACAAAGATAGATGTATTCTCCCACTTTTAGCATAGAAAGAATTTCGGGATGATTAATACAGACTTTATAATGTTCATTAGAAAGTTTTTCTCCTTCAAAAGTATCCTTGTAAAAGTCTAGTCTATCTCCACTTTTTAGCTCAAAAGCTTCTGGAATTTTTAAGGTTCTAATTTTTGGCCCGCTAATATCTTGTAAAATTCCAATCCTTGCATTAAGTTCAGCTGCTACTTTTCTAATGGTGGCTAGATTTTGACTATGATATTCATGAGTTCCATGTGAGAAATTTAAGCGAAAAACATTCACTCCATTAATAATCATTTGTCTTATTGTAGTTTCATTTTCACTTGCTGGCCCAATTGTTGCGACTATTTTTGTTTTTTTTAACATTTCCTATCCTTTTTATAGCAGTTCACTAGTAAATAAATCTTCATTAAAATTAGCACCCAAATATTGACAAATAAGTTTTGCATCTCTATAACCATTACCAAGACAACTCGTAGCACCTGGGCTTGGTGTCATATTAAAAATTATACCCGGAATTTCAGTGATGCTAGCCTCTCCAAGCATTAATTCTCCTGCTTTTTTATCAAGCACTTGAGGTCGCACTCCTCCAAAATTTTTAGCATAGTAAATATCATCTGTTTTTAAACTAGGAACTATTTTTTTAGCATCTTTTACAAAAAGTTTTTTGTTGATATAAGGAATTTCAAATAAATAATTATAAAGAATATAATTTCTAATAGTAGAATCTTTAAAAAGATTAAAACAAATTTTAATTACATTCATATCAAGATTAAGTGTTTTAAAAAATTCAGGTAAAGATTTAAAGCCATGGTATCTTTCTAGCATAGGAATAACTAAAGCAGTAGGACCAAAACGGGTGTTCATGTTAGTTAGTAAATCAGGATCGCCATGTAGTGCAGCAAATGGGAGTTTTGGATTTTGCACCATATAAACCTTACCATTTAAAATTTTTCTTTTTGCCATGTAAAAACTTCCTGCAACAGGAAAGCAAGATTTGTCTAAACCTATACCCATTTTATGTGCTAAAAATAATGAGTGTGCGCCTGCATTGACGATAATGGATTTTGCACTATATTCTTTAAAATCTCTTGTTTTTATATAAAAAATATCATCTTTTTTTTCTATAAACACAACTTCTTGATTGTAAGCAACATGAGTATCTTTACCTTGTTTACAAGCTTGCTCTATGAGATTTTGACTCATAAGTCCAAAATCTACTGTGGTATAAATTTCACCTTCTTCTACACCCATAGCTACTATATTATCCGCCCTATCATTGACACCATCTTCACCTAAAACAACATTTGGTTCTATTTGTTTGATTTCATTTTTTGTGTAAAATTTAATATAAGGATATAATTCTTTAAATTCTTCATATCTATTTTTCATATATTCACATTCTTTTTCCCCAACTGCAAGTGCAAGTTTTTGGTGTGAATACATGAATTTATTTTGTGCATTTTGCAAGAGCCCATATTTTACAATCATATCTGCTGTTTTTTTAACTTTTTTTGCTTTTTCCAAGGTATAGTTAGTTTCTATATCACCGCAGTGGATGGTTTGTGAATTACTTGTGCTGTGACTATTTAATGTTGCAGCGTTATTGTATTTTTCTAATAATGCAATACTTTTAATATCAGTATATCTTGCTAATTCGTAAAATGCTGCAGCACCAGAAATCCCACCGCCAATCACCACGGCATCAAAGTGTTTTCGATCCATTATCATCAATTCCTTTTGTGTATGTTTGATTTTGCTAATAATATCAAAATATAGTTGTTTTGAGTTTAAATAAAGCTTATAATTGAAAAGCCAAAGATATGGTTAATCTTTTAAAGTATAAAATTTTCACAAACAGCTTTTTTCATACCTCTAAAAATCAAAAATTTATCATAAATTGCATAATCAAAAAAATTTGCAAGAAATTGCCCATCGCCACCTGTGAAATATAACTTTTTATCATATGCACTATCTTTTATAAGTAAATATATACTTTTAAAAACTCCATAACTTAAGGCATCAATAGTTCTTTGGGGAAAGGCATCAAAGTTTATTTGAGTGTTAAGTTCGTGTTTTAAGCGAGAAGAAATACTAGCAAAAGATTTTTTGTAGCTTTCAATACCAGGCAGGATAAATCCTCCAAGATGGATTGAATTTGAAACAATATCCACAGTTATTGCAGAGCCAGCATCAACTACTACCCCATCTTCTATGGTATAGCAAGCTGCTATTCTATCAACTCCTAAATTCTTATAAATAGTATCAAAATTAAAATATGGAGCAAGGTTAATAAATAAAGGATTTTGCTTTAATCTTTGCTCTAAATTTGGATTAACATTGATGTAAAACACTTTTTGTGTCGGCTCATACTGTAAAAATTGCTCTATGCTCATAGAATGAAATTTTTGCTCATTTAAAAAACTTGCAGTTGTATTGCCAATATCACACAAAAGCATAATTTTGAATTCCTTTGGTGAATAAATATTCTTTTGCTTTTGAGCAAATTAGAGACTGATGAAAAATAAAATGATTTTTAAATTTTAAATTTAAAATTTGACTTATGTTTTGAAAAATATTTTCAAATTCTAAACCATCTTTTTTTAAAATCTTACTTTTTGCAAAAGAAAATAAAAATAAACAATATTGTTTTTTTGTATTTTCTCCATAAAAGCAAATTAGTTTTTTCTTTTTGCTAAAAGCATGGATATCCAAAGAATTAATATTTTTTAAAATAATTCCATGCTTAATAAGAATATCGCTTAGTTCTTGATTCATTTTAATTTAATTGTAAAACTTTATTGTGATAGAAAAATTTACCATTAGCCATAAAACTTTTTTTATCAATAGCTTCATTTAATTTATATACGGTAAAATCTTTCAGATTTGTATTTAATTTAATTAAATAGCCAGTTTTTTCAAATACATACAAAGAATCATTATATAATGTGCTTTTGGAAAATAAAGCAAATTGAAATTTTATTTCATTAATTTTTCTAAGATTATAATCATTTTTGATAACTCTTCCATCTTTTGTTAATATAAAAATTTCTTTATCATTAATATTTACCTCTTTAATGTTTTCGTTTAGGTATAAAGTTCTATTTGGTGTTACAACGATGATTTTTTGTGCTGTTGCGGCAACCATTGTATCGTTTTTAACATGAAGATAGATGATATTATTAAAAAATTCTTCACTACTTACTAAAATTTCTTTACTAACTTTTAGTGTACTTTTGTTAAGTATGGCTAATTTTCCATTAAGCATAGGGTATATGATAATGGTATTTAAAAAATAAGGATTAGCATAGCGACTATCTTGAGCATAAGCAGTGCCTAAATTTTGTAGCATTCTTATACCAAGATTTTTATTAGCATACACTAAAGTATTACTTGCTAAAATCAAAGCTATATCATCCCCATCTACATTAGCACTTACTACACTTTCGTTAAATTTATGAGAAAATAATTCTTCACCTTGTAAATTTAAAATTTTAAAATTCCCATCATTATCAGCTATAAGAATTTCTTCTTGACGGATATTTAAAATATTATAGTTTTTATCTATTTTTAAAGCAGTAATATTTCCTTTATTGTCTATGAAAGTATTATTGTTTAACTGAGCAATGTTGTTGTTAAAATTAACTATTTTTCCATTAATATTTTTAGAATTATAAGGAAGTTGTTCTAGTTGTGTTGGTTGATAGTATTCCCTTTTAGTGCCACAAGCACTAAAAAATATTAAAGTAATAATAAATAAATAAAAATGCTTCATTTTATTCCTTGATAGTGTTTTAAGCTTGTGATGATTTGCCATAAAGGAGAATTTATAGGTATTTTATTAAATTCAACATCTGCGTTTTTAAAATCATTTTGTTTTAAAAATTCAAAACCTATTAATAGAGTATTATAATCTTTTAGAAAATCTGATTTTTGATTATTTTGGGCAAGCACTATTTGTTTTAACAAAGGATCTATATTAAGACTCAAGGTTTGATTAAGATCTTGATTATTTTGACCCATAATATATATGGTGTATAAATTTGCATTTTTTTGCTTTAATTCCTCAATTAATTTTTGATCTGAAGGATTTTTTAACAGATTATTAAAAATGATATTACTTTCTTGGATATTTTTTTCTTGTTTTATATTATAAATATAACTTCCACTAAAATAAAGAACTAAAAGAGTAATAAGAGCAATAAAATAATATTTGTATTTTCTTATAAAGCGTTCTGATTTGATAAAATTTTCCATCATTTGCTCTTGAGAGCTTAATTCTTCTTTTACTGCTTTCAAATTTTCTTTTAAAGCCATATTTTTCCTTTATTAATATAAAAAATGTTATTTTGTAATTTTAAAGTCTATAATTGTAACATATAAAAATGAAAAAATAAATTATTTTATGTTATAATTTTCAATCTAAACCAAAGAGTTTTATAAAATTAAAATTAAGGTAAATGATGCAAATTGATGATAAATTATTAACTAAACTTGAAAAGCTAAGTGCTCTAAAAATAGCAGATGAAAAAAGACAAGAATTAGAAGAACAATTAAGTCAAATTGTTAATTTTGTAGAAAAATTAGATGAATTAAAACTTGATGATATAGAAGCCATGACTAGCACAACAAATGGTGGAACCTTATTGAGAAATGATGAGAGTAAAAAATCTGATGTGATAGATACGATAAGTAAGCATGCTCCAAATTCTCAAGATGGATTTTTTATAGTCCCTAAAATAATTGAATAAAATATTTGGAGTTTAGCGTAGATGGAAAATTTTTCGTGGTTTGATGTTTTTGTTTTAGGTTTGACTGTAATTTTAGGCTTAAAAGGCTTGGTAAGTGGCTTATTTAAAGAAATTTTTGGTTTATTGGGTATAGTTGGTGGGGTTTTACTTGCTTCAAGATATGCTAAAGAGGTAGCAGAGATTATCAATAATAATTTTTATGCAATTGAAAATGAAAATCTTGCTATTTTTGCAGGTTTTTTAGTTTTGTTAATCGTGATATGGATAGCATGTATGGCCTTGGGAAATATATTATCAAAAATGTTTAGCATGAGTGGTCTTGGTTTTATAGATCGTATAGGTGGATTTTTATTTGGAAGTGCTAAAATATTTTTAATTTTTGCAATTTTAGTTGCTTGTATTAATAATATAGAATTTTTAAATTCAAGTTTAGAAAAATATGCAAACAATAGTCATACTTTAAATTTACTTAGAAAAACAGGTGAATTTATAATGAATACTGATTTTACTCAAAATAGTTTAGAAAAAATAGAAGAAAGAATTAAAGATTCTAATATAAGTCTAAATTCGGAGGTAAATAATGCAAATTGAAAATATAGAATATGATGTTTTACTTGAGCGCTTTAAGAAGACACTTAAGGATAATGGCTTAAAATATACCAAACAAAGAGAAGTGCTTTTGAAAACTTTATATAATAGTGATATGCATTATACCCCAGAAAGTTTGTATGTGGAAATCAAGCAAAAAAATCCTGAATTAAATGTAGGAATTGCTACAGTTTATAGAACTTTAAATTTATTAGAAGAATCGGGCATGGCTACTTCTATATCTTTTGGAGCTTCAGGGAAGAAATTTGAACTTGCAAATAAACCTCATCATGATCATTTAATTTGTAAAAGTTGTGGAGAAATAGTTGAATTTGAAAATTCTATTATTGAGCAGCAACAAATGTTAATAGCAAAAGAATATAATTTTAAATTAACAGGGCATTTAATGCAACTTTATGGGTTATGTCCGCAATGTAGTAAAAAATAAAGGTAAAATTAATGTTTGATAATATTTTAGAACAACAAAAAATTCAAAAAGCACAAGAGTTAAAAAAGCTAGGAATTAATCCATATCCACATTTTTTGAAAAAAGAAATGAGTATAGTCGAATATAAAAATAAATTTGCATACATTAAAGATACGGAAAATCAGCGTGATGAAAAAGTATATGGAGTGTTAGCAGGAAGATTAAAACTTCTTAGAATAGCTGGTAAATCGGTATTTGCCAATATAGAAGATGAGCAAGATAATATTCAAATTTATTTTAATCAAAATATTTTAGGGGAAGAATACTTTGCTATTTTAAAAAAATATCTTGAAGTAGGGGATATTGTTTTGGTTAAAGGTTTTCCTTTTATGACTAAAACAGGAGAATTTAGTCTTCATGTTGAGCAAATTCAAATAGCTACAAAAGCCATAGTGCCTTTACCGGAAAAATATCATGGGCTTACTGACATTGAGCAAAGATATAGAAAAAGATACCTTGATATGATCATGAATAGTGAAGTAAGAAAAGATTTTATTTTGCGTTCTAAAATTGTTTCTTACATTAGATCTTTTTTTGATAATAAAGGATTTTTAGAGGTTGAAACACCAATGATGCATCCTATTGCAGGAGGAGCAAATGCAAAGCCTTTTGTGACTTATCATAATGCTTTAGGCGTGGAAAGATTTTTAAGAATTGCTCCAGAATTATATCTAAAGCGTTTGATTGTAGGTGGTTTTGAGGCAGTTTATGAGATTAATAGATGTTTTAGAAATGAAGGAATGGATTTAACACATAATCCTGAATTTACCACAATCGAGTTTTATTGGGCTTATCACAATTATCATGATTTAATGGATTTAACAGAAGAGCTTTTTGCTATGCTTTTGGATAAATTAAATTTAGATAAAAAGCTCGAATTTGATGAAAAAATAATTGATTTTTCTAAACCATTTGAAAGAATTACTTATAAAGATGCTTTGAAAAAATATGGCGGTTTAGATGATGAGCTTATTAATAATAAAGAATTAATTTTAGAAAAATTAAAAAAAGATGGTTTTGAAGCCAATGAAAAATTAGAATTAGGTCATTTGCAAGCTGAACTTTTTGATAATTATGTTGAAGATAAATTGATTAATCCCACTTTTGTAATAGATTTTCCTATTTCTATAAGTCCTTTGTCTAGAAGGAGTGACAAGGATAAGGATATTGCTGAAAGATTTGAATTGTTTATCGCGGGTAGAGAGATTGCTAATGGATTTAATGAGCTTAATGATCCGCTAGATCAATATGAGAGATTCTTAAAGCAAATTGAAGCTAAAAATGCAGGTGATGAGGAAGCATGTGAAATGGATGAAGATTTTGTTAATGCATTGGGCTATGCTATGGCACCAACTGCAGGTCAAGGCATAGGAATAGATAGGCTAGTTATGCTTTTAATTAATAAAAAATCAATTCGTGATGTAGTGCTTTTCCCAGCTATGAGGCCACTTAAAAATGAGGTAAAAGGAGAGTAAATGTTGGAAAATTTTGATAAAGAAATTTTTGATTTAACCCAAAAGGAGCTAGCAAGACAATGTGATGGTCTTGAAATGATAGCAAGTGAGAATTTCACTATACCAGAAGTAATGGAAGTAATGGGGAGTATTTTAACAAATAAATATGCAGAAGGCTATCCTGGTAAAAGATATTATGGTGGATGCGAATTTGTAGATGAAATTGAGACAATTGCTATAGAAAGATGTAAAAAACTTTTTAATTGTAATTTTGCCAATGTACAGCCTAATTCAGGTTCTCAAGCAAATCAAGGTGTATACATGGCATTGTTAAATCCTGGTGATAGAATTTTGGGTATGGATTTAAGTCACGGAGGACATTTAACTCACGGTTCTAAAGTAAGTTCTTCTGGAAAATTTTATGAAAGTTTTTTTTATGGGGTAGAGCTTGATGGGAGAATTAATTATGATAAAGTTAGAGAGATAGCAAAAGAAGTTAAGCCAAAACTTATTGTTTGTGGTGCTAGTGCTTATCCTAGAGTGATTGATTTTGCTGAATTTAGAGAAATAGCAGATGAGGTTGGCGCATATTTATTTGCTGATGTTGCGCATATTGCAGGATTGGTTGTAGCAGGTGAGCATCCTAGCCCGTTTCCCTATGCTCATGTTGTAAGCTCTACAACACATAAAACTTTAAGAGGTCCAAGAGGTGGGATTATTATGAGTAACGATGAAGAAATTGCCAAAAAAATCAATTCTGCAATTTTTCCGGGTATTCAAGGTGGTCCATTAATGCATGTAATTGCCGCCAAAGCTGTTGGATTTAAATATAACTTAAGTGATGAGTGGAAAATTTATGCTAAGCAAATCATTAAAAATACTGCTACCTTGGCTCAAGTTCTAATAGATAGAAAATATGATTTAGTTAGCGGTGGTACTGATAATCATTTAATTTTATTAAGCTTTTTAAATAAAGATTTTAGTGGTAAAGATGCGGATTTAGCTTTAGAAAGAGCAGGTATTACAGCAAATAAAAATACGGTTCCAGGGGAAACTAGAAGTCCATTTGTAACGAGTGGTTTAAGACTTGGAACAGCAGCTTTAACAGCAAGAGGTTTTAAAGAGGAGCAAATTGCTATTGTTGCAAATTATATAGCTGATATTTTAGATGATATACAAAATACAAAACTACAAGAAGAGATTAAAGTTAAACTGAAAAATTTGGCAAGTAATTTTATTATTTATGAAAGGGCTTTATTTTGATTACAACTATGGATTTGGCTTTAATTAAAATGGTTACAAGCCATTATTATATTAAGCGTAATGCTATAATTAACAAATATGAGCATAAAGGTAGAATTTTTTTTGATAAATTCGAAAAAGTAAATGCTCCTTTGACAGCTAATGTTATACAAGAACATATGGAAAAAAAGATTATTGTAGCACACTCTTTGATTAATAGTTTTGATAAGGTTGAAAATATTGTATTTGATTACAATGGTTTTAACGCAGAGCGTTTTTGGCATAGAGCACAGCTTGTTTTAAGGGAAGAAGGTTTTATAAATTTTACTGCCTATAAAACAAGAACTAATAATCATTTGCATTTGTATATCCATAAAGGACATACTACTTTTAATGAAGCATGCTCTTTGGGATCAAAATTATCTTTGCTTTTTTCTCAAAAAATGCCTGTAGAGTGGAAAGTTTTTCCTAGTATGGATATACCTAAGGAATTTAATATTTTAACTTTACCTTATGAGGTTTATCAAAAAGAGCGTGGCGCTTCTTGGTCTAAACATATGTAATTTTTGAAAGGATGAAAAATGGAAGAAAACAACAAAAATGAATTTGATGATATTATCTTGCAAAAAAGCAATAAAAGTGAAAAACTTAAAAAAATTTTACTCAGATCGATTATTTTAATTATTGTGTTTTTGGTAGTAATGATAGCAATGAAGTTAATTAATGATCCAGGCGAGGAAAAATCACTACAAATGCCATCAGAGCCGCAAGAGCAAGCTTCTTATGAAAATAATTTTAATTCTTTGCCTATTACAGATAATACTAAAGAAGAGGATGAATTTGAAGCTTTAGCTAGAAAACTGAAAGAAGAAAGTTCATTGGCTGATGCAAATAATACCATAGAGGAAAAACAGGAAATTCCAAGCAATAGTGTATTAGATCAAATTACATCAACAGAACCAAAAGAAGAACCAGCTAAGGTGGAAGAAAAACAAGAAGAGATTAAGCCTGTAGAAAAATCTATAGAAAAACCAATTCAAAAACCTTCTGAAAAATCAAAAACTAATGTTGTTGAAAAGCCAAAAACCCCAGAGCAGAGCAATGCAAATGAATTGTTTGAGAGTATAAAAACCACAAGTATTCAAACACAACTTCCTGCAGGTGCTTATATTCAAGTTTTTTCTTTAAATAGTCTTGATCCTAAATCAAAAGAATTAAATATACTTAAAGAAAATGGATATGAATATAAAATTTACAAAACAACAGTAAATGGCAAAGAACTTACAAAAGTTTTAGTTGGGCCTTATAAAGAAAGCGAATTAAAAGCTGAATTGGAAAAAGTGCGTTCTAAAATCGCAAAAGGTGCTTTTACTTTTAGAGTAAAATGAAAATTTTCACAGTTATAGGTGATCCTATTGTGCATTCTAAATCTCCAAGAATGCACAATAATGCTTTACAAGTTCTTAAAAAAGACGCAATATATACAAGATACCATTTAAAAAATAAAGCAAAATTAAAAGAAATTATTCAAAAATTTGATGGAGCAAATATTACTATACCTTTTAAAGAAGAAGCGTATAAAATTGCAGATTTTTTTGATGAAAGTGTTATGCATATAGGCTCTGCTAATACTTTGTTAAATAAAAATAACAAAATTTATGCTTATAATACAGATTATCTAGGATTTTTAAAAGCAATTGAAAATTTTTTTTCTATTAAAAATGCTTTGATTTTAGGTGCTGGTGGCACCGCTAAAGCTTTAGCTTATGCTTTAAAATCTATAAATATTGAAGTTGCAATAGCAAATCGCTCTAGTGCTAGATTTGAAAATTTAACCATCTATCCATGTTTTTTATATGATCAACTTGATTTAAATACACAATTTGATTTGGTAATAAATACGACTAGTGTGGGTTTACATGATGAAAGTTTACCTTGTGAAGAAAGGATTTTAAAAAATATTTTTCAAAAAGCTAAGTATGCTTTTGATGTTATTTATAGTAGAGAAACATCTTTTTTAAAGTTGGCACGAGAAAATGGATTAAAAATAAAAGATGGCACGCAAATGCTTTTATGGCAAGGTGTTTTTGCTTTTGAGCTATTTTTAGAGTGTCAAAAAACAGAAGAAATTTATAAAGCCATGGAGATGGCTTTAAAACTTCCTTAGTGACTAAACCAAGATTTGATTTTATCAAACAAGCTCTCTTGTTCTATAAAAGCTTCCTCATTTTCTAAGCCAAAGCTTTTTTCAAGTTGCAATAGTAGATTTTTTTGTTCATCAGTAAGTGTTTTTGGAAATTTTATTTCAATTTGTACAATATGCGAACCAAGTTTTCCATTGTGAATATTTTTAACACCTTCATTAGCTAATTCAAATTTTTGTTTATCTTTTGCACCCACTGGAAGTTTAAGATCAGCCTCTCCTCTTATGGTGGAAATTTTAATTGTCTTTCCAAGGGCAGCTTGGGTAAAAAATACAGGTACTATGGTATATATATCATCATCATGTCTAATAAATTTATTATCATCTTCTACAATGATTTTGATATACAAATCACCTCTTTGAGAAGAATTTGGAAGCTCATTTGCTTTGTTTTGCACTCTAAGACTCATACCGCTATCAATACCTTCTGGTATATCAAGTTCCATATGATCTTTTTTTTCTTCATAACCATTTCCATGGCATGTTTTACACTTATTTTTTATTATTTTCCCACTGCCCTTACAATGATCACAAGTTTGTACAAAAGTCATAAAACCTTGTCTAACACCAACTTGTCCTTTTCCTCCACAATGAGAACAAATATCTTCTTTTCCATTTTCTGATCCACTACCATTGCATATTTTACAAAATGTTTTATAGGTAAAATCAATTTCTTTTTTGCAGCCAAAAACAGCCTCTTTGAAGCTAATCTTTACTGCTATTTTTAAATCATGTGGATATTTATTTCCTCTTTCTTTTTTACGCGTTGAGTTTCCAAAACCAAATCCATCTCCAAAAAAACTTGAAAATATATCCCCTAAATCAACATCTCCAAAACCACCAAAACCACCGGCTTGTCCTTTCAATCCTTCTTTGCCGTATCTATCATATATACTTCGTTTTTCATCATTACTAAGTACTTCATAAGCTTCATTGACAAGTTTAAATTTTTCTTCAGCTTCTTTATCTCCTTGATTTCTATCAGGATGATATTTTAATGCCATTTTTCTATAAGCTTTTTTTATAGTTTCTTTATCTGAAGTTTGAGAAATTTCTAATATTTCATAATAATTAAGTTCCACTTTTTTCCTCTCTTGAAAAATTAATATTATAATTTTAGCAAAAAAATAAATGAATAGTTAAATTATGTGTTATAATATTAAGTTTGTAACATATTTTCACTAATAAGGGGTAGAGATGATTAATGTTTTAATGATCGAAGATGATCCAGATTTTGCAGAGTTTTTAGCAGAATATTTGGCCCAATTTAATATCAAAGTTACTAATTATGAAGATCCATATTTGGGAATGAGTGCTGGTATAAAAAATTATGATTGTTTAATTCTTGATTTAACTTTACCTGGACTTGATGGTCTTGAAGTTTGTCGCGAAATAAGAGAAAAATATAGTATTCCTATTATTATTTCTTCAGCTAGAAGCGATTTAAGTGATAAAATTGTAGGACTTCAAATAGGTGCGGATGATTATTTACCAAAGCCTTATGATCCTAAAGAAATGCATGCAAGAATTATGAGTTTAATCCGTCGTTCAAAACGCGTAAATGAAACTCCTGAAAAAATAATCAATTCAGCTTTTAAAATTGATGAAAAAAGACATGAGATTAGTTACAATGAAGAGGTTTTAATTTTAACTCCTGCTGAATATGAAATTTTAAGTTATATGATAAGACAACATGGATTTTCAGTTAGCAGAGAGCAGCTTGTGTATCACTGCAAAAGCTTAAAAGATAAAGATTCTAAAAGTTTAGATGTAATTATCGGTAGGCTTAGAACTAAGATCGGCGATAGTTCGAAGGCACCAAAGCATATTTTTTCAGTTAGAGGGATAGGATATAAATTAATAGGATGAAAGTAACTATTAATCTTAAGATTACCGTTCTTTTCGCAACGGCTTTTTTGTTTGTTTGTGCTTTGTTTGTGCTCTTGGGTAAGGTTCAGGTTGATTCTTATTTAACCAATGAGCAAAATAGACAAAAAGAAATTGTAGAAAAAATTATATATAATTTAGAAAGAAAAGAAGGTTTTTCAATTCATGATTATCTTCTTTCTAAGTCTTTTAAAATAGTTGAAAATGAACGTAGTGCAAAACATATAGTTGCAAAAGGTGAAAAGGTGCTTAAGGTTAATTCTGCTTACGGTAGTTTTTCTTCTATTATTTACCATAATCAAATTTTTTTTTATGTTGAACAAGTTAATTTAAAGCAGCTTTATGAGCTAAATGCATCTACGCGTTTAGAGTATTTGTTTTTACTAAGTTTCTTTTTTAGCTTGATTTTGATTATATTTTTATATTTTTCTGTTTTAAGATCTTTAATGCCTTTAAAAATTTTAAAAAAGAAAATTAAAAATATTAGTGCTGGAAAAATAGAACCTTTATCCGAATATTCACAAATTAATGATGAGATTTCAGAAATTTCTTTTGAATTTGACCATGCTATTAATAAAATACAAGAATTAGTAAAATCAAGACAATTTTTTTTAAGAATGATTATGCATGAACTTAAAACACCTATTGGAAAAGGTAGGATAGTTTGTGAGATGCTAGACAATCAAAAACAAAAAGACCGCTTAGTAGCGATTTTTGAAAGACTTGAATTATTGATTGATGAATTTGGTAAAATTGAAAAAGTTTTATCTAGAAATTGCCAACTAAATTTGCAAACTTATCATTTGAGCCTAATTTTAGAGCAGGCTGAAGATTATCTCATGAGAGATGATTTTTATCAAAAAGTTAAGATTTCTTACAAAGAAGATACTATGATTGTTGCTGATTTAGAACTTTTTTCCTTAATGCTTAAAAATTTGATTGATAATGCTATTAAATATTCTGACGATAAAGCTTGTGAGATTATATGTTCAGGGGACTATGTAATTGTTAGAAATAAAGGGGTTCAACTTAAAAAAACTTTTGATTATTATTTGAAACCTTTTGTAAGAGAACAAAATACTCAAGTTGAAGGTATGGGATTAGGGCTTTATATTATCAATAATATTTGCAATCTTCATGGTTATAATTTAACTTATAGTTATGAAGATGGTTATCATATTTTTAAGATTGTTTTTTCAAGGTTAAAATGACTTGAAAGATTTAGAAAAATTTAATGAATTAGTAAATGCATTTTCTGCATTGCCTACTATCGGTAAAAAGTCCGCATTAAGACTTGCTTATTATGTTTGTATAAAAGATCCTTTGCTAGGTTCTAAACTTGCTTATAGTATTGAAGAATCCATTAGAGGAATTAAAAAATGTATACAATGCGGGGCTTTAAGTGAAAATGAATTATGTGAAGTTTGTTCTGATATAGAAAGAAATAATAATATTATTTGTATAGTGCAAGATCCTAAAGATGTATTAATTTTAGAAGATAGTAAAAGCTATGATGGGCTTTATTTTGTACTAGAAAATACTAACGAAGAAAATATTACTAAATTAAGAGTAATGATTGAAAATAAAAATACTAAAGAAATTTTTTTCGCTTTTACTCAAGGCTTAAATTCAGATGCTGTAGTTTTTTTTATAGAGGAAAAATTAAAGGATTTAAATTTGAGTTTTTCCCAAATAGCCCAAGGTATTCCAAGCGGTGTTAGTTTGGAAAATGTCGATTTTATATCTTTACATAAGGCTATTAATCATAGAACTAAACTTGATTGATATATTTTTTAAGTAAAATTATCCATTCATTTTTGCTAATGTCATTTATAATTTCATCGGCAAAATCGCAATTTTTAACTCTATTTTTGGTAAAAAGTAAAATTTTATTTTGTGAATTTTGTATTTTATACTCATGTAGTATTTGGCTAAAATATAAAATATCGAACTTTATGACTTCATAATCAACCAAAATTAATCTAAAATTTAATTTTAAAGCGTTCTTAAAATCACTTAGGCTATCTACGATTTGATTATTTGAGCAAAATTGATTGGTTATATTTAAAATTAGATTATTTTCAAAACTAGAAGATTTAAAAATCAATACATTGTATAAATTTGCTATTTGATAACTTTCTTCTTTAAAATTTGCACTTAAAAAATTGATAAGATCTTTGACATTGACATCTACAAATGTGTAGTTTAGCGTATTTTTTATTTTCTTCTTTGAAATAATAAAGGAATATTTTTTCTCTGCTTTTTGAAAATCATCAAAAATTTCACTACTAATGCCTATATCTAATAAAATACATTGTAATAAAAAATTTTCAATCATATCATCATTTACAATGCATGCGTGGATATTCTTAAAAATAATATTTTTTGTTTTTGTATTTATTTGATATTTTTTTAAAATCGGTTTTAGTGCAATGGAATTTTCTAATCGCATATAGTTAAAACTTTGAATAAGATATTGTAAGTTTTTTTGTAAAAGTTTGTTTTGTATTTTTTGATCTTGCAATTGTTTTTGCGTTAGTTCAAATGATGTTTTTAATTTTTCTTTTAGATCTATTAAAGAGGTTGAACTTGATATTTTTAAAAATTTTTCTATTTCTTGAATAATGATATTATCTTTTTTAAGTTTTTGATTTTTTATGATTAAATAAATACATGTAGCGATAAATATTAAAATACTAATAGAGGTATAAATATAGAATAATTTTTGATCAATTGGATATAAAAAATAATAATTGAAAAAACATAAAATCAAAGTTAAAGAACTAATAAAAAATATCATAAATTTTCCTTAATTATTTTGGCTATTTTTATATTAGAAAGTGATTTTAATTCATTAAAATCGGCTTTACTGATTTTATCAAAACTACCATAATAATCTAAAAATTTTTTAATATAACCTTGAGAGATTCCAAGTTGTATCAACTTAGAGCTTTGTAGGTCCTGTTTTCTTTTTGTTTTTTGGTGAAAACTAATTGCGAAGCGATGTGCCTCATCGCGTAATTTTTGTAAAAATTGCAATTTTTTATCATCGGTAGAAAGTTGAATTTTTCCTTCTTGAGTATAAATTTTATCTTTTGCACTTCCTTTTGCTCTATAAGCTTTAGCATCTATTTTTTCTTTAGATATAGCTAAAATATCCACATTTGCTCCAGAACTTTTAATAATATCATTTGCTAGTTTCAATAAGGCATTCCCACCATCAATCAGCCATAAATCAGGCGGTGGATTTTTATCAAAGGATAAAGCTCTTTTACTAAGGATTTGAAGCATTTGATCATAATCATTTTTATAAGATAAATGATAGTGTCTATAAGAGCTTTTATCAAATTTCCCATCTTTGAAGGTTACTAAAGCACCTACAATTGCATCACCTTGCATATGAGAATTATCAAAAATTTCTATATGATTGGGATAATTTTGCAGATTGAAAAAATCTTTTAATTCTTTTAAAAATAAATAACTTTCATTTTTTAAATGCTTTTGTATGTTTATTTTTGCATTTTCTAGAGCAAGCTCGCATAGGGCTTTTTTTTCACCAAGTTTTGGCGATTTAAGGTAAAATTTTTTAGAAAATCTCTCGCTGAGTAGATCTTGCAGTAGCTTCATATCTTCAAAATCTTTGTGTGTATAAATATGAGTTGATTTTATTGGAGATTCTTGTGTGTAATTTTCTAGAATATATTGTTTATAAATTGCATTTAAGTCAAATTCGTTTTGATTATTAAGAGCTAGTATTTTATGATTTGAACTAATGATTTTACCATTATTTATTACAAAACGCACCATGGAGAGTATGTTTTCTTCGCAATAAATAGCATAAATATCAAAATCTTCTAATTTTGCAAGGTCTATTTGTATTTTTACACTTAAATCTTCAATTGTTTTAATTTGATCCCTTATAAGAGCTGCTTCTTCGTAGTTTTCACTCTTTGCGTATTCAAGCATTTTATTTTCTAAATTTTTTGTTAAAGATAAGGGATTTAAAAGAGCTTGTGTGGCTTTTTGGATAATTTTTTCATATTCTTGTTTGGAAATTTTTTGCTCGCACGGACCTTTGCAACGCTTAATCTGATAAAAAAGACAAAGTTCTTTGCAAGATTTCTTTTGTCTTAGCTCAAAAGATAAATATAAAGCATTTAAAAGCTCTTTTGCACCTTTAAAAAACGGACCAAAGTATTTTATTTTATTTTTTTTGATGATTTTTCTTGTAATCTCAAATCTTGGAAAATCTTCGTTTAAGTCTATATAAATATAAGGGTAGGTTTTATCATCTCTTAATAATATATTGTATTTTGGGTGTAATTGTTTTATAAAAGAATTTTCTAGTATTAAAGCATCGGCCTCGCTTTTTGTGGTAATAAATTCTAAATGATGGGTCTGACTAATCATCTTTTGAATTCTTAAACTATTGCTAGGATTTGGGCAAAGATTTGGAGTGAAATTAAAATAACTTCTAACGCGGTTTTTTAAATTCTTGGCTTTACCTACATATAAAAGCTTACCTTGTATATCAAAATACTGATACACGCCAGGTAAATTAGGCAAGGTTTTGAGTTCATTTTCAAGCATTTTTTATAAGCTTTCGTAGTTCTTCAAATTTATTATATAAAATAGGATTTTCAAAATGGTTTTTAAAATTTCCATTAGAAAGTTCTAGATGAGTTTTTTTATGTGCGTTAAAAGTATTGTTTTTGGATATAAAGTTTTTGTCGCTAAGTATTTTTATATTTTCCACTTTAGCAAAATTACTCATTGGCTTAGCTAAAATATAGTTTTTTATGAGACTTTTAATCATTTTTTTGGTATTATCGTGATTAAGCTCCATATATGCAATGTGGTGTTTAACTAAAATAATTAAAGTATTATTTTTTATAAAGAGTTTAGTAATCATTTGTTGGTGATTATGGTTAAACAGTTTTAAAAACTCTTTATATTGCAAAAGTGCTTTTAAAGGTCTATAATGTTTATATTTTTCAGAATTAGCAAATATATCAATAACATCACGACTTGTTTTAATTTTATTTTCAACTTCCATTTAATTATTGTAACATTTTTTTTATTAATATTTTTAAGTGCATGTGGTTATAAAGCTGCTCCATTTTATGAGATAAAAGATAATAATGGTAGTGTAAAGGAAATAAAAAAATTCCAATCTTTGGAGAGTGAAATATGAACAGAATATTTTTTTTACTTTGTTTTGGTGCTAGTTTTTTACTAGCAAATCAAAATCATGAATTAAATTTAGCTTTTAGTGTTTTAGGTGTAAGTGTTTTAATAATTTTTGTATTGGGGTATTATTTTATAGCAGCGGAAGAAAAATATCATATCAATAAAACTAAACCTGCTTTATTTATAGGAACATTTTCTTTTATTGTCATTGGTATATATATGGTAGTAAATGATTTAGACACGCAAATACTTGAAGAAAGCGTTAATCATCTTATCTTGGAAATCGCACAAATTGTGTTTTTCTTAATAGCAGCAATGACTTTTATAGAAGCATTAATAGAAAGATCGGTTTTTGAAACTTTAAAATATAAGCTTGTAAGCAAGGGTTATACTTATAGAAAATTATTTTGGCTAACAGGAATTTTGGCTTTTTTTATCTCTCCGATTGCAGATAATCTTACAACGGCTTTGATTTTATCCACTGTGCTTTTAACTATAGATAAACATAATAAAGAATTTTTAATCCCAGGCGCTATAAATATTGTAGTAGCAGCTAATGCTGGCGGAGCTTGGTCGCCATTTGGTGATATTACTACTTTGATGGTTTGGACGGCAAAAAAAGCTACTTTTTTTGAATTTTTTGCTCTTTTTCCTGCTTCTTTTATTGGATGGTTTCTTACGGCTTATTTGCTATCGCGTTATGTGCCTGATGTTGAGCCAAATTTTCATAAAGATAATCTAGAAAAAGTTGAAATTAAGCCAGGTGGTAAAGTATTTATTGTGCTTGGTTTTTTAACTATCGCTTTAGCAGTTTTTATCCATAGTATTTGCGATTTGCCTGCAATGTGGGGTATGATTTTTGGTCTTTCTTTGCTCAGCTTATATATGTATTTTTTCAATAGAAAACAAGGTAAAAAAGATTTGAATATTTTTCATTATATGACACGTATTGAAATGGATACTTTATTATTTTTCTTTGGAATTTTATCTGCTGTGGGCGCTTTACATTTTGTTGGATGGCTTGCTTATGCTTCCGATCTTTATACAAAATTTGGAGCTACTAGTATTAATATAAGCGTAGGATTTTTATCTGCTATTGTAGATAATGTTCCAGTTATGAGTGCGGTATTAAAAGCTAATCCAAGTATGGATGATACTCAATGGCTTTTAGTAACTCTTACAGCAGGAATTGGAGGATCATTAATAAGCTTTGGCTCAGCAGCTGGTGTGGGGGTAATGGGAAAAATGAAAGGAATTTATACTTTTAATTCTCATTTAAAATATGCATGGACGATTTTAGTTGGATATATAGTATCTATTATAGTTTGGTATGTACAATTTCAATTGTTAAATTTATAAAGGAGTTAGATGAAAAAAGCAGATATTTTGGTTTTGGACTTTGGTTCGCAATATACACAGCTCATTGCAAGAAGATTAAGAGAGCAGGGCGTATATGCAGAAATTTTACCTTTTAATGTAAGTTTAGATGAAATTAAAATTAAAGAGCCTAAGGGTATTATTTTAAGCGGTGGACCGGCTAGTGTATATGCAAATGATGCTTATTTTTGTGATAAAGGTGTTTTTGATTTAAATATACCAGTTTTAGGAATTTGTTATGGTATGCAACTTATGGCACATCATTTTGGTGCAAATGTAGCTCCAGCAGGTCATAAAGAATATGGCAAAGCAACTATAGATATTCAAAATGATAGTGACTTGTTTAAAAATTTACCTAAAAAACAAACGGTATGGATGAGTCATTCTGATAAGGTAGAAAATTTGCCACAAGGTTTTGAGGTTTTAGCAACAAGTGAAAATAGTCCTTTTTGTGTATTTGGAGATGAAAAGCGTAAATTTTTTGCTTTACAATTTCACCCTGAAGTTCAACATAGTGAGTTTGGAAAAAGCATCTTAAAAAATTTCGCTAAGTATGCATGTAATTGTGATAGTATATGGAATATGGGATCTTTTGCAAAAACTCAAGCGCAAAAAATTAAAGAAGAAGTAGGTAATGATAAGGTATTATGTGCTGTTAGTGGTGGGGTTGATAGCAGTGTAGTGGCTGCATTACTAGCAAGTGCGATAAAAGATCAAGTGGTAGTAGTATTTGTTGATAATGGTCTTTTAAGAAGCGGTGAAAAAGAGCAAGTTGAATATATGTTTAGACATACTTTAGGTATTGATCTAATTAGTATTGATGCTAGGGAGATTTTTTTAAGTCGCTTAGCAGGTGTTAGGGATCCTGAACAAAAGAGAAAAATTATAGGAAATACCTTTATAGAAGTTTTTGAAGAAGAAGCTAAAAAACATAAAGATGTAAAATATTTAGCACAAGGAACTTTATATACTGATATTATTGAAAGTTCGGTTGTAGGGGCTAGTAAAACCATAAAATCTCATCATAATGTGGGTGGGTTACCTGAAAAGATGAATTTAAAACTTATTGAACCTCTAAAAGAAATTTTTAAAGATGAGGTAAGAGCTTTAGGAATAGAACTTGGCTTGAGTAAAGATGTAGTTTATCGTCATCCCTTCCCGGGTCCAGGGCTTGCTATACGCATTATGGGTGAAGTAAATGAGCCTAGTTTGGAGCTTTTGAGAAAAGCTGATGTGATTTTGATTGAAGAATTAAAAAGCAGTGGTTGGTATGATAAAACATGGCAGGCTTTTTGCGTGCTTTTAAATGTGCAAAGTGTTGGCGTAATGGGAGATAATAGGACTTATGATAATGCAGTTTGTGTGCGTGTGGTGAATGCAAGTGATGGTATGACAGCTACTTTTTCTCATTTACCTTATGAGTTACTAGAAAATATTTCACGCCGTATTATTAATGAAGTAGAAGGAATTAATCGTGTGGTGTATGATATTTCTAGTAAGCCGCCAGCGACTATTGAATGGGAATAGTTATTTAGTGCAAAAATAAACAAAAGCAGGAGGGAGATTTTGCCAAATGATAGGTGAAATTTCTACCTTGCTAAAAGTAGTAAAAAGTTTTTTCTTAAAAGCTCTTCCTTTTGGCGTGGGCAGTATATATGCAAATGTTGCAAAGCAACCATTTTCCTCTAAAACTTCATGAATGGATTTTAATAATAAATCTTGTTCTTTGGAATTTAATAAAGCCCAAGGAATTCCAGAAATAATTAAGTCTGCGTTGTTGATTGCTCTTTTTTCTAACATATCAGGTAGAAATTCCGCTGATCTAATTTCTAAATCTATATTTTTTATATTTTGTTGTAGTTTTTTTGCCATATGTGGATTAATTTCAACTGCAAAAAATCTTGCATCATGATTTTTTTGCTTAAGGATATATTTGGTAAAACTTCCTGTTCCAGGTCCTATTTCAATAATATTTTTTGCATGTTGGACATGAGAGGTTATGAGTTTGCTTAGTTTTTTTGAGCTTGCACAAAATGCTCCTGTTTGCTTTGGATTTTTAAAGTATTGATATAAAAACATAGATTAAATACCTAAGATAGTTATTTTTAATAAATTTTAAAATATTATTGTAAATTTATGAAAACAAAGTTAAAATAAGAATTTAATTTTTCTTTAGATCAAGGATTTGGATATGCATGGAAAAATAATGGTTTATGTGGATGGTACTGGAAGAGGAACAGTAATTAATCTTGCAAAAACATTTTTTGAATTTAACAAACATGCTTGGCACGATAAAAGAAGCATGCCAACGGTTGGTATGTTTGTTGAGTTTAGATCCGATGGAAAGCATATTACAGATTTAAGACCTTCTAAATTTCAAGAATTTGGAGATAATGATTTTATTAAAGAAAGAGATTTTTGGAAAACAGATAGTGATGATGAATTGGAGGATTTAAGACTAACAAGGCGTGATGCTTATGTTCAAGAGCTTTATAGAGAAACTGATTATGATAATCTTGATAAGATTACTCTAAATTTGACTATCCCACAAGCCATTCAAAGGTATTTTTATAATGAAACACTATCAATCAATGCTGTGAAAGATATTAATACAGATGAGGTACCATATATTATAGATTTTTTTGCTATGAAGCGTTTTTTACATAAAGCTTTGGATACTTTGCTTTTTTCAGATAATACTATTAACCAAGCTGACTTTTCTGCTATGAAAAATATTATAGTACATCTTGAAATGGCTTATAAAGATATGAAAGATAAACAAAAACATATCAACATGGAGCGTTTGTATGATGAGGTCTTTTTGTCTCATCAATGCCACTATCAAGCACTTCTTGCTTCGATTGATAATAGGAAAAATAGAAAATTAGCATTTGATCGCCAAATGAGTACTTTGATTACAGATATTAAATCAAAACAAGCGAGAATAGAAACAGAAAGTGGCAAAAAACGACAAGAATTTGAAGAAATGATACAAAGTAAAAAACAAAAGCTTGTTGAAATAAAAAATGAAGTAGATTATTTTACAAAAAGCATTGAAAAATTAGAGGCAATGAGAAAGTCTTTCTATGAAAAAAATCTTACTATTTTTAATAATAGTTTTAATATGGCTAGAGAGAAACTTTTTGAGAAAATTAAACAAGGTTTAAATATATGTGCTACAAAATTAGATATAGAAATTTGGAAAAAATCTTTAAAATCAACAAGTATAAAAAATTCTTATTTTAAAACTGCAAGCGAAATTTCTTTCTGCACTCTTTCTTTTGCTGAACTTTATTTAAATAGATTAAATAAACATGCACTAAATCCAAATGATCAATTATTGCTTTCTTATGTTAAAAAAGTAAGAAAAGAATGTGAAAAAAGTTTTTTAATAGTTACTTCCAATCCTGATTTATATGTTAATATGAAAATCCAAATTTTTGCAATGAATCCTTATTATGTTGTTAAGCATGCACCTAAAAAAGTAAATTATCAAGGATTGATGAAAAATACTGAATTTGATATAGTTTATGTAGATGAAAAAACTATTTGGGCATCTGTTGCTGATGTTATTTTAGAGGGAAAGTATTTTTTAAAAAAGGACTCTAAAACTAAATTCAAAATTTTATAAAAATCCTTTTAAACCCTATTTTTAAGTTTTCTTAGTTATAATTAGAATGCCTAAATGGTTCGATATGGTATTAAAGAGGATCCAACACATTAATTATAAGCTGTGATGTGTGATTTACCGTGTTCTGTGACTTCGTTTGAGTTTTGAAAAAAAGCGAGAAGCTGCAGCCTTTAAAAATCACCTAATGGCATACTTTGACTTTTTGAGGGTCAGACACTTATACTCCGGCCATTTGGGTTTTGATATTTTAAGGAAAATAATGAAAATTTTAATATTAGGAAGCGGTGCTAGGGAATATTCTATCGCTTTGGCTCTTCAAAAAACAAATGATAATTTGGAATTTTATTTTGCACCAGGAAATGGTGCTACCGCTAAAATAGGAACAAATCTTAATATGAAAGATCCTAAGGTTATTACAGCTTATGCAAAGGCATCTGAGATTGATCTTTGTATAGTTGGAAGTGAAAATTTTCTAGCAGAGGGTATAGTAGATCTTTTTAAAGAAAATAATATTGCTATTTTTGGTCCTACTAAAGCTGCTGCTATGCTTGAAGCTTCAAAATCTTATATGAAGAGTTTTTTAAAAAAATATAAAATTAAAACAGCTAAATTTTTAAATACAACAGATTATGAGAAAGCTAAGAAATTTATTATGAGTTTAACTCCTCCTATAGTGGTAAAAGCAGATGGTTTGTGTGCGGGCAAAGGTGTGATTATTGCTCAAAGCCATGAAGAAGCTTTAGAGGCTACTAAAAATATGCTTAGCGGAGAGAGTTTTGGTGAAGCTGGTAAGATTGTTGTTATAGAAGAATATCTCAACGGATTTGAATTAAGTGTATTTGCAGTTTGTGATGGAGATGATTTTATATTGTTACCTGCTGCACAAGATCATAAAAGATTACTGGATAATGATAAGGGACCAAACACAGGAGGAATGGGTGCATATGCTCCAAGTATTTTAGCAAGTGAAAATTTATTAGAGCAAGTAAAAAAAGATATAGTAGTACCAACTCTTAAAGGTATGAAAGAAGAGGGTGCTGAATTTGTTGGAGTATTGTTTATAGGTTTGATGGTTGTAAATAATAAACCTTATGTTTTAGAATACAATGTGCGTTTTGGTGATCCTGAGTGTGAAGTTTTGATGCCTTTGATAGAAAATCCTTTGGATTTATTTTTAGCATGTGTGAATAAAAATCTTGCAAATACTCGTATAAAAATCAAAGATGAATTTGCAGTAGGTGTGGTTTGTGCAAGTAAAAACTATCCTTATAAAGATTCTCCAAAAGCATTAATTGATATAGGAGAAATTCCGCAAAATTCTCATATTTCTTATGCTGGAGTAATTTTAGAAAATAACAAACTATATGCTAGTGGTGGTCGTGTATTAGTTTGTGTAGGAATTGGAAAAAGTATTGAAGAAGCGCAAAAAAACGCTTATATGCTTTGTGATAATGTTCATTTTAAAGGAAAACAACATAGAAAAGATATTGCTTTTCAGGTTCTTAAATGAGTGCAAATCAAGAATTATTTGACAAACTAGAAAAAGAAGAGCTAAAAATAGCAAGTTTTAAAAAAAGATTTTTAGCTTATATTGTTGATAGTTTTGTGATTTTAGCTATTGTGAGTATTATTTTATTTGATAAGATTAGTTCTATGCAAACTTATGATGAAATTCACAATCTTTTAATACGTTTTGCTGGTGGAACTTTAATTTTGCAATTTACATATCATAGTCTATTTACATATTTATATGGTGCAACTTTAGGAAAAATGCTTTTGAAGATTATGGTTATTGATCAAAACTTATTAGATAAACCAAATTTCATTCAAAGTGCTTTAAGAGCAGGTGTGAGGCAAATTAGTGATATGTTGTATGGTTTGGGTTTTGCTTGGGCTTTAAGCAATATCGTTTTAAAAACTTGGCATGATTATGCGGCCAAAACAGTGGTGATAGATCTTGCGTAAAATATTACTTTCTTTGGCTTGCATAGGAAGTTTATATGCTTCCAAAGTAGATATTTATGCTTTGGATGTTGTCAAAAAAAATGATATTATAGAGGCAAAAAATAATGTAGTTGTGGTATCTGATTTTTATTTGATAACTGCAAGCGAGGCTAAATTTAATGAAACAACAAAAGATTTGGAGCTTTTTGGAGATGTTAATATCTTAAGGGGGCAAAAAGAAAGAACTAATTCTACTTATACAAAGATTAACTTAAAAGATAACACTACAGCTTTTAAAAATTTATTTTTTTCAAATAATGATTTGGAGGTTTGGCTACAATGTCATCAAGCTAAAATTGATGACAAATTTGTAATGGGTAAAAAGTCTGTTGTATCTAGTTGTAATGTTGAAAATCCTGATTGGGAAATTCGTTTTGATGAAGGCAAATTAAACAAAGAGAGTAATTTTTTACATCTTTATAATGCAAGATTATATGTAAAAAATGTTCCGGTGATGTATTTACCTTATTTTGGTTTTAGCGTAGATACTAAAAGAAAAAGTGGATTGTTAATTCCCCAAGTAGTTTTAAAACAAAGTGAGGGGCTATATTATAATCAGCCAATTTATTATGTTATTGATGATAATGCGGACATTCAATTTGAACCTCAGATTAGAACAAAAAGAGGTTATGGCTTATACTCAACTTTAAGATTTATTGATACCCCTTATTCTCAAGGTGAAATTAGCGGTGGTATTTTTGGCGAAAAATCAAGTTATAAAAGAGAAGAAAATTTAAAAAATAAAGAACACTATGGTTTAGAGGTTAAATATTCAAATGAATCTTTATTTAAAAGTCTTTTAGGTGAAGAATTTCAAGAGGGTTTATGGGTTGATGCTACTTATTTAAATGATGTTGATTATATGAATTTAAGTTCTAGTGCAAAAACCGAAGCTTCTTTAGTTACTTCTAAAATAAATTATTTTTTATCAGATGATGATAATTATTATGGTGCTTATGCAAAGTATTATATAGACACTTCTAAAATTAGCAATAAAGATACTTTACAAGAATATCCATCTTTTCAATATCATAGATATTTAAATGGATTTTTTGATAATTATATACAATATAGCTTGGATGCTTCTTTTCATAGGTATTATAGACATACGGGTATTTATGCTAAAACTTTAGATTTTGATTTACCTTTAATTTATCATACGAGTTTTTTTGATGATTTTTTAAATTTTGCGTTCACAGAAAGGATATATGCAAATTTTGTAGATTATTCTAATACAGATGTTAAAAATCAAGAACATTTATTTAGAAATTCTCATAATTTTTCTTTATATACAGATCTTTCAAAGCCATATGAAAATTTTTATCATACTCTATATTTAGGGGTTAATTATTTTCTACCTGGAGCTAAATCGGGTGAAATCACTGAAGATTTTGTAGAGTTAAAAAATGATCCTGAGCAACTTAATTTTTTAATGTATCAGTATTTTTATAATACTTTAGGCAAAAAAAAATTATATCATAACTTGAAGGTTAAATACTTTACTAAAGAAGGTAGCTTTGGTGCTTTTGATAATGTTGTAGAATATTTTTACAATGATTATATAAGTTTAAGAAATGAAGCTGAATATTCTGGAGTTGATAATCGTTTTGATAAGGTTTTTAGTGAAGCTTTGTTTGATTATGGTGAATGGAAGATTAGTTTAAACCATGCTTATAGAATGTATGAAAATGAAAAATATAATTTTATAGGAACTAAAGCCCAATATGATATAAATACTAATTATCAAATTTTTGGCGGATTGTGGTTTGATTTGAACAAAGATCCTGAAAAATGGGAAATAGGTTATACTTATCAAAGAAAATGTTGGAATTATTCTTTGATGTATCGCAAAGATATTTCACCTAAACTTACAAGTGGTGGTATTAGTGCTAAAGATCAAAGTGGTGTATATTTTATGTTTAATTTTTATCCATTAGGCGGGGTATCTTATGATTTTTCTTTAGAGGAAAATGAAAGGTCGATATGATATTTTTTGAAGATGAAAAAGATGCGCTTGAGAAATTATATGATATATTACCATTAAACAAACTAAAAGATTATATTATTATTACACCTTCTTTAAAATCGATAGTTTTTGTTGATGCACTAGCACAAAAATTAGAAATTCCATATGATTTTTTATTTACAGAACAAATTAAAGCTCCTAATAATGATGAATGTCAAATAGCTATGATTAGTGAAACAAAGGAGTTGGTTTATAATGAGGCTTTAGTTAAAGCTTTTGATATAAGTTTAGATTATATTTATGGTGAAGCCAATAGAACCTACGAAGAAAAAATTTTAAAAAATGTGTATCGTTATAGAAAAGGAAATCTTTTAAAGGATTTAAAAGGGAGAAATATTTTAATATTGCATGAAGGTTGCGAAAGTGGAATTACTGCTTCTTCATGTATTAAAAGTTTGTTAAAAGAAGAAGTAAATAGTATTGTTTATGCTACTGCTTTAATGCCAAGTGATGTATATGAATATATCGGTGTTTTTGTAGATGAGGTTTATTGTGTGCAAAAAATTGATCATTTTGTGAATATTGAGTTTTATTTTAAAAATAAAACGATTTTGCAAGCTCATGAAATTTTAGATATTTTAGAAGAAAGTAAATATTATCTTCCATTAAAGAGATAAATTTATATCTAAACAATCGGTTGTTTAGATATAAATTTATAGGCAAAACAAAAACAGGCTTTTTAAGTTTTAATTTTTAAAATTTAAAAAGCTTATTTGGTTTTTGCCTATGATGAAAATATTAAAGGAAAAATCATGCGACATGAAATAAATATTAATAATCATCTTGAAATATTTGAGACTAATAAGGTTGCAAAACAAGCAGCAGGTGCAGTTTTAATGCAAGAAAAAAATGCTGTAGTTTTGGCAACTGTTGCTAGAGAAGAAAAAATGGTAGAAGAGGATTTTTTACCTCTTACGGTACAATATATAGAAAAAGCTTATGCGGCAGGAAGAATTCCAGGTGGTTATGTAAAAAGAGAAACTAAACCAGGTGATAATGAAACTTTAAGTGCAAGGATTATAGATAGAAGTTTAAGACCTCTTTTCCCAAAAGGCTATGCTTATCCAACTCAAATTGTAGTAATGGTTCTTTCTGCTGATCCTGAAGTAGATCTGCAAGTGATGAGTTTAAATGCCGCAAGCATTGCTTTATATTTAAGTGATATTCCTATAAAAGCGCCAGTTTGTGGTGTAAGAATAGGTCGTATGAATAATGAATTTGTTTTAAATCCAAGCAATAGTGAATTAAAAAATAGCACCCTAGACCTTTATGTGGCGGGTGTTAAAGATGAGCTTTTAATGATAGAAATGAGAGCTTTAGCAAATAAACAAAATGGTCAACATTGTATGAATGAGCTTAATGAGGATGATGTTTTAAAGGCTTTAGAATTTGCAGGCAATGCGATTTTGCGTGGCTCTAATGAATATGAAAGAGTTTTTGCTGCTTATAGAAAAAATTCCAAACTTGAATTTAAAATAGAAACAGATGGTGGTAAAATTGTTGATTTTATTAAAAATTCTTATATCTCAAAGCTTAAAATTGCAATTAACCAAATGGCGAAAAGTGAAAGAGCAAGTGAAATCTCACAAATAGCAAAAGAGATTGAAAATGAAGCTAGTGCTATTGAAAATGAATGGAAAATTGAAGATATTGAGAAAGCTTTATATTTGTGCAAAAGAGAGCTTGTTAGAAGTCAAATTCTTAATGAAAATAAAAGGGCAGATGGTAGAGGCTTGAAAGATGTTAGAAAGATAGATATAGAGACAAATATTCTGCCAAATGCACATGGATCGTGTCTTTTTACTAGAGGGCAAACTCAAGCTTTAGTTATAGCTACCTTGGGAAGTGATAATGATGCGCAAATGTCAGATTTGCTAACAGAAAAAAATCCAATATGCGAAAAATTTATGGTAAATTATAATTTTCCAGGTTTTTCCGTAGGTGAGGCTACTCCTATAAAAGCTCCAGGTAGAAGAGAGTTAGGGCATGGAAATTTAGCAAAAAGAGCTTTACATCCTAGTATTGATACGGATTATATTCATACTATTCGTTTAGTGTCTGAAATTTTAGAAAGCAATGGTTCTAGTTCCATGGCTACTGTTTGTGGTGGTGCTTTGGCTTTAAGAGCCGCAGGGGTAAAAAGTGAAAAACTAGTGGCAGGTGTGGCAATGGGACTTGTTTTTGAAGATGAAAAATATGCTATTTTAACAGATATTATGGGTCTTGAGGATCATGATGGAGATATGGATTTTAAAGTAGCAGGAAGTTACGAGGGAATCACTGCTTTGCAGATGGATATAAAACTTGGCGGTATAGAGCAACAAGTTTTAAAAGAGGCTTTATATCAAGCAAAAGAAGCTAGGGAGCACATTTTACAATTAATGGAAGAGGCCAATCAAAACATAGTTGTTAATGAAGCAATTTTACCAAAGATTGAAATTTTTAATGTAGATCCAAATAAAATCCCTGATATTATTGGCCAAGGTGGTAAAACTATAAAAGAGATTATAGAAAAATTTGAAGTTAATATTGACTTAGATAGAGATAAAGGTGAGGTTAAAATAGCAGGAATTAATCATGATTTTATTTCTCAAAGCAAAGAATATATATTAAATTTAGTTCATTCTAAAGGTTCTAATAAAAAGCGCGATAGAAAAGAAGTACCTAAATTTGATATCGGAGAAGAATTTATAGGAAAAGTTCAAAAAGTTGTAGAATTTGGAGTTTTTGTAGAACTTAGAGATGGTGTAGATGGTTTATTGCATAATTCTAAATTCAAGGAAAAACTAGAAATTGGTAACGAGGTTAAAGTTAAGGTGGCAGAAATTAAAAATGGAAAAGTGTCATTGAACTTAGCTTAATCGTTTAAATTTAAGCATATTTAAGAATATGCTTAAATTTTTATTTTAGATCTTGACAAAAAAATATTCTTTTGGCATAATTTCATTTTTTGATTGTCTCGTTAGCTCAG
>NZ_JAKMTD010000010.1:0-53347 GCF_025772965.1 Campylobacter sp. CNRCH_2013_0898h | reverse complement strand
AACCAAAACCTGAACCAAAACCTGAACCAAAACCTGAACCAAAACCTGAACATGATAACTCTCAAATAATAGTCAAGCCTATTATAAAAAACAATGCGTATAATACTCAAAATAGCACTATAGGACAAGCATTAAGAAGCATTAGAATGATGGATAACTTAAATGAAAACTATAAAAATTATTTTATTTTACTAGATAATGCAGATAAAAAAATCGTTCAAAGTAGTCTAAAAAGCTTGGAATCAAATGATTATTTATCCAATTCAATCCAATTATTAAACACCTACAGTAATTTCGGACAAAATAACATGCTCTCAACTCTTAATCCAACTTTCATAAATACACCTATGGAGGATATTAGATTAGCTAGTAATACTTATCCGACAAATTTATTATATCAAAGTGATGTAGCTAATTTTAATTTTTATGATAATCAAACATATATCTTCCAAATGGGACCTAGTTTTAAAAAAATATATGGTAATGATTTTCATGGAAGCTCCTATGGACTCAATCTTAGCGTAGGAAAAGAAATTAATTCTTCAATGTTCGCAACGCATTTAAGTACTTCATATTCTAATGTTGATTTTTCAACATCTAATATCAAAACAAAAAACGCAAATTTATCAAGCAATTATATTTTGAATTTAGAAAATTTTAAAATTTTAAGCGGTATTGGCATAGGATTATACTCAAGCAACATGCAAAGATATATACTAAATTCAGATACTTTAAAAGGAACATATAATGGATTGATAACTTCTACCCAATTAGGTGTAGCAAAAGAATTTAGTTATAATAAAAATTTAAATTTAACTCCTTTGGTATATTTTAATTACAATTATTTTCAACAAAATGCATTTAGTGAAAGCGGTGGAATTTTTTCAAAATCTTACGATAGCATAAAACACAACAGCACATCTTTAGTTTTAGGGATTACTTCTTCTTATGTATTACCAAATTTAGATGAAAATAAAAATACTATAACAGGTTCTATATTGTATGAAAAAAGATTAACAGGAAAAAGGATAAGCAATAATGCAAATTTTATTGATTTTAAAAATCAAAAATTTAAACAATACTATGATTTAGATAATAACTTACTCAACATTAACCTTGGGCTAAATTTCAAACCAAATAAAACATTCTTTTTTGATATAAAATTATTAAATGAAATTTATAAAAATCAATATAATGTTAATTTGGTGTCAAATTTTGGATTTAATTTTTGATTAAACAACTTAAAAAGGAAAAGAATGCAGATTATAAAATCATTTTTTAAAGGAATTGGAAAAACCATTTCTTATATCAACACTTATTTTAAAACCTTTGTGTTTTTATTTATCGTGTTTTTAATCCTTGCTCCAAGCGGGGATAATGCCAAACTTTCTAATGCAAACCTAGCTCAAATTAATCTTAAAGGTGAAATTAGCGATGCGAGCAATCTTTTAGAACAAATTTACAAAGTCAAAGATGATAAAGCTATAAAAGGGGTTTTGCTTTTTATAGATAGCCCTGGTGGAGCTTTTGCACCAAGCATGGAAATAGCTTTAGCTATACAAGATCTTAAAGCTAAAAAACCTGTGGTAGTCTATGCAGGTGGAACTATAGCAAGCGGAAGCTACCTAAGCGCGGTGGGAGCTGATATGATCATAGCTAATCCTGCTAGCTTTGTAGGATCTATTGGGGTAATTATGCAAGGCTTTGAAGTAAGTGAGCTTGCACAAAAACTTGGTATAAATGAGCAAACCATCAAAGCAGGAAGCTATAAAGAAGCAGGAACTTTCATGCGCAAATGGAGCAAAGATGAAAAAGACTTTTTGCAAAATTTAGCTAATCAAAGCTATGAACTTTTCACGCAATTTGTCGCTAAAAATCGCAAGCTAGATTTAAATCAAACAAGCTCATGGGCTGATGCGAAAGTGTTTTTAGCAAATGAGGCTTTAAAATTAAAACTCATTGATAAAATAGGCAATTACGAGCAAGCCAAAAAAGAGTTAGAAAAACTAGCCAAAGTGCAAAACCCTATCTGGCAAAAAGAAGATGCTATAAATAAGTTTTTAAAACGATTAGAAGAGCAAAGTGCTAGCTTTTTTGCTAACACTTTAGCGCAATTTTTCACACAAGTAAGCTCACAAAAAATCTACTAAGATTTAATAATCTCATAAAATCCATAAGTATCATTTTCTAAAAAGCCTTTGTATAAAGGCTTTAGCTTTAAATCTAACTTAACATTTTCAAAGGTATTTAAATTCGAGCTTGAAAAAATCAAAAGCATATCTAACTCATCTTTAAAGGCTTTTAAAAAGTTCTCCCCACCCTCATACATGATAAACTTGGCTTCACTGGGAATACTTGTAAAAATTTCTCTTTCAGCTACGCTAAATAAAGGAATGTTTGGATCAAAACTTTCTAAATTTTGACGGCTTAGTATACATAAATTTGGTGCTTTAGCCTGAACTAACCTTGCATCTAAAATAGGCCTATCATGCCTTATAGTTTCTCCACCTACTACTAGCAAATCAAGCTTTGAGCGTAATGTGTGAGCATAAGTTCTACTTGCTTTAGAACTTACGATTTTGCCATAAGCAGAACCATTTAAAGAAAGGGCTAGTTTAAAAAATTTAAAACTTGATTTTTGCCATTTTAAAAAAGGCTTTAAAAGCTCTTTGACTCTTTGCTCGCAAATTCCCATGTGAACTTTTATGCCTTGATCTTTTAAAAACTCTGCTCCACCACTTGCGAGCTTATGCTCATCCTTAGTAGCAATAAAAACTTCACTAAAACCAAGTGTGCTAAAAAGCTTTGCACAAGGTGGGGTTTTGCCCTGATGATTGCAAGGTTCTAAACTCACATAAGCACTAGCGCCTTTTAACAACCCCTGATGATTTTTGCAAATAAACTCATGCAAATCGTTTGCATTTTGTGGTAAATCTAAATTTGGATTAAGCACTTTTAAGGCTTTACTCACTGCTTCAAGCTCTGCATGAGCCTTGCCTGCTTCTTTGTGTGCTTCTATGCTTAAAATTTTGCCATTTTTGTCTAAGATCACACAACCTACGGCTGGATTGGGGTAGGTTAAAAGCTGATATTTCCAAGCTTCATCTATGGCTAAATTCATATAAAATTCGTGATTCATATTGCCTTCTATAATTTTATTTTTAAAAATATAGCAAAATATATTAATCACTTATCAATAAATAATCAATATAATAAAATTAATATAATTAATTAGGAATAATATGATTTGGACTATCGTAGGAATAATGATATTTATACTTTTACTCTTAGCTTTTTGGAAATTATGGCTAGGTTTAGCTTTATTTATATTAATCCCAACACTCATAATTGGAGCAATCGTAGGAATAGGGCTTTTAATATACTATAATATCGATGTTGTTACGCTTGTCTTCTCTTTCATAATTGGTGCTATATTAATAATCGGAGCAATTCTTATAGGTATAGTATTTTTATATTATATTTACACGAAAATTTTATCTTTAAAAAATTATCACCCAAAAACAAAAGATGAGTTAAAAGAGTTGATTGAAGATGAAATTAATTTAAAAGATATAGACACCCGCTTTTCACAGATATGAGCGAATTATTTAAAAATTCTACAAGAAGTGATTTTAAAGGATTAAAATATTGGGATGTTTCAAATGTAAAAAACATGGCTTCAATGTTTGAAGGTTGTGAAAATTTTAATCAGGATTTATCGAGTTGGGATATTTCTAAAGTAAAAAATATGGATTTTATGTTTGAAAATTGCGTTAATTTTAATCAAGACTTATCTAATTGGGATACAAGTAAAGTTGATTATATGCATAAAATGTTTAGAAACTGCCATAAACTTGACAAAAGCATTGCGCAAAAATGGAAACTAGATCAAGATTACTTGTTTTAAAAAGGTAAAGGTGCAAAAAATACCTTAAGCTTTACATGTTCATCGTAAGCTTTTAAAAAACCTTGTGCTAAAAACTTAATATCTTTAGTTTTTAATTTCTCTCTTAAGTCAAAAGTTCTCTCACATAGAGGGTAAATAAGATAAATTTCCTTTATCTCGTATTTATTTGCATAAGCAAACATTTGATATAAATCGCTTTGCGATATGCCATGCTTTTTCTCATCTTCGTTATCATCTGGAATTTTCCATTTGGTATCTAGGATCATTTTATTTTCTATATATAAATCAGGCTTTAACATAAAACATTTTTCATCATTTTTTGAAATTAGATACTTTCCATGACTTTGGGCTTTTATATTTTTACTAGGATTAGCAAGTTTAAACATATAAGCCACGTAGTTTTCAAAAAGTTTTTCCATAGGAAAAAGTAAAGCAAAGGCTTCGTTTTTACCTTTATATGGAGCAAAGCTTTGATTTTGTAAAAATATCTTACACCAAGAAAGTATATTTTCATAATAATCAAAATGTCTTGAAATTTTAAAACTAAAATCTTTTTCATAATTTGTAGAAAATTCTACCTCATCAAGCATTTGCATAGCTTTGATGATTTTAAATTTATTCAAGCTTGTTTTGGATTTTAAAAAATTTAATGTTGATTTTATCAAACGATTTGGTGCTATGTCTAAAACAAATTCATCGCTACTTGTGAAAAATCTTTCTTTGTGTATTAAATTTGATTTTATATGCTCATTGAATAGTAATTTTCCTTTTAAGAAAGCTCTGTTTTCTTCGCTACTTACATAAGATCTCATCAAACCTTTTTTATACACACTATCAAATTCATCTAAAAACATCGTGATAAATACTTCAAACAAAGGCATTTTAGCAATTTGCAAAGATGAAATTTGAGACTTTTTAAAGAGAGAATTTTTTAAGGTTTTTAGCATGTTGATTAAAAGAATACTAGGATTAATCTCACAATCTTTTTTATAAAAATCATCATTTTTAGAGATATTTTCTAATTCGTAGTATTTTTTTAATTTTTCTTTATCATAATTTGAGGATTTATCTTCTTTTTTATAGCTATCCAAATTTGTACATTTTGGTAAGATCTCTAAAACACCGCTTTTAGTCTGTATAATGCCGATATAATTTTTAGCTTTTAAGGTATTTTTGTTTTTAAAGCCTAGAAGACTTTCATTATTTTTTGCAAAGTCTTCTAGCTCTTTATAAAATATTTCAGCTTTTTCTTTGAAAATTTCTTTTAAATCTTCTTTAGAAAAATCTTGGTATTCGATGATAGAAAAGGTGTTAATTGTTTTCATTATTCATATATTTTTTTAAAAGTAGCTTCATCCCATTTTTGACTATCACTAAACTTATAAATAACCTTATCACTTTCTATAAATTCTGTCATATTTTTTAAATAATCTTTATTTTCAACAATAACATTTTCCAACATACCATTTTTATTTAAAACCGCGTCAATCAAAGCATAATCATTATAAAAATACTCTTGCAATAATGGGATGATTTTATTTTGAAAAACATTTTTTAATTTCTCTAAATTCTCAATGCCTATAAAAAATGCATGTCCTATAGTCTTTTCTCTATCTAGCAAGTATTCTATGCGAGTATTAATAGCTTTTAATAATTCTTGCAAATTAACACCTTCGCAATTATCTGACAAAACATTAGGTTTAGGTATCATCTCGATAAATTCAAAGCGTCTTCGCAAAGCTGTATCAAGTGAAGTTATACTTCTATCAGCTGTATTCATAGTGCCTATGATATAAACATTTTTAGGCACTCCAAATTCATCTTTACTATAAGGCAAAGTTACCTTTAACTCTTCTTCTTTACCTATTCTTTTGCTAGGTTCTATTAAAGTGATAAGCTCACCAAAAATCTTACTTACATTACCACGATTAATCTCATCTATGATTATTATATAAGGTTTTAAAGAATTATCGTTGTTTTTCTTATTTTCATTCTTTGCAGTTGATTGTTTTTCATATGCTTTAAATTTTTTCACTAAATTAAAATAATAAGTATGAGTTCTATCGGCATAATCTCTATCAAATACTTTTTTAAACATTTCAGCGGCATTATTAAATTCATCTTTGTGTTTTAATAATTCCATAAATATAGATATACTTAAATTAAAATTTCCATCAAATCTCTCTACTCCTTCACTATAAATCATAACCGTTTTATCATTGATATCAACAACAAAGAAATTTCCACCCTTTGTTTTACCAATAGGCTCATTTGTTTCCAAAAGCCAATTTAAAAAATTTTCAACTTTTTCCTTTAATTCTATTTTTTTATTTAACTCATCTATATTTAAGATACTATTCTCATAATTATCCAAAGCTTTTTTACAAAGTTCTTTAAAAATTCCGTCTTTTATTTCGTATTCTACTTCCTTAGAATTTTCTTTGCTATCTATATGAGGCTTTATACCTTCTACAAATTCTTCATATCCATAGCTTTGATGAAAAGTAGTAAAAACTATTTGCCTATTTTTTACATATTCATCAAATTTTGCTTTTTTCTCATCTCTATCTTTATTTGCTAAATTTTCACCCAATATCTCCAAAGCTTTATCTATAGTATGATAAGTTTTTCCTGTCCCTGGAGGTCCATAAAGAATTTGATTTAAAGGTGGATTTTGATTTTCATTTGGTGTTTTTTTCATTTTCAAAAAATGCTCTTTGTAAAATTTTTCATTTTCACTTTGCTTAACTACACTAAGATTTGAGCTACTTAATATATCTTCAAATAATGGTTTAGCATATAAATCATCTTCATTTTTACTTAAAACACTATATTCTAAAAACCTATTTAAAGAATATAGCCCAACAGCATCAGCACTCGTTATAACTTTTATCTTTTGATTTTTTATTTCTACTTTAAATTCTTTCTCGCCGCCTCTTGTTTTCAAATACTTAACCATATCTTTTGAAACATAATTTTTATAAGCATTGACATATTTTACAAATTCCAAATAGTGAGAATTAATGCAAGCATGCGGACAACCTTTTCCGCTCTTAAAATTATATTCTTGTAATAATCCATCTTTCAGTTCAAATGACAAATTTATTAAAACTTCCATAGAGTTTATTTGAAATGTATCAAAATCATCTCTATTAACAATATTTAATCTTTTGCATTCTTTAATTGCATATTTTGCTGTATTGATATATTGATTAACAGTCTTTAATCTTTTTTCCAAAAATATTCTAAAAATTTTTTCGTTTGAGTTTTCTATTTGTGCTTGTATTTTATTTCCATTTGAAAAGTGAAATTCAACAACATTCATACTATTTTCCTTTAATCCACAATTGCAAAAAATTTACAATTTTTATAATATCTATAAAAATATTCACTATCTTTATGCATAGTTTTTAAATAATTAAAAACAGGCGAAGTCCATTTATAACCTTGACTTTTTGTATGAAATTCATCTATTAATTTATCATCTTGATAAACATATACACTCATGCCGCCATTTTTTACAACTGCTTCTTTAAATTCATCTTCATCTTTTGGAAAATGATAATACACATTACCATTTTTATCTTTTTTGCTTATATTATAATCATATTTATTTTCAAGCATTATACGCCTTTTTGTTTTTGTATTTAAATTTAATTATATAAAAAATAAGTAAAAATTTAGAATTCTAAATTTTTACCATTGTATGAAGGTTTTAGCTTTTCTTATGTCGCTAAAATTTATAGTAGTTTTTTCTTGAGTTTCTAAATTTTCTAAAATGATATTTTCATCATCTACGGCGATGATTTTTGCTTCGATTTTTTCTTTTTCACTAGTTGTGATTTTTACAAGTTCGTTAATGCTTTTTGCAAAATGCTCGATTTTACTAAGTTTTCTTTCAAGCCCACAGCTTGATACTTCTAAAAAATACTCTCCACCCACAGGTGGCTCTACATCAAAAATAGGTGATAAAATCTCACTAAGCTTAGCACAATCATCAAGATTTACTCCACCTTCTTTTTGCACATAAATTCTATAAATTTTTCTACCATTTTCACTTACTAGCTCATCATCATAAAAGCTAAGCCCTGCTTCTTTACAAAGTGCTTCAAGATTCATTTTGTTCCTTTTTGATTTTTTCAAATAAAGCATCCATATGGTTTTGATACTCTAATCTATCATCAAATTTAAAGTGAAAATTCGGACATCTATACCACCCTTGCTCACTCATGCAATAATTTTGCAAAGCACGGGCGGCTTTTTTGAGTTGATTGAGTATGATTTCTTGCTCTTGGGTATTAAAAAACATTTTATCTAGATACACAAAAGCATCATATCTGCCTTTTTTACACTCCACATCTACTACGCACAAATTTTTTAAAGCTTCGTTGTCTAAATTTGCTAAAGCTTCTGGTATAAGTTCTTTTAAAATGCTTTCTGTGCGTAGCTTTTTGATTTCGGCTGGGTTCATAGGCTTACTTGTTCCTCAACTTCTTTATAACTTTCTATATAATCCCCCACTCTCATATCATTACAACCTTCTATGCCTACACCGCATTCATAGCCTTTTGCAACTTCTCTTACATCATCTTTAAAGCGTTTGAGCGAGCTTACATTACCTTCAAATACCACAACCCCATCTCTAATAAGCCTGATTTTCGCACCACGATTGATCGTGCCTTCTGTCACCATACAACCTGCGATTTGGCCTAATTTTGGTACATTGATCACTTGGCGAATTTCAGCTTGACCAAGTTGTTCTTCAGAGATGATAGGACTCATCATACCACCTAGTAAGGCTTTTACATCATCAAGCAAGTTATAAATAACATTATAAGTTTTTATCTCTACGCCTTTATCTTTAGCGCGTTCTTTGATCTCACCAGTTGGGCGTATATTAAAACCTAAAACAATAGAATTTTCACTCGCACTTGCAAGCTCTATATCACTTTGAGTAATCCCACCTACCCCACTATGGATGATATTAACCTTAATCTCATCGTTTTTGAGTTTTTCTAAACTAGCCTTAATCGCTTCAAGTGAACCTTGCACATCTGCTTTTAAGATCATAGGAAGGGCTTTTAAATTGCCTTCTTTGATTTTTGCACCAAGCTCATCTATGCTTACTTTAGTAGATTTACTTAGTTCTTTTTGGCGGTTGTATTCATGGCGTTTATTAGCATATTCTCTTGCTTGCTTATCACTATCTACGGCTATTAGAGTTTCTCCTGCATCAGCTACTTCACTAAGACCTATGATCACTCCGCACTCACCTGGGCCTATTTCTTTTAAAGCTTTGCCTTGATCATCACTCATAGCACGCACTTTACCATAAGCTTCCCCTGCTACGACTGTATTTCCTACTCTTAAAGTACCATTTTGCACGATGATAGTAGCCACAGGACCTCTACCTTTTTGCACTGAAGATTCTATAATACTTGCTTTAGCATGGGCTTTTGGATTTGCTTTAAGCTCTAAAATATCAGCTTGTAATAATACAATTTCAAGTAAATCCTCTACACCATCACCCTTTTTAGCTGAAACTGGCACAAATTCATGGCTTCCACCCCATTCTACTGGCATGATGTCCATTTCTGCTAGTTGGGTTTTTACCATGTCAGGATTTGCGTTTTCTTTATCCATTTTATTAATAGCAATGATGATAGGCACATTAGCTGCTTTTGCATGATTAATCGCCTCTTTAGTTTGTGGTTTTACCCCATCATCTGCAGCTACTACGATAATAACAATATCCGTTATACTAGCTCCCCTTGCACGCATAGCAGTAAATGCCTCATGGCCTGGAGTATCGATAAAAGTGATTTTTCTACCATTTTTTTCCACCATATAAGCACCAACATGCTGAGTAATCCCACCTGCTTCGCCACTTGCAATGCGTGATTTTCTTATATAATCAAGCAAAGAAGTCTTACCATGATCAACATGCCCCATAATAGTAATAACCGGAGCTCTTTGGCTTAAATTTTCTTCTGTTTGATTTTCATCATAATCTTTTACATAATCAAACTCATCAGCCTCATCAATGATATTAATCTCCACTCCAAATTCAGCAGCAAGAATTTCTATAGCATCCTCATCTAAAAAGTCATTTTTAGTTGTCATCATACCAAGCATGAAAAGTTTAGAGATAACTTCTCCGGTGTTTTTACCAAGTTTTTCAGCAAATTCATACACACGAATTTCTTTAGGTATGCTTACACTTGTTATAGCTTCACTTTCTTTTTTCTCTACCTTTTTAGGTGGTTTTTTACGACTTCTTCTTTGTATACCACCCTCGCCAAATGGGTTGATAGAGTTATTTAAAGATTGCTTTAAAATATTTGGTTGTTTTTTGTTTGCTGGTTGTGCTGGTTTGTTTTCTTTTACACTAAAATCAGGTAAAACTACCATATCATCATCTTCTAAAGAAATATCAGCAAAGTCTTTATCTCCTAAAAGATCCATTTTAGTAGTGTTTTCTTTTTTACTTGTCGCAGGATGATTTTTCTTTTCTTTTTTCTTTCTTTTTAAATTCTCATCTGAATTTGAAAAAATCATACTAAGGCTCAAGCCTTGAGTATTTTGTATATTAGATTTTTCTTCATTGTTTGTTTGGTTTTCTTTGCTTTCTTCTTTTTTCTTTTTAACGATAACTAAACCTCTTCTTTTAGCTAAATTTAAATTAGAGCCTAGTTTTTCATCGAATTTAATTTCTTCTTTTTTTTCTTCTAATGCTTCATTTTTAATAGGATTTTCAGGTTGCTTTTCTTCTTTTTTACTTTCTTCTTTCTTTTCATTTGTTGTTTTAACAGGAGTTTTTGTTTCTTTTTTAGTAGTTTTTTTCTCTTCTTTTTTGCTTTCTTCTTTTTTAGTAGTAGTTTTTTTAGTCGCACTTTCTTTTTTAGGTTTGGCCACTTTTTTTACCACATCTAGTATTTCACCTGATTGTACATATTGATAAATCGCTTCTGCGATTTCAGAAGATACTTTTTTGTTAGGGGATTTTATATCCTCTAAGCCTATTTCATTGGCTTTTTCTATAATTTCTTTACTAGTATATCCTAACTCTTGAGCGATTTCGCTAATCTTTACATCTGTCATTAAAAAATATCTCCTTTAAATCCTGCTGATTTATACTGCCATAAAAATTGCCTTTGCAAGCTCTCATAAAAGCTTTTTGCAATGTTTTTTCATCTTTTTCAAAACATGGATTACAAATATATAAACTCCTACCAAATTCCACTTTAGTGATAATTTGAGAATTTTTTATTTGAAATTGATGCAAACTTTGCTTTTCATAACGACCTTTGCAAACAATGCACATTCTAATGGGTATATGGTTTTTCAAAATTATATCTTTTTTTTGGAATTTTTAGCAAATTTTAAAGCCCTCATCATCAAATTCTAAAAGCTCAACTCTAAATTTAGCAAATTTATTTTTGATTTTTTCTTTGATTTGTTTAGCATCATCTTTATAAGCTAGAGTGAAAAAACTCGAACCTGAACCTGAAAGCGTGCTCATGAGAGCATTATTATCTAAAGCTAATTTTTGTACTTCAAAAAGCTCAGGTAAAAGTTTCATTCTTTGATTTTGATGAAGTTTGTCTAAACTTGCATATTTTAACATGTCATATTTTTTTTCTAAAAAACAAGCTGTTAAAAATGAAGCATGACAAAGATTAAAAACAGCATCTTCTAGATTAATTTTTTTAGCTAAAACTGTTCTTGATTTTTGAGTATTCATCGCTACATTTGGTATAGTTATAACAGCTTGTAAGTCTTTATCTACTTCTTTTTTTATAGCTAAGACTTTTTGATTGTGATTTAATGCACACACAAAACCTCCAAGAGCTGCCGGAGCTATGTTATCTGGATGATTTTCATATTTTAAAGCTTCATTTAAAATGATATTTTTATCTGCTTTAAATCCGCTTAATTCATAAGCACAAGCAATAGCTCCAATTATTACAGCAGAAGAACTTCCCATACCTCTTGCTAAAGGGATATTATTTTGAAAAACAAAACGAAAATTATCTTTTTTACCGCTAAGTCTTTGATAAATTTCATAAAAAATATTAACAAAAGTATTATTTTTTTTAAGATAGATATTATTTTCACCTTCTCCATGTATGTTAATACTAAAAAATTTAGATTTTTCAACTATAGTTTGATTAAAATGTTTTAAACTCAAGCCCAAACAATCAAAACCAGGACCTAAATTTGCACTTGTCGCAGGAACTAAAATTTTCATTTTTTACCTTAATTAATTGCATCTAAAACATAAAAAGGTGTATTTTCTTTGCTTAAATTTAAACCTTTTAAACTTTGAGGCATAAAAAAACTTCCTGCTTGTGTCTTCTCTAAAATAATTTCACCATTGTCTTTTTTTACAAAACATAAATGTTTGTTTGCAGGTATAGGAGTGTTGTTATTTAACTCAAAAGCACTGATTGCTTTTAAAGGAATGTTTTTGACTATGGCTAATGTCTCAAAAGAAACATAAGAAATTTTTATACCCATGTAAGAACCTGGCCCATGTACATAAATAAGCTTTTCAAACTCATATTGTGAAAGTAATTCTTGCAATATTTTTGGTAAAACCTCGCTAACTTTTAAATCACTTTCAATGGTATTTAGCAATAAATCATTTTCATAAATACCAAGCATTAAAGGTTTTGCTATGGCATTTAAAAGCAAAGTAACCTTTTTTATGCAAAAACCTTTTCGTAAACCTTATGTGTGCTTTTTTCTAAGCTTACCACTTCATAGGTACTAGGATCTTTTAAAAGTTCTTTAGTTAAAAGATGATTAAGCTTGTGTGAACCTGCATAAGAAGTATAATCTCCAAAAACTCTACATCCAAGCAAGGTTAAATCCCCAATAGCGTCTAAAATTTTATGACGCACAAATTCATCCTTAAAGCGCAAACCTTCAGGATTTAAAATACGATTATCATCAATCACAACAGCATTTTCTAGGCTTCCGCCAAGACCTAAATTCATAGCTCTTAAAGCTTGAACATCTTTTAAAAATCCGAAAGTTCTTGCTCTTGCTATTTGCTCTATGTAGTTTTGTTTGCTAAATTCAAAACAATAATTTTGTTTGCCTATAATAGGATTATCAAATTCGATTGTATAGTTTATAATAGGCATATCCGTAGGACTTAAACGCACAAATTTATTGCCTTCTTTTACTTCTACACTTTTTTTAATCACTAAAATTTTTTTTGCCGCATCAAGCTCTTTTATACCTGCTTCTTCAAGCATCATACAAAAACCTATACTGCTACCATCCATTACAGGAGCTTCGTTTGCGTCTAAAACTATACGCACATTATCAATACCATAAGCATTAATCGCACTCATTAAATGTTCTATAGTAGAAACATAACCCCTATGATCGCCTATTACAGTAGCCATTTGTGTATCGATGACATTTTCAGGCTTTGCTTCATAAGAAATTCCCAAATCACTTCTATAAAACACTATACCACTACCAGCTTCTAATGGCTCTAATTTTATACTAATAGGCTCACCCTTGTGCAAACCTATACCAACACCTTTAACTTCTTTTGCTATTGTTGTTTGATTCATTTTTATTCACTCAAAATTCTTTTTTTGCTTGATTCTAATACATTATAGATATTTTCTTTTATCCATTTTGCATCTTGCCATTGCTCAGGACGTACTTCAACACCTTGCACCAAAACACCAAAATGCACATGATCTCCAAGCGCTAAACCTGTAGTGCCTGTAGTACCTATAACATCACCTGCTCTAACTCTATCGCCCACATTTACATCCACATTAGTGCAATGTCCATAAAGAGTATAAATCCCAAAACCATGATAAATAATAATATTTAGTCCATAAATTCCATTTTCTTGTACAAATACCACTTCACCATCGTTATTGCTAATGATAGGCGCTTCTTTTACACTTGCTAAATCAAGTCCCATATGATAAGAACTACTAAATGCTTGATTATTATAAGAATAAAACCTATGATCGGCATAATCAGCTACTTTTTGGCCATTTTTTAAAGGCTTGAAAAGATTGACTTTAAAATTATTAATCATAGTATCAGGAACTTTACTCGTAATATCATGAATGATAACTTCATTAGAAGCTCTTAAGTCCTCATTAACAAATTTAAATTTTTCAAGCCTGCTTAACTCTCTATCTTTTGGAGCATATTTTTGTGCTAAAAATTCAATCTTTCCATCTAAAAATCTATCACTTACTTTTATATTAGATACTCGGTATTTTTTATTGGTAAAATAATATCTAATTCTTTGTTTGTTTACATTACCTGCTTTATCTACTGCTACTACATAAGCTCTAAAATGCTCATCGGTTGCCTCCCAAGGAATCAACGCAGCATAATATCCTTCTTTCACATAAGGAGTTGCTTTAAAAATTTTGTCTTTATCAGTTGTGATATAAACTTCTTGTAAATTCTCATCACTTGCTTTAAATACCACACTACCTACTCCACCTTGTTCGATTTGATAAGAATTGTCTAAAATTTCTACAAATGGTTTTTTGGTATCAATGATAACTTTCACTTCTTTAAGCGCTTGATTTCCTAAAAAGAAATTCCAAAAACTACTATCACTTGCTTCTATTACAAGCTTATAAGAATCAACATTTTCTTTATAAGCTGGTTTTGGTAGTTTTAAATCAAAATGGACACTTTTTTTATTACCTTTAACATGTTCATTAACAAGCATTTCACCATTTAATTCATTTGCTTTAAATAGTGTGACTTTAACATCTTTTAAAACGCTTTCATCGCTTATTTCTATAGATATAGGATCTGTTAAATTGCTATAAATAATATCTGATTTTGTTTGGATTAATGGAGGATTTTTTTCAAACAGCTTTGTATTTAACACAAAAACCCCAAAGGCTAAAAGTATTAAAAAAACTAGAAAAATCCATTTTTTATTTGATCTTTTACGCGTAAAAACCATATTCTCCACTTTCATTGTATAATTTTTGTAAAAATATATTATGCTTTAGCAAATTAAGAGTAAATTATAAAAAATTTTACAAAATTTCTCTTAACTTATTTGCACTTTTAATCCAAGCTTCAAGTTCATTTATATCACATTTTTCTATCATTTTTTTACACTCTTGTAATTCTTTTTGAAATAAATCAATAGAATTTAATAAATTTTGTTTGTTTTGTTCAAAAATACCACTCCACATTTGAGGGTTTGATTTTGCAATTCTACACATATCTTTAAAAGAAGGACCTCCTAGGTGGGCTATATTTTTTTTATTTTCTTCTTTCATTACAAAATTTGCCAAGGAAAAACTAATCACATGCGGTAAGTGTGAAATGATAGAAGCATGATGATCATGTGAAATACTATCCATAAATACAAGCTTCATTCCTAAATCTGAAAAAATTTCTATAGCCCTTTTTTGATGGATATGATCAGCATTTTGCACATCACATAAAACACAAACTGCATTTTTATATAAGTCTTTTATAGCTGCATTTGGACCGCTATTTTCTGTTCCTGCCATAGGATGAGCTGCGATAAATTGACTTTGTAAATCAGATGGTAAATTTTTAATAATTTCTTCTTTTGTACTTCCAAGCTCAATGATAGTGCAATCTTTAGAAATATCTTGAAATTCTTTTAAAATTTTTACAATAGCTCTTACAGGGATAGCTAAAAAAATCACATCACATTTTTTTAACTCTTCAAATGAAACAATTTTATCTATTAATTTTCGCTCTAGCGCGATTTGTTCAAATTCTTTGTTTATATCATATCCGCAAACTAAATCTATTAATTTATTCTCTCTTAAGCTAAGGCCCAAAGATCCACCTATTAAGCCAAGTCCGATTATACCTACTTTCATAAATTTTCCTTAAAAAGCATTAGTTAAAAATATTTTGGTATTATAACGATTTTGTATATAAAAATTTAGGTAAAATGATGAAAAAATGGTTTGTTTTCTTTGCACTCTCAAGTTCTTTATGTGCAGCTACGATTAAAGATATAAAATTTGAAGGCTTATCGCAACTTTCTAAAGAAAGTGCTATTGCGATTTCTAAATTAAAAATAGGACAAAAAATCGATCCTGCTAGTATAGATACAGCAATTAAAAACCTTTTTGATAGAAATTATTTTAAAGATATAGTAGTAGAAGAAAAAAATGGGGTGCTAATTTTTAAAGTAATAGAAAAACCTTCCATTGGAAAAATAGACATTCAAGGTATAGCAAGTAATGATAGAAAACAAATAGAAAGTCTTGTTGGTTTAAAACCTGGAATTTTATATGATGAAAATTCAGCTAAAGACGCAGCTGAAAAAATCAAACTTTTTTATCAAGCCAAAGGTTTTTATGATACTGTTGTAGAAATCAAAGATGAAAAATTAAGTAATTCAAGCTCATTAAAACTTACTTTTGTTGTAAATCGTGGGGAAAATATCATCATAGAAAAAGTACATTTAAGTGGTGCAAAAAATTTAAGTTATTCAGATATTGAACCTGCAGTAGCAAATAAACAAAGAGAAGCCCTAGGCTGGATGTGGGGCTTTAATGATGGTAAGCTTAAAATCTTTGATCTTGCAAATGATAGCTCAAGAATTTCAGATGTATATTTAAAAGAAGGTTATCTTGATGTGAGCGTATCTCCTGCTTTTTTAAATACTTACACAGATACTTATCAAGCTGATTTAACTTATTTTATCAACGAGGGTGAGGTTTATAAAGTTAAAGGAATTAAAATTTTTAATCCTATTTTTAGTGATGAAGAAAATGAAGCTTTAGCAAATGATTTAAAATTAAGTGTTGGAAAAATAGTTAATATAGAAAAACTAAGAGAAGATATAAAAACTATAGAAACAAAGACAGCTGATTTGGGTTATGCTTTTGTACAGGTTATACCTGATATACAAAAAGATAAAGAAAACCATGAAGCTATGATTATTTTTAAAGTCATACCTAATGAAAAAGTATATGTTAGAAATGTTGAAATTTCAGGTAATACTAAAACAGTTGATAGGGTTATTCGTAGAGAGCTTTATCTAACCGAAGGTAATCTTTACAATAGAACTGATTTAATAGACTCAAGAAATGCTCTAAGAAGAACTGCATATTTTGAAAATGTAGATATTAAAGAACAAAGAGTAGATGATACACATATTGATTTGATAGTAGAAGTCAAAGAAGCTTCAACTGGAGCTATTTCAGGTGGTATTGGTTATGGAACTAGTGATGGAATTTTACTTAGTGCTTCATTATCTGATGCAAATATCTTAGGCTCTGGCATGAAAGGAAGTGTAAGTATAGACAAAGGCGATGATACACTTTCAGGTAGAATATCTTTAAGAAATCCTAGAGTGAATGATAGTGATTATTCTCTTGGAGGATCATTATATTCAGATCGTTTAGAATGGGATAGTTATGATGAGAGAAACTATGGTTTTGATATAAGTGTTGGTAAAACTTTGGGAAGATATACAAGCATAGATTTAACTTACAATCTTGAGCAAAGTGATATTTATCATTTGAGTGATCGCTTAATCGCCCAAGGATATAAACTTGGAAAAACTTACAAAAGTTCTATCACTCCTTCAATAGTATTTAACAATACAGATGATTATTATCTACCAAGATCAGGTTTTATCGCTTCAACCTCACTTGAATATGCAGGCTTAGGTGGAGATCAAGAATTTATAAGCTCTACTACTAAATTTAATTATTATCAAGGCTTAGAAGAATTTATAGGCTGGGATTTGATTTATCGTTATAAAGCAAGTTTTTATAAGGTATGGGATCAAGGTTATTTACCTATCAATGAGAAATTATACCTTGGAGGCATAGGAACTATTAGAGGTTTTGATAGAAGAAGCGTGAGTCCTAAAAACGAATGGGGTGATGAAACAGGTGGTACAGTGGCTTTTGCAAATTCTGTAGAGCTTAGCTTTCCAATCTTTGATAGAATCAAACTAAGAGGAAGTGTGTTTTTTGACTATGGTGCCATAGGTGAGAGTTCTTTAAGTCAAATTCAAAGATGGAGCACAGGTATTGGCTTTGAGTGGCTAACCCCACTAGGTGCTTTAAATTTAGTTTTTGCTAAACCATTTAACACTAATTCAAAAGACGACTTAAGCAAATTCGAGTTTATGTTGGGTGCAAGATTTTAAAAATACTAAAATCTTGCTATAATTTTGAAATTTTATTTTAGGTAGAGATAATGAATTTTTTAGATATTTTTTCTAGCATAAGACGCAAACAAGCCGCTCCAAGCGAAGCTCCAAATCACTGGGTAAAATGTAATTCTTGTCATGCGTTAATGTATTATAAAGAAATAGAAACTTGTTATAATGTTTGTCCTAAATGTAATTTTCATATGAGATTAAATCCTTTAAAACGCATCGAGCTACTTAGTGATGAAGATACTTTTGTAGAAATGGATAAAGATTTACATGCGATTGATCCGCTTAAATTTGTTGATAGTAAATCATATAAAAAAAGATTGGCAGAAAATGAAGAAAAAACAGGAAGAAAAAGCGCTATAATAAGTGGCGAGTGCAATATAGATGGCATTAAAACTCAATTAGTTGTTTTTGATTTTTCTTTCATGGGTGGAAGTTTGGGCTCAGTAGAAGGTGAAAAAATTCTTAGAGCTATTGAAAGGGCAATTGAGAAAAAAACTCCTGTTGTTATAGTGAGCGCAAGTGGTGGAGCTAGAATGCAAGAAAGCACTTATTCTTTAATGCAAATGAGCAAAACAAGTGCAGCATTAAAGCTATTAGCAGAAGAAAAGCTTCCCTATATTTCTGTCTTAACTGATCCAACTATGGGTGGAGTGAGTGCATCGTTTGCTTGGCTTGGAGATATCATTATGGCTGAACCTGGTGCCCTAGTAGGCTTTGCAGGAGCTAGAGTTATCAAACAAACTATAGGTGCTGATTTACCAGAAGGCTTTCAAAAGGCCGAATTTTTACTTGAACATGGATTAATTGATGCTATTGTAGAAAGAAGTGAACATAAAAAATTTATAGCAGATTTTTTAAGATTTTTTTCTAAAAATTAAAAATGCATATTAATCTTTTAAGCATTCAAAAAAATAATAATAATGAATTTAGTAAAATAGATGAGCGCTACACCAAGCTCATCAAAAAATTTTGCAATTTTAATGATATTTGTATTTTTAACAATAAAATTAATTTAGCACAAAATACCAATACCATAGAAGCAAAAAAATCTTATACAAACGCGCTAAATCCTTATAAAAAAGGTTTTTGCATAGCTTTAGATGAAAAGGGTAAAGAGCTTACAAGTATAGAATTTGCTAAATTATTACAAGATAAAAATGAAATTTCTTTTTTTATAGGCGGTGCTTATGGCCTTGAAAAAGAATTCATCGCACAAATGCATACAAGCATAGCTCTTAGCAAAATGACTTTAGTGCATAAATTTGCTAAAACTATGCTTTTAGAACAAATTTATCGTGCATTTTGCATTAATACAAATCATCCATACCACAAATAGGAGCATTTATGCAAGAGTTAAATCTTGAAGAATTTAAAAATATATTACTTCAAAGACAAAAAGAAATTTTACAAGAACTTCAAGGTAATATAGACAATATCCATGATCTGCAAGATAGTGAACCAAGAGATGAAGTTGATTTACAGCAAATTGACAACAGCTCACATATTGACTTAAAAATCAATGAAAATTTAAAAACAGAATTAGAAGAAATTAAACATTCATTAAGCAAAATAGATAACAATACTTATGGAATTTGTGAGTATTGCGATGAAGATATACATCCTGAAAGACTCAAAGTAAAACCTCACGCAAAATATTGTATAAATTGTCGTGAAAACTTAGAAAAAAGGAAAGAATTATGAAAGTAAAATTATTTTTCTTTGCAAGTTTAGTTTATCTTTTAATCGTAGCAGCCTTAGTTTATAATCTAAATTTGGGAAATTACACTTTCACAATTTCTACTTTTGAGCTAAATTTACCTATCAGCTTGTGGGTAATTTTACCTGCATTTATTTTGATGGTTTTAGCTTTATTGCATATGAGTTTTTATGGCTTTTTAAAACATTTACAATACAAAAATCTTATTAAAGATAGCAAAAATTATGAAAATTTTTTAATTGATGTATTTTTGAAAAAAATAAGCAAAATTAAATTTAAAACTCAAGAATTTCAAGATATAGCCAAAAACACTCAAGCTCTTTATTTTAAAGAAAAAAATCAAAATACAAAAATAGATGATATTATAAATATTTTAGAGCAGTTAGACAAAAAGGAATTTGTGGAATTAAAAAAATACAAACTCGATCCACATAATGAAATTTTCATTTTAAATGAAAAAAATCATTTCCAAAAAGATAGCGACTATGCTTTTTCTTTTATTAAAAATAAAGAAACTCTGACAAATGAATTAGAAAATTTTGCTTATAAAATGGTATTAGATAATGCACCTTATAGCCAAATTAAAACACTAAAAATACAAAAAAATCAAGATGATATTTTATTACTTTTGGATAGATTTGAAAAAGAAAATTTGGAATTAAATCATGCTGAAATCGAAGTTTTGCTTAGCATGAATACCTTAGATGATAAGTCATATTTACAATGCACAAAAATACTTTGTAAAAAAATAGAGCCTCAAATATTAATTGCTTTATTTAAAAAGTTAAAAGATAGTCATTCTCAAGCTTTAAGAGCTTATCTTTATACTTTAGCAGAATTTGGTATGTATGATGAATTGCTTAATGAATTAGGAAATGATCAAAACGAACATAAGGATTTTAGACTCTTGCTCTTTTTAAGAGAACATAATAAAAAAATAGAACTTGAAAAATTTATACAATGATAGATTTTAGTAAAAAGCCTTTGTTTTTAGCTCCTATGGCAGGTTTTTCGGACTTACCTTTGAGAAATTTAGTTAAACAATTTGGAGCTGATGTAACAATTAGTGAGATGATAAGTTCTAATGCTTTAGTGTATGAAAGCTCAAAAACTCTTAAAATGTTAGAAAAAGCTGAACTTGAGAATCCTTATATAGTTCAAATTGCAGGCTCGGATGAAAGTGTGATTCAAAGAGCTGTAGAAATATTAAATCGTTTTGATTTTATAGATGGGATTGATTTTAATTGTGGCTGTCCTGTAAATAAAGTTATAAAACAATGTGCAGGCAGTGCTCTTTTGCAAGATCTTGATAAATTGCAAAGAATTTTAGAACTTATCAAAAAAACAAGCAATAAAAAGCTAACTAGTGTCAAAGTAAGATTAGGGTTTGAAAAAAAAGATCCTATTGCTATTGCTAAAGCATGTGAAAATACTGGGGTAGATTTTATCAGTATGCATGGTCGCACTAGAAAACAAATGTATAGCGGAAATTCTGATTATGAAGCTATAGCTTTAGCTAAAGAAAATATCAAAATTCCTTTAGTTGCAAATGGCGATATTAGCACAGAAAATGCTAAAGAAGTTTTTAAAATAACAAATTGTGATGCATTGATGATAGGGCGTGCAAGCATAGGAAAACCTTGGATATTTCACGAGGTAAAAACTGGTAAAAAAATCGATAAAACTTTAAAAAACAAAATCATCTTTACGCATTTTGAAGAAATGCTAAAACATTATAAAGAACAAGGTATAAGCATATTTAGAAAGCACTTACATGAATATTCTAAAGGCTATGAAGATGCTTCAAATTTTAGAGATTGTGTTAATCGCATTAATGATGCAGAAATTATGCGAAAATATATGCAAGAATTTTTCAATAAGGAATGATTTTTGCTTGTAAAATTCTAAGCAATATGAATGAAGAGATACCATAAAACAAGGAAGGTTCATGGCAGCTCATATCAATTCAAAAGGGATTTACAAAGCATTAGGTGGCATTAGAACAAGTGCAAATAATCTAGCAGCACATGCTTCAAAGCTTAACAATCATAGTTTAAATTTCGAGCAAGTTTTACAACAAACACAACCAAAATGTATAAGCACTTGCTTACAAAGCTCCCAAAAACAACTTGGAAATTTGCTTGAAGATATTAAAAATAGCAAGGAAGCTATTATAAAAAATACACATATTGATAGTGCAAATATCATCGCAAAATTAAGACAAGAGGCTATTATGATGTATGATATTACTCTTAAAAACCCTCTTTAATGATTTTATATAAATTATCAATATATTCATCGCTAAAATGCGATGAATTAAAATTTTCATAAAACCTCACAAGATCTTTAGCTTTAAACTCATAGCCAAAAGCACATTTTTTATGCGCAGGCAAAAAAGCCCTTACTAATACAACATCTTCTTTTATACACTCATCACACAAAAAGCAAATAAAATCCTTATGCAAGCGTCCTTCAAAGCTTAGAATCTTTAAATAAGCATCCACAATCACACGCTTGCAATCTTGTTTTTCAAAACGCTTAGCACAATCTTCTAAAAGCTCAAAATAAAAACTATCAATCTCCTCAACATCTTTTAAATGCCAATAAAAAAGCCTGATAAATTCTTGCCAAAAAAACATTTTTTCTCTATCTAAAACCCAAGAAAATCCAATATGTAAAACATCTTTTAAGCGCGGTAAAAATCTAGAACTTTCTTCAAGTTCAAAATCAATCTTATATCCATTTAGAATATTAGAATGTCTCATTCCGTAAAATCTATAACTTTTAATAACTTTTTTGGCACTTAAAAGATAAACAATCAAATCCTCATCTTTTACACTCTGAGTGTGCAAAATAAAGCCTTGCATCTATAAAAGCTCTATGCCATAAGCTTGTAAAATTTCATAAGCACTATTTTCTAAAGATTCATTAAAACTTGCAGTAGCATTTTTATGTAAAATAATTTTAGAATTAGGCGTGGCGCTTTGAGCTAAAATAATATTACTAAATACACAAATATGCAAAACTAAGCCACAAAATTCTATACTTTCATAATGATTTTGTTTTAAAAAATTAGCCAATTCTAAACTACCAAAAGCATTCTTATAAAAGATTTTTTTTGCATTTTTTAAATACACATCAAAATCGCTTGGCATTTGCCAACCAAAAGTATCTTTAATACAATGATAAATAGGCAGTTTTTTTCCTTCTTGGGTTTTTAAATAATTCTCATCATGCGTATCAAAAGTAAAAACAACATCACCTTGATGATTTTTTAAAAGAGTAAGAATATTATCTTTTATCTTGGTAGCTTTTTCAAAACCTAAGCTACCATCGATAAAATCATTTTGATAATCAACTATAATTAAAAGTTTAGTCATTATTCTTAACCATGAAAAAACTATCCGTGTGGATATTTTCAAATGCAGTTTTTAAGCTCGTAAATAATTTTGGATTTTCTTTTTCTAAATTTGCTAAAAGCTGTTTAGCTTCTTCTCTAGCATGAGGAAATTTTACATTTTTTTCACTTAATTTCATACCAGGACAAAATTCATTACCAATTACTTCTAATTCATTATTAATAGCATTTTCCCTTAATTGTCTTTCTCTTACAAAAATCAAAGGACGGATGACTTCTATATCTCTTTTACTTTTATATTTTGGCGCTAAACTTCTAAGAGCACCATTATAAATGAAATTCATAAAAAAACTCTCTACTGCATCATCTAAATGATGAGCTATGGCTAATTTATTAAAACCATTTTCTAAGGCGTAAGTATATAAAGCACCACGCCTCATTCTTGAAAAATAGCTACAAAAGCTTGAATTTTTTCTAATGGTATCACCTGAAATTTCATAAATATTAGAATCAATAACCTCATGGTCAATACCATGTTCTTTGCAGTGATTATGAAGTTTGGTGTAATCTTCACCCATGCCATAACTTAAAGTTACTGCTTTAAGTTCAAATTTAAAAGGTGCATGTGCTTGCATACGCTTTAAAAGATGAGCTAGAGCTAGAGAGTCTTTCCCGCCACTAAGTCCTAATAAAACTTTATCATTATCTCCTATTAAGGAAAACTTAGCATTTGCTTTTGCAACTTCTCTGATTAGTCTTTTGCTAAGATTTATCATAATTTCTCACAAATTTTTAAAACAAAATTAGCTGAAATTTTAGCGGATTTTTCTACAAACTCATCAAAGTCAAATTCAGCTTTTTCACCTGCCTTATCACTCATTGATCTTAAAACCAAACATGGAATTTTTAAAGCATCACATACCAAAGCCACACTAGCTCCTTCCATTTCACAAGCATCTGCATTAAAAATTTCTCTAATTTTTGCTTTTTTATTCTCATCACAAATAAATTCATCACCCGTAGCGATAATACCTGATTGTAATTTAACACCAAGTTCTTTAGCAACCTCTATGGCAAGATTATTAAGCTTATCGTCTGTTTTTATAAAAATTTCATTACCAGGAACATAACCAAGCGGATGTCCAAAAGCTGTAATATCTAAATCATATTGAGCTAATTTTGTAGCATAGATTAAATCCCCTATTTCCAAACTAGGATTAAAAGCACCAGCCACTCCTGTAAAAAGCATAAGTTCAGCTTTAAATTTTTCTATCATAATAGTCGCGCTAAGAGTGGAATTTACTTTCCCTATCTTAGAATAAGCGATGATTAATTCATGATTTTTGTATTTTGCAATATAATAAGTATTATTTGCATATTCAATTGTTTGATATTCTTTTAATGTTTCGAGTAAAGGAGTAACCTCTTCGGGCATAGCTCCTAAAATAGCTATTTTCATTTAATCACCTTTAGAATTTCATCAATATCTTCTATTTTACTTAAAGCATAAGTTTCTTTTTGAGTGATTTTTTTATTTAAGCCCTTTAGCACGCTCGCACCAAATTCTATATAAAAATCCACTTCATTGTCTATTGTTTTAATGCTTTGTTTATAAAGAACAGGCTTTATAAGTTGCTCGCTTAAAAGTGTTAAAGCTTGAGTTTTATCACTATATATTTTTGCATTTACATTTGAAACTACACTTTTAAAATCATCTTTTAACACAAGCTCTAGTTCTTTTGTAAGTTTTAAAGACGCATTTTTTAATAATGGACAATGGCTTGCAACACTCATATTCAAAAGCATAGCTCTTTTGGCTCCTGCATTCTTAAACTCACTCTCATAAGAAGCTAAATCAGGCTTTAAGCCCGCTACTACAATCTGTCCTTCACAATTATAATTAGCTGCAAAAATACTTTTTTGCTCACTTAATGCCTTTTGACAAAGTTCTTCTACTACTTTATCTTCAAGTCCTAAAACCACCATCATACCAGCTTCGATTTTAGAGCAATCCTCCTGCATAAATTGGCCACGCTTGTTAACAAGTGCTATAACATCTAAAAAGTCAAATGCACCTTGAGTCGCTAAAGCACTAAATTCTCCTAGTGAATGGCCTAAACTATACTTAGCTTCTATACTAGCTTGCTCTTTTAAAGCTTCATAAGCCATTAGTGAGTTTAACACTATGGCCATTTGTGTAAATTCACTTTTATTTAAATTTTCATTTTCCTTAAAAAGCAAATTTTTAAAATCAATTTTACAATAATCACTTGCACAATCTAATAATTCTCTTGCTTTAAGTGAATTCTCATAAAAACTAAGCCCCATACCAACACTTTGAGAGCCTTGGCCTGGGAAAATAAATGCACTATTCATTAGTGTCCACCGCAGCAACCGCCACCACCATGTCCGTGGCCACCACAACATCCACCACCACCATGTCCGTGATGATGATCATGATGATGTCCTCCACCACCACATCCACAACTTCTGCTACCTGCAATAATTCCTGTTAAAATTTCATCTTCACTTGCAGCTCTGACATCTACAATATTAATTGAAAATAACAAGTCTTTTCCTGCATAAGCATGATTATAATCAATAGTAACTTCATTCTCAGTAATTTCTCTAACAATTACTCTTACTGTATTACCATCTTCGCCTTCGCCAAAAAGCTCCATACCAACTTGCAAATCAATCCCTGCAAATTGTTCTTTTGGTAAAGTTTGCAATGCATTTGCATCATATTCACCCAAAGCATTTTCTTTTTTTATCACAATATCGGCATTACACGGGGCATCAAGTTTTTGAATTTCTTCTTCTAGTCCTTCTAAAATTTGACCCTTACCTAAAATAAAAGAAATAGGTTCAGCATAAATATTTGATTCTAAAACTTCATTTGTGTTTGCATCTTTTAACTCATAAAACATTGAAACTACACTATTTTTTTCTATAGCCATTTTATCTCCTTTTTTATTTTCTATCTGGCGAAACTTTTGCTTCAGGACTATCAGGATAAGCTGTCTTTAAAGCTTTGTAAAATTTATTAGCACTTTTTGGATCCCCAACTTTATCTAAGCTAATAGCCGTATGATAAAGTAATTTTGGCACATAATCACCCTTGGTGCTTATAGCAGAACTTTTTTTGTAAAATCCCAAAGCGCCTGCATAATCTTTTTGTTTATATCTTATCTCTCCAAGCCAAAAAGTAGATCTAGCAGGTTTATAATGGATACTAATTAAATGCTCAAATTTTTCTTTTGCATCATCAAATTGATTTTTATTGGTTTCATCAATAGCTTTTTTTAAAATTTCGCTAGATTGCAGTTTTTTCCAACTATCATCTTTCACTTGAACAATTTCTTTTTCCAAAGTCGTATTTACTTCTTTAATGACTTCTTGGGTTTTATTGCTTTCACTAGCAATAGGAACAACTTGGATATTATTTGTTTGATTTTGCACTCTAGCTATTTCCGATTGAAAAAAAGTTATGGTTTGGTTCATATCTTCTTTAGAAACATAATCATCATTAATTTTATTGATCAAAGTTGTTATTTCGCTCAATACTTTTTGAATTTCTTGGTGATTTTTTTCTTGAATTTGCCTATTTTCTTCTACATAAGCTCTTAAATTTTGAATTTCTTTTGTGATATTTGCATCAAAATTTTGATAGTTTTCTTCTAGTGAAAGTAATTTTGTATTTGCTTTAGAATATTGAGCATTTAAACCCTCGGTTACACTTTGTAAACCTTCTATATTTTCTACAGCAGTATTTATCTTACTAGTCAAATTAGTATAATATTCATTTAAAGCTTTTAAGCGTTCTTGATTTTCGTATTGTAATTTTTCATTTTGAGTTAAGCCATAAGGTGTTTTTGTATCTACTTTTCCTGCATCAAATGCTGAAATTTCAGCGTATAAAAAAGTAGCTCCTAAAAGAGCTACTGATAATAATTTGATTTTCATTTATTTAAAACTTATTTTGATAATTTAAATTCTGCACGACGATTTTGCGCATCACAAGCTTTTGTTCTTTCAGTACATACAGGATTAGTTTCTCCATAACTTTTTACGCTTATTCTATCTGCGCTAACACCTTGAGCTACTAAAGATTCTTTAACAGCTTTAGCTCTTTTTAAACCTAGAGCTTGATTATATTCATCAGTTCCCCATTCATCGCAGTTTCCCTCAACTACAATTGCAGCATTCGCGGCTTCTTTGTTGAAAATTTCAGCATTATCTGCAACAACTTTTTGCATATCTTTTCTAACATTAAATTTATCAAAATCAAAATACACATTTGCAATAGAATTTAAAGATTCAAGATTTTCAAATCTATCAGAACCACCACTACCTTTTGATCCATCTACACTACTTGAACTGCTTACACTAGTATTTTTTGTAGCACAACCACTTACAATAACAGCAAACGCAGTAATTGAAGCAAAAATGATTTTTTTCATTGCTTTTCCCCTTTTTTATTTAAAAATCATGTTTAATTATAACAAAAAAAATACAATTTTGATATTTTACCAATCAATTGATTGAATTTTACCCACCTTTAAACCATAATGAAAAGCCCTATTTGCATTAATTCTAATGACTCCTAAGGCACTTTGTGAACCTAAATATTTAATAAATACTACACTTTCTCCATCACTTGAAAATCTTGGAAAAAGATTTTTACCATTTGCAGTGAGTTGTCTTATATAATCACTTTGGGTTGACATTAAATAAAGATTAAAAACCCCACTTTGATTTACCTCCCTGCTAGAATAAACCATATAATGTTTATAGGTAGAAACTGAAGAATTATTTTTACCATGAAAAACTACTTGTTCTGTTAAATTAGAATCTAAATTTTGCATAAAAATATTTGGATAACCTAAACGATCTGATACAAATACGATTTTTTTATCATCATCTACAAAGTTGCCATTTACATCAATACCCGTATAATTTGTAATCTGTTTTAAATCTTTTGTATCTGTATCATACAAATACACATCTGGCTGATCTTTTGGCGCCATAGTAAGTAAAATTTTTTTACCATCATCGCTAACATCAGAAGCAACCATCATACCCTTACTAGCAATGATTTTTGTGATGTTTTTATTTTTCATATTATATTTATAAAGTGTTGGAATTTCATCTTCATAAGCAGTGAAATAAAATGCATCTTGTTCTTTATTTGCCCATTTGGGAAATAAATTTAAACCTTTTGATATTAATATCTTTTGATAAGTTAAAGTATAATCTGCTAACAAAATATCACTTTGCTTATTACCTTGAGTTCTAGCTATTAAAATTTTATGATCCATCCAATCAACTGGTGCAAAACCTAATTTTCTATTCATTTGAGCGACACTTCTATGTGCTAAAAATGGATATTCTTCAATGGAAAGAATTTGCTCATAAAATCTCGTTTTTGTTTCATTTGCAGCTAAAATTTCAACATCAATATCCAAAAGTTTACCATTTTTATTTAAAACATAAGAAAAAATATAATCACCTTGTTTTTCATCTTGAGTTAATTCAAAATTTGAACTCACTTTTATATCATTAACAAGCATATTATAAAAGCTTTTTTTAAGATCTAAATCATTCAATCTTGATTGATCTTTAATATAAATTTTAGGTAATTGCATACCTTTATTTACAACAGATATTGTCGCATCTTGCCCAAATAATACTGAACAAAAAAATAAAAACGCTAATATTTTTTTCATCACTTCTCCGTTTTAAACTCAATTATATCACTAAGTTTCATTTTAATTTTTCTTATTTTACCATTTGGAGGTAAAGTTATGTATTTTCCTTCTAAATTTTGTAAAAATTCTTTTGCCTTTTTATCAAAATTATCACTATGTGCGCTAGTGGTACTTAACAAATAAAAATATCCGTTATTATCAATTACAAATTCTACTTCTATACTTAAATTACCACTAGGATTGTATATTCTCCATCTATCTTCAAGATGTTTTCTAACAGCACCTAAAAATTGATCATAAACTCCTATTTTTTGTTCTATAACAGATTGTCCTAGTTCTTGATTAATTTGTAGATTTTCATTTAATTGCTTAGAAAAATCATTGATTTTTTCTCTTTGAGTAAAAGTAGGTTTTTTCGATGGCATTGAAGATTGTACTTTTGTAGTTTTTTCTTCTTGATAGTCTTCTATTTTGCCAAATAACTCATTGAAAACACTAGCTTGTTGTTCTACATTTTGAGTATTAACATTTTTATTTGTAGTGTATTTTTGCAAAAGATTCTCTTCAAATAAACTTTGCAAATTTTCTTTTTGCAATTCTTGTATCATATTTACTTGATTTTGATTTATACTATCTCCAAGTTCTATATTAATAAAACTATTGGGATCATTAGTATATTCAATAGCTTTTGACTTATATTCGACTAACTTAAAAAATACTAAAAAAACAACAAAAAAATAAACTAAAATCGCATAAGTAAAAGCTTTAAAATTATATGTAGAATTTTCTTCCATTTTTTACTCAGTTTGCAAAGCAACTTTTTGAAAACCCAAATGCTTTATTGTTCTTAAAATACTCATTACATCATCATATTTTAAATTCTTATCCGCTCTAATGAAAACTGTTTCTTGAGTATTATATTGCACTTTTAATGCATTCATATTATCCGCAAAACTTAAAAAATTAAATTTATCTTTTCCTATAAAAATTTCTTTTTTTGCATTAATTGTTATAATTAAACTTTTGATATTTGGAGCACTTGAAGTTTTTTGTGAACCTTGAGGAAGTTGAACTTTTTCTTCATATGTAATACTTGGTGCTGTTACCATTAAAATAGCAAGCAATACAAGCATAATATCCACTAAAGGTGTAATATTTAGTTCGGGTTTTTCTTCTAAAAACATCAATTAAACCTTTGCTGAACTTACTAATACTTTTATCTCACTATCTAAAATATTAATTAGTTCATAAGCTTTGCGTTTGATAATCAAATGAAAACTATATGCAGGAATTGCCACTAAAATTCCACAACCTGTAGCTACCAAAGCTTCACTAATTTTTGGCGCAATAATACTCAAAGAATTTTGCATTTCTACACCACCAAAAGTTTCAAGTATAGAAATAACTGTACCAAAAAGACCTATAAAAGGAGAGGTTGAAGCAATAATACTAAGCCAAGTTAATCCAATTGTGGCTTTTTTCTCAACAGAATTTTTATAAATATTCATCTTAGTTTCATCAATCTCAATACATTTTTTTAAAATTGATGCACTTTGGCTTAAATCCCTCTCTCCTCTCATCAAAGCTTCTAAAGCCTGACTTTCATCTTGCATCCATTTATTAATAAGCATTAATCTTGAAAATAAAATACTAAAACTAAGTATAAAATACACCGAAAGCCAAGCCAATACAATATAAGTAATTAAGCTTGTATTTTCAAAAAAATGAAAAATTGATTGAAAATCCACTATTTTTGCCTTACATTATTATCCATCTTAGCAAAAGTAGAAGCTAAAGCAACACTATCACTACTCATAGATTTGATTAAATCTTTTGCATCTGCTAATCTTTTTGCTATTTCACTATCACTATTTCCTCCAACCCACACAGCACCTTTTGCTAAAACGCTTACTTTCGTTTCAGAAACTTTTGCATGACCTGAATCAATAGCAACTAACTCATGGGTAGAATCTGATTTTTCTATATCTATAATCCCTGCCCTTAAAGAAGAAATTAAAGATGCATGTCCTTTTAAAACACCAAATTCACCTTCACTTCCAGGAAGAACAATAGACTTTACATTATCATTGTAAATCATACCAAGAGGCGTTACCACCTCTATATGTATTAAATTATCCATTATTAAGCCTTAAGTTTTTCTGCTTTTTCAATAACTTCATCAATTCCACCTACCATATAGAAAGCATTTTCAGGTAAATGGTCATATTTTCCTTCTAAAATACCTTTAAAACCTGCTATTGTATCTTCTAAACTAATATATTTACCAGGACTTCCTGTAAATACTTCAGCAACGAAGAATGGTTGAGATAGGAATTTTTCAATTTTTCTTGCTCTTTCAACGATCAATTTATCTTCTTCACTCAATTCATCCATACCTAAAATAGCAATAATATCTTGCAAATCTTTGTATTTTTGAAGTACTGATTGTACTCCACGAGCTACTTTATAATGCTCTTCACCAATAATTTGTGGATCAAGCATTCTTGAAGTAGAATCAAGCGGATCAACAGCTGGATAAATACCTTTTTCAGCAATTGATCTATTTAAAACCGTAGTTGCATCTAAATGCGCAAAAACAGTTGCAGGAGCAGGGTCTGTTAAATCATCTGCTGGCACATAAACTGCTTGAACTGAAGTAATAGAACCTTTTTTAGTTGAAGTAATTCTTTCTTGGAATTTACCCATTTCGCTAGCTAAAGTTGGTTGATAGCCAACGGCTGAAGGAATTCTTCCTAAAAGTGCCGACATTTCAGAACCTGATTGTGAAAATCTAAAGATATTATCAATAAACATCAACACATCAAGTCCCATTTCATCTCTAAAATACTCAGCCATAGTAAGACCTGTTAAAGCAATACGATTTCTTGCTCCTGGTGGTTCATTCATTTGACCATAACATAATGCAACTTTATCTAAAACATTACTTTCTTTCATTTCATTGTAAAGATCATTACCCTCACGAGTTCTTTCACCAACACCTGCAAAAACAGAATAACCGCTATGTTTAAATGCAACATTATGGATTAACTCCATAATAATAACGGTTTTACCAACACCTGCACCACCAAAAAGTCCTACTTTACCACCTTTTGCATAAGGAGCTAACAAATCAACTACCTTAATACCTGTTTCAAAAATTTCACTTTTTGTACTTTGCTCTTCAAATGGAGGTGGATCTCTATGGATTGACCAATGTTTATCAAAATTGATCTCTTCGCCCTCATCAATCAAATCACCTGTTACATTAAAAATTCTTCCAAGTACTTTTTCGCCCACTGGAACGCTAATTGGGTTTCCAGTCGCAACAGCCGTTAAACCCCTAACAAGACCATCAGTCATATCCATAGCGATAGTTCTTACTTTATTATCACCCAAATGCGCAGCTACTTCAAGCACTAGCTTGCATTCTTTTCCTTCTAATTCATAATTTACGATTATAGCTTCGTTAATTTGTGGAAGATATTCTTTAAATTCAACATCAACCACTGGTCCTAAAACTTGAGAAATAAAACCTTGCATCATCACTCCTAAATTTATTTCATTGACTCAACACCACTGATAATTTCTATCAATTCGGTGGTAATAGATTCTTGTCTTGCTTTATTATAAGCTAAATTGAGTTGTTTAACTCTAGCTTTTGCATTATTGGTTGCATTATCCATAGCTTGCATTCTTGCACTATGCTCAGCCGCCAAAGAATCAACTAAAGAAAAATACATATTATATTCAAAATAAGTTTTTAATAAATCATTTAAAATTTCTTCATCTTCAGGTTCTAAATCCATTAAAGATTGAGACTCTTGTTCTTCTTTGCTCGCAATAGCTTGCACTGGTAATAATTCATTAACACGAATTTCTTGTGAAATCATATTTTTATAGCCATTGTGTACAATTACAACCTTATCTGTAACTTCATTTATAAAATCATCTACTGCATTTTCAATAATAGCACAAGCTTTTTCATAATCAGGGCTAGAGCTTGTGTCTAAATATTTTTCTAAAATTTCAATATTTTGAAAATTAAAATACTCAATACCTGTTTTACCAATAGCTCTTAATCTTACCTTGATTTTTTTTGCTTTACAATCTTCGAGCATTTCATTTACTGTTTTAATAGTTTTAATGTTAAAACCGCCACATAAGCCTTTATCAGCAGTAATGAAAATAATATCCATTTTTTCAATATTGTCTTTTTTTCTAAAAAATGGAAGTTTATCATCAAGACCTTCGTATTGATTAATCTTGAAAGCAATTTCAGATAAAACTTCATCAATTTTTTGAGCAAAAATCTTTGACTTTTTAGCTGCCTCTTCTGCCTTTCTTAATTTGGCAGTAGAAACAAGCTTCATTGCATTAGTTGTTTTTTGTGTATTATGGACACTTTTTATTTTTCTTTTTATTTCTTTTAAATTAGACATTTAAAAACCTTATATATGGTTTGCTTTAAACTCACTCAACGCTTTAGCTAATTTTTCTTCCAAATCTTTATCTAAAGCTCTTTTAGTTCTAATTTGCTCAAAAATTTCTGGATATTTAGCTTCAATAAATGGATATAAGGCTGCTTCAAATTCTCCTATTTTTGAAACTGCAATATCATCTAAATATCCTTTAGTTCCTGCATAAATCATCACAACTTGATTCTCTGCTGAAAGCGGAGAATATGGAGGTTGCTTTAAAACTTCAACCATTCTTTGTCCACGCTCAAGTTGTTTTCTACTTGCTTCATCTAAATCACTTGCAAATTGTGCAAAAGCTTGCAATTCTCTATATTGAGCTAAGTCAAGTCTTAAGGTACCTGAAACTTGTTTTGTTGCTTTAATTTGTGCAGCACCACCAACACGAGATACAGATAAACCAACATTGATCGCAGGACGAATACCTGAGTTAAACAAATCTGTCTCTAAGAAAATTTGACCATCGGTAATTGAAATAACATTGGTTGGGATGTAAGCTGAAACATCCCCTGCTTGAGTTTCAATAATAGGTAATGCTGTTAAGCTTCCTGCGCCAAGTTCATCACTTAATTTACTTGCTCTTTCAAGCAATCTTGAATGTAAATAAAATACATCCCCTGGATAAGCTTCACGACCCGGAGGACGACGCAAAATCAAAGACATTTCACGATAGGCAACAGCATGCTTACTCAAATCATCATAAACAATCAACGCATGTCTTGAGTTATCTCTAAAATACTCACCCATAGTTACACCTGTATATGGAGCAAGATATTGCAATGCAGCAGGATCTGAAGCACCTGCATTTACCACTATACTATAATCCATTGCGCCGTATTCTTCAAGCTTTTTAACTACTTGAGCCACTGTGCTTTGTTTTTGACCAATTGCCACATAAATACAAATAACATCTTTACCTTTTTGACTAATAATTGTATCTATTGCAACAGTAGTTTTACCCGTTTGTCTATCACCAATAATTAACTCTCTTTGTCCTCTACCAATTGGAACTAAAGCATCAATAGCTTTAATACCCGTATGTAATGGTTCATGAACACTTTTTCTAGCCATAATACCTTTTGCTTTTTCTTCTACAAAGCGATATTCACTTGTTTCAATCGCTCCCTTAGCATCAATTGGCTCACCTAAAGCATTTACAACACGGCCTATCAACGCATCACCAACTGGAACCTTTAGAAGTTTTTTTAATCTTTTTACAGAACTTCCTTCTTTTAAGCCAAGTCCCTTTCCTAAAATAACAATACCAACACTTGATTCTTCAAGGTTAAGCACCATTCCCTTTTCGCCATTTTCAAATTCAACCATCTCACCGGCCATAGCATTTTTAAGACCATAAACCTTAGCAACACCATCAGCAACTGAAATAATCTTACCGGTTTCTTCTATTTCAAGATTAAAATCAAATTTTTCAATTCTTTCTTTTATAATAGAACTAATTTCATCTGCTTTAAATTTCATCAAGTCTCCTTAAATTGCTTTTAATATATATTCATTCATTTTAGCTTTTAAGCTTTGCATTGAAAATGAAATTTCATAACCAAGTCCATCTAAGCTAATTTTTACACTGTCATTATCACTTATTTTACTATCTAATCTAATCTTTGCGTTGAATTTAAGACTAAGTTTTTCTTCTAAATTTTTAATTTCTTCTTCACTTAATTTTTCTTTTGAATAAACTTGCCCTAAAAATTCATTTTCTTTTAATGCTTTTTGTTCACTCAATTCTTTAGTAATGCTTGGAATTAACATCTCTCTATTGTTGCCAACAACTAAGCTCATAAAATTTTTAAAAGCATCACTTGGATTATCTAATAAAGAAAGTATAAAATCTAATTTTTTTTCTTGTTTAAGCTCATAAGCATTTAAAATACTTACAAATTTATCAGAAGCAAAAGCTGAACTAAGTTGTAATAAATTTGAATAAAAATTTTCAAAATCTTTTCTTTCTAATATAGCTTTTGCATAGGTTTTTGCAATTACACTTTCCATCAAGACACCTTTTTCATCATGATATTTAAAATTTCTTTTTGCTGAAGCTGTAAACTTTGATCTTCAAAAATTTCTTCTAAAACCGCTTGCACAACTTCTTTTTCCATTCTTCTTATTTCATATTCTTTATGCTCTTCATAAGTTTTTTCTAAAGCCTTAATCTCCATTTTTGTTTCAGCTTCTATTTTATCTGTAATGATTTCTGCTTCTTTTTTTGCAAGAGCAACTGCATTAATTGCTTCTTGTTTAGCTAAATCTAGTTTTTTCATCATTTCTAATTTATGATTTTTGCTTGCAATAAGTTTTTCTTGTATTTCATTCATCCTAGAGGCAATTTTTGCAATTCTTCCGTGATAAAAATTTTTTAAAGGTGTTGCTATAAAATAATATAAAATAGCAGCAAACAAAACAAAATTAACTGCTCTTGGGATAATATCATACTCGCCACTTCCATTACCTGCTGCAAAAGCATAAAAAGGAAGCACCAATAATAATGTAATTTTTTTCAACATTTATCTTCCTTAAATTTTACTCAAGCTATCTTTAAAGCTTTGCTTAAATTCTGGCATTTTTAACCGCATCTCTTCTTTTAATTCTTTTTCTTTTTCTCTTAGACTTTTTAGAAAAACATGCATTTGTTCTTCTAATTCTTTTTTCTTTATTGATAATTCTTTTTCTTGTTTTATTTTAGCTTCTTCTACTGCTTTTGCTTTGATTTGATTAATCTCATCTCTTGTTTGTATATGAATTTTTTCCAACTCATTTTCTACATTTGAAACATCATCAGAATTTTTTTTCATTTTTTCTTCGTCATTTTTAATGGTCAAATCTCTAGAATCCATAAATTTAATCAAAGGTTTATAGAGTATAGAATTTAAAATTGCTATCATGAGCAAAAAAATGACACCAGTAGCTATCATGATGGAAAAATGTACATCATTAAACATTAATACTCCTAAATAAATCTAAATAAAACGCGCAATTATACCAAAATATACCTAAAAGCATATTTAATCTAGTATTTTTAAAAATTTTAAAATCTCATTTTCGTCAGAAAAATTAACAATAATTTTTAAATCTTTCACCACTGTCTTAAATCCAAAAGATTCTATTTTTTCTTTTAAATTTAATATAGATTGATTTTGCTTATTTAAATTTGTATTTTTTTCTAAATTATTTGAATTTTTAAAATTTTTAATCAGTTTTTCTGTATCTCTTACATTAAGTTTTTGACCTATGATAGTATCAACTATCATTTTTTCTTCTTCTTTTTCAAGTCCTACTAAAACTTTTGCATGACCTTGTGAAATTTTACCTTCTATAATGAAATTTTGTGTTTGCTCATTTAAATTTAAAAGTCTTAAGGTATTAGCAATTTGTGGTCTTGACTTGTGAATAAGATCTGCTAATTTTTCTTGAGTTATGTCATGAATTTCCAATAATTCTTTATAAGAATGTGCCAATTCTATAGGATTTAAATTTTCCCTTTGGATATTTTCAATCAAAGCAAGCTCGCGTAATTTTATATCATCCACATTTAAAACTACGGCTTTAATCTGTTCTTTTTCTAAAAGCTTACATGCTCTAAATCTTCTCTCGCCAGCTATTATAATATAATCAAATTCATCTTTTTTAAAAACTACAATAGGCTGAATTAAACCATATTCTTTAATAGACCCCGCAAGCTCTTCTAAAGCTTGTGTATCAAAATTTTTCCTTGGCTGATAAGGATTTGGACTAATTAAATCTATATCAATTTCTTCTATTTTGCCTTCTTTTGATCCTAATTCTTTTTCATAAACCTCATCAATATCAGCCAAAATACTACTTAAACCTCTTCCTAATGCACTTTTTTTTGCCATTTTTTATCCTAATATAGAATGTGCTAAATTTTGATATGCTACTGAACCTGGGGATTTTATATCATAAAGTATAATAGGTTTTCCATAACTTGGACTTTCAGCAAGTTTTACATTTCTTGGTATGATGATAAAATCATCTTCATTATCACCTGTTCTAAATAGCTTTTGCTTGAAATTTTGCTTTAAATCTTCCACGGTATCTTTTGAAAGATTATTTTGTGAGCTATACATAGTTGGTAAAAAACCTTTTATTTTTAACTTTGGGTTGATAGTTTTTTTCACAAATTTTATGGTGTTTAAAACCATCGCAACACCCTCAAGCGCATAAAATTCACATTGTATAGGGATAATAACACTATCGCTTGCTGCAAAAGCATTTACCGTAATGCTTCCAAGTGCAGGAGGTGAGTCAATGATAATAAAATCATAATCTTTAGCAATTTCTTTGATTTTTTCTCTTAAAATCGTTCTATATTCTCCGCTTTCTTTTACTACTTCTTGTTCAATTCCAACCAAAGAAATATTTGATGGAGCTAAGTATAATTGTGGAAGTTCAGTTTTTAAAATGATTTCAGAAAGTTTTTTCCTGCCTATAAAAACATGGTAAATATTATACTCATAATTACTTCTATTAAAACCAAGTCCTGTTGTAGCATTAGCTTGTGGATCAATATCTATCAAAAGAACCTTTTTTTCAGCTACTGCTAAAGAAGCCGCTAGATTAATAGCGGTAGTAGTTTTACCTACCCCGCCTTTTTGATTTGCAATAGTTATTATCTCACTCATCTTAAACTATATATCCTTTTATTATCTAACAATATAGAACCATCTTTATACAACAAAGCATCTTTTAAAGATAAAATCTTACCTTCATTATGTATAAAAAAATTTCTTGATTTTTCAAATTCTAGCATATACTTGCTAAAAATATTCTTCCATAAAATTTTCTCATCTACATAAGAAAAATACTCATTTAAAAGTTTTGCTATATCTACTTCTATATCTAAAATTTCAGCATTAAATGGAGCATATTTAAGATTAATCCCTATTCCTACAACCAAAAAATCATTGATTTTAGAACTCATCAATCCGCCTATTTTTTTATCTTCTATATAAAAATCATTAGGCCATTTAATCCATACTTTAGAATTTTTTCTTTGCAATACTTCTTTCATTAAAAATGCAAAATATATACTAGCAGAAGCCAAAGGAAGATCTTGTGCTAATTCTTGAGTTTTTATGCAAAAAGATACATGTAAATTTCCTTGCTTACTTTGCCAAGTATTGTCCCTACTACCTATACCAGCACTTTGGATAAAAGTACAAATGGCTGTATTGTTAGTAATTTCTCCACTACGAATTTTATCACTTAAATAAATTTGAGTTGATTCAAGCTCATCAAAATAAACTATCTCCAAGTTTTAACCTTTTTCCATTTAAATAAGTCTTAGCGTCTAAAGCCTTTTTTCCACTTTCTTGTAAATTTTTAATCCTTAAAACACCTTTTTTACATGAAAGCAAAAAGCCTTCCTTTTCTATTTGTAAAATCACGCCTGATTTTTGAGTTTTTTCACTATCGACTAATTCTATATCTAAAAATTTCAAACCATTTTCTAAAAAAATTCCAGGCCAAGGTGTAAAAGCTAAAAATTTTTGATAAATTTCATTTGCATTATTTAAAGCAATCAAGCCATCTTCTTTTTTGATTTTTTTACAATGTGTAACTAAATTTTCATCTTGTTTTTTTGGGATAATTTTTTCAAAATTCAAAAGCGTAGAAACAGTAAGTTTAGCAGCTAAATTTGAAAGCATAATAAACACTTCAGCTGAATTTTTACCTGCGATATCACATTCTATACTTTCTAAGATTGCACCACTATCAAGCCCTTCTTCCATAAGCATAGTACAAACCCCGCTTATTTTATCCCCATTTAAAATAGCACTTTGTATAGGCGAAGCCCCGCGATATTTAGGAAGTAAGGAAGCGTGCAAATTGATACAAGGAGCAATATCTAAAATTTCTTTTGGTAAAATCTTCCCATAAGCAGCAACAACTATAAAATCAGGTTTTAGGCTTTTTATTCTATTAGTTATGTTTTCATCTTTTAAGCTTTTTGGAGTGAAAATTTCTATATTTAAATTATTTTCTAAAATAAATTTTTTAGTATCACTTGGAGTTAGAATTTGCTTTCTACCCACAGGTTTGTCAGGTTGAGTAAATAAAGCTTGGATATTAAACCCTTTGTCAACAAGCTCTTTTAAAATACAAGTTGCATAAGATGGAGTTCCCATAAAAATGATATTTTTCATAATACCACTATCCTTTTTTTATAAGTTTTTATAGCTTTTTGATATGAAAGCTCAAGATAATCTTTAAAAATTTCAAAATTTTTTCTAGAAGGGTTGTTGATGCAAATATATCCCATATAAGCATAAATTGGATGAGGCATGATAAAATCAAGCATAGAAAAATCATAATTTAAACTAACAACCTCACCCTTTAAAGCTTTTTTAGGTTTTTTACCAAAAAGATTTTGGTAATCTTGATCACAAAGAGAGCAACTTAGACGAAATACACCTTCTCTATTTAAATTCGAAGCTTTATCATTTATGCCATCATTTTCTTTAATAGTGCAAAAATAAACTCCGTTTTTTAAAACCTTATCGGGATTATAAAAAAAGCTATGTTCTTTATAAGTAAATTTATATACCAAGCCTTTAAAATTAGACTTGATATATTCTTGAATAAAATCTATAGTTAAATTTTCACTCATCAAAGATTATTTTGACTTCTAATTTTTTTAACTTCTTCTAAAAGCATAAATTTAAGCTCTTTAAGTCCGGTTTTTTCAAGGCTTGATACTTTAACAAAAAAGCTTTGTGGATTATTTTGACTTTGCAAATAAGCTTTTAGCTCATTATAATCTTCTTCCATTTTTTGTGCAAATTCTTCGCCTAAATTTACGCTATCACTTTTTGAAAGCATTAAGCCAAAATTTCTTGCATAAAGTTTGCTTGAAAATTTTTCCAATTCTTTTCTTAAAATACAAAATTGCTCTTTTAAGCTCATATCTCTTAATGGATCAAGCACAAAAAGCAAAAAAGAAGTTCTTTCTATGTGTCTTAAAAACTCAAGTCCCAAACCCCTACCATCGCTTGCACCTTCTATAATACCTGGGATATCTGCCATCACAAAAGAATTATAATCATCTACTTCAACCATACCAAGTTTTGGAGTTAAAGTAGTAAATTCATAATTAGCTATTTCAGGTCTTGCATTAGATACTACGCTTATAAGAGTGGATTTTCCTACATTTGGAAAGCCCACAAGTCCAACATCTGCTATGAGTTTTAATTCTAAGCGCACACTTAAGGTTTTTCCTGCCACACCCGGTTGGGCATAATCTGGGCGTTGATTAGTAGAGTTTTTAAAATGAGTATTACCAAGACCACCTTTACCGCCTTTTAAAAATAATTCTTTTTGGCCTTCTACTAGCATATCAAGTAAAACTTCCCCACTTTGTGCGTCAATTACTTGAGTGCCTTGAGGGACGATTAATTCTAAGCTCTCCCCTCTTTTGCCGTTTTTATTACGACCTAGGCCTGGCTGGCCATTTTGTGCTTTAAGTTCTTTCTTACCCTTAAAGTGTGCTAGCGTATGGGTATTATTGTCACATATAAAATATACATCGCCGCCATTTCCACCATCGCCACCATCAGGCCCACCGAGTGGAACATGTTTTTCACGGCGAAAACTCACAGCACCTTTGCCACCATTACCTGAACTTAAAACTAATTTCACATTATCTATAAACATACAATCACCAAAATATAAATTTTTAAAATAATATTATATTTTTTTTAATATATTAAGATTAAAAAGAAGAAAAAGGCTACAAAGTAGCCTTAAAATTATGCAGGATAAACAGAAACTTTTTTTCTATTTTTATCTTTTCTTTCGAATTTTACAAAACCATCAATTAAAGCAAAAATTGTATGATCTTTTCCTATGCCTACATTATTACCCGCATGAGTTGCTGTTCCTCTTTGGCGGATGATGATGTTGCCAGCGCGAACAAATTCTCCACCAAATTTTTTAACACCTAGACGACGACCTATAGAATCACGATTATTCTGAGTTGAACCTTGACCTTTCTTGTGTGCCATTCTTTACTCCTTAAGCTTTAATATCTACTACTCTAACGCGAGTAAATTGTCTTCTAAAACCGCGTTTTAATTTTGAGTCTTTTCTGCGTCTTTTTTTATAAATTACAACTTTTTTGTCTTTTCCATGAGCAATCACTTCTAAAACAACTTTTGCACCCGCAACAAACGGCGCACCTACCTTTAATTCTTTATCGCATATAGCAAGAACTTCACTTACCTCTATGCTTGATTTTGCTTCAGCTTCAAAACGATCTAGTTTAAGCTCATCACCTTGGCTTACTCTGTATTGTTTTCCACTGTGTTTTATAATAGCATACATACAGCTATCCTTTCTTAAAATATTTTGGTAGCACCATAAAGCATTATGCATAAACATAAATTTAGAAAGCTTTAATGGCTAAAAGCAGTAATTATATCTTGATTTTATATAAAGTAAGCTTAAGACGCAAAAAGCGTCTTAAGATTTAAATTAAAGCTCTGGTTTTGGAGTTTTTTCAGTTGCTTTTGGAAGTTGAGGGTAAGTAATGCTTGGTTTTTTACCTGTTAAGGCATGTAAGAAAGTTTCTATAGAAGCTGCTTCTTTATCAGAAATTTCTATGCCAAGTTGCACACTGCCCATTTCTTTGATTGCTTCTTGTAAAGACCAAATAGCACCATTGTGAAAATACGGAGCAGTTTCAGCAATATTTCTTAAGGTTGGAGTTTTAACTAAGCCATTTGCATCACCTTTAAAATCTCCTACATTTGCAAATTTATATTTAGCTGCTACTTGGAAAGCCTGCATACTACCACCTAAATTTACTCCTGTATGACAAGCTGTACAGCCTTTATCGATGAAAGTTTTCAAACCTTCTTTTTCTTTTTTATTTAATGCTTTTGTATCACCTTCTAAGAATTTATCAAATTTAGATGGAGTTAAAAGTGTTCTTTCAAATGTAGCAATAGCATCTGCAATATTATCAAAAGTTACTCCACTGCTACCATAAACTTTTTTAAATTCTTTTACATATTCTGGCATAGAAGCTATTTTTTCTACTGCTAATTTAGCAGGAGTTGCCATTTCAGGTTCTGCTTCAATTGGTCCTTTTGCTTGATCTGCTAAAGTTCCTGCTCTACCATCCCAAAATTGAGTTGAATTTAAAACTGAGTTATAAACTGTTGGCGAATTTAAATGATGAGGATTAGCTGTCCATTTATGTCCTACAGCAGCCGCTATACCATCAGTACCACCCATACCTAAATTATGACAGGTATTACAAGAAATCAAACCACTTTTAGAAAGTCTTGGCTCAAAATACAGCTTTTTACCAAGGTTAGCTTTCTCTTTAGAGAATTTACTAGCTTTAATACCCATTTCTTTTAATAGTTTTTCAACACCTGTCTGATCTTTTGGTAAAGGTGCCAAACCTGCAGCTTTTGCTTCATCAAGCAAAGCTTTATCGTTAGCAAAAGCAGTTGATGCAACTAATAATGATGATGCAACTAATAATGAAATTTTTTTCATTATCTACTCCTAAATAAGATAAAATAAAGCCTATTTAAAATAAACTTATTGAAAATATATCTATAATTTTCTTTAAATAATATAAAAAATTTATATTTAACAATAAAAATTATTATAGGATAAAATATCTCTTAAATATTTATTTCAGGGTTTTTTGCTATTATTACAGAGTTTTACAAAAATCTTAGGGAAAAGTAAATGGAAAATTTAATAATCTATCTTTTAGCTTATCTCATAGGCGCTATACCATTTGGGCTTTTACTAGCTCAAATCTTTGCTAAAACAAACATTAAAAATATGGGTAGTAAAAGTATAGGCGCTACAAATGTTTTAAGGGTAGTAAAAGAAAGCGATCCTAAACTAGCTAAAATACTTGCTATTGCAACCGCTATTTTAGACGCATTAAAAGGAATCATACCTATATTAGTGGCAAAATTTATGGGCTATGATGAAAATATCTTATGGACTATGGCTGTTTTAGCAGTATTTGGGCACTGCTTTTCTCCTTATTTAAAATTTGAAGGTGGTAAAGGAGTGGCTACAGGGGCTGGGGTTTTAGCAGTATTTTTACCTTTTGAAATAATATCTGCGGTTTTAGCTTGGTTTATCATAGGAAAGGTATTTAAAATTTCAAGCTTAGCTTCATTAGGAGCTTTAATTGTTTTAATAGCTACTTCATTTATTTTTCATTATGACATGCCTGTGATCAACACCCATGCACCAATTTTTGTTATTGCATTTATAGTAATTTATAAACATATACCAAATATTTTAAGGCTTATTGGAAAACAAGAATGCAAAGTCATATAAAAGTCAGTTTAGAATTTAAATGTATTATAGGGCTTTTGGATTTTGAAAGAATTCAAGAACAAAAAGTTATTATAGAACTAGAAGCTAAAAGTAAAAAATTTTTAGATTATGCAAAACTTTGTATTAGAATAGAAAAAATTTATAAAAAGAAAAAATTTAAAACTATAGAAAAATCTTTAAAATACATATGCAAGGATATTAAAAAACATAATAAAAAGCTTAAATTTATAAATATCACTTGTTACAAACCTGATATTATCAAAAATGCATGCGTTGGAGCTAGTCTGAGTAAAAAATATTAAAATTTTTTTAAAGAATTTTGAACATTTGCTTAATTTGTGTTATACTTTTGCACTAAAACTATCTTCAAAGGAATAAAATGCGTATTTTAGTTGTAGAAGATGAAGCATCACTTAATAAAACTCTATCAAATACCTTAAATGAGTTTGGCTATCAAAGTGATACTTCAGAAAATTTTAAAGACGCTGAGTATTTTATAGGTATTAGACACTATGATTTAGTATTATCAAATTGGACTATTGGCAATAATGATGCAAGTGATTTAATTAATGCCATTAAGCAAAAATCTCCAAGAACTGCTATAGTTACAATATGCGCAAAAGCAGATAAAGAAAATGAAATCAAAGCTTTGAAAGCTGGAGCAGATGATTATATAAAAAAACCTTTAGATTTTGAAATTTTAATGGCGAGAATTGAAGCTAGACTTAGATTTGGCGGAACAAATGTGATCAAAATCGATGATTTAGTGATTGATCCTGATGAAGAAAAAATCACTTATCAAGGAAAAGATATAGAATTAAAAGGAAAACCTTTTGAAGTTTTAACTCATTTAGCTAGACATTCAGATCAGATTGTGTCAAAAGAACAACTTTTAGATGCTATTTGGGAAGAACCTGAACTTGTAACTCCAAATGTTATAGAGGTTGCAATCAATCAAATAAGACAAAAAATGGATAAACCGCTTAACATCTCTACCATAGAAACCGTGCGTCGTAGAGGGTATCGTTTTTGTTTTCCTAAAAAAACTAACTAAAATTTTAGAATGATTTAATCATTCTAAAAAGTAGATTTTGTTTTTTCTTTCATTTTAAATTACCTATAAGTTTTTATATAGTATAAGTTTGCTTTATTACTTATAAAAAGGAAAAAAATATGTCACTTTTAATCACTAGAGAATGCATATCCTGTGATGCATGTAGGGAAGAATGTCCCGATGAAGCAATCTATGATAATGATCCAATTTATGTCATAGATCCTGATCTTTGTACTGAATGTGTGAATGAATTTTCAGAACCAGCTTGTATAGTAGCTTGTCCAGTAGATTGTATCATACCTGATCCTGATAATGTAGAAAGCATTGATGAGCTTCGTTTAAAACATAAAAATAAAGATATTTAATGGCTAAAAAAACAGCAGTAATTGACCTTGGCTCTAATTCCGTTCGTATGGTAGTTTTTGAAAAAACCTCAAGATATGGTTTTTTCATTTGTAGTGAGCACAAAAAGAAAGTAAGACTTGGAGAAAATGCTTACAATAATAATAAAATTCTTCAAGAAGAAGCCATGCTTAAAGCCGAAAAAGCTTTGACTTATTTTAAGGAAAAAGCTTTAAAAGAAAAATGTAGAAAAATTATTGCTGTTGGAACTTCTGCATTAAGAGATGCGCCCAATGCTAAAGATTTCATAGCTAGAATAGCAAAAAATGTAGGTTTAAATATAAAATGTATTAATGGAAAAACAGAGTCATTTTTAGGTGGGCTTGCTGCGCTAAATTTACTATCAGATATTCAAAATGCCACCACTATAGATATAGGTGGAGGATCGACTGAGCTTTGTTTAATCAAAGAAGGTAAGATTGTAGATTGTATTTCACTTGATCTTGGCACAGTAAGATTAAAAGAAATTTTTTACGATACAAAAAAATTTAATGCACTAGACCAATTTATACAAGAAGCACTAAAACAAGTTCCAAAGCATTTTCAAAATGAAAATATCATTGCCATAGGTGGAAGTTTAAGGGCATTGTCAAATTCTATAATGAAAAAAAACTCTTACCCGTTAAAAATGATTCATAATTTTAGTTATAGTTTTGAAAAAGAAAAAAATCACATAGAAAAAATTCAAAATGCTAAAAATTTAAATGATTTTAACATAAAAAAAGATCGTTTTGATACTATAAAAGAAGGATGTGTGATATTTTTAGCACTAGCAAAAAATTTAAAAGCTAAAAATATCATCACCTCTGCAGTGGGTGTTAGAGAAGGTGTATTTTTATCTAATCTTTTTCAAAAATATACTAAAATAAAAAACGAAACAACGGATTTTTCAAAATTTAATGCTAAATTTCCTCCGAATTTCAATCCAAGCTTAAAATCTATACAAGATCGTTTTAGTATAGATTATAATGATAAAAGTGCTTATTTTGCAAATAAATTATTTGATACTCTTTTGCCCATCCATAAAATTAATCTTGCTTTTAAAAAAGATCTTATAAATGCTGCAAAATTATCGCATATAGGCGAGAGAATTAATTTTTATTTTGCCAATGAACATAGTGCTTATATAGCTCTAAATAGCCTGCATTTTGGTTTTTCACATAAAGAAATTTTATTAATTTCTACTATTTTAAAAGCCAATGGAAAAAAAATCAATCCATTTGCGATAGAAAATATAAAAGATTTACTACCAAATAATCACATATTAGCTTGGCTTAATTTTATTTTAGCTTTATCAAAAAAACTTGCAAAAGACACTGATGAGAATCTTGATTTCACGCTAGAAAATCATACTTTGTATATATACTCGACTAAAAAACAAATTTATTTTTCAAAAGAAGAAATCAAAAAAATTTCAAAGCCAAAACTTATCATTTTAGCTTTTAATCAGCAAAATTAATTATTTTGTTTTAAAAGTAAATTTTGCAATCTTTGTTTATTTTCTTCAAAATAAGAGTTAAAATCTTTTTCTTTTGGCTTTTGAGGCGCTTTGTTTTGTTCTTCATTTTTTATCAAAGCTTCATTCGTTTCTAATACCACATTAGAATTTCCTATAATCATAGTATAACGCTTCAAACCATACTCAAAAACTACAAGTTGATTGTGTCTATCAAGTGGTCTTTGAAAGATTAAATTAAAATTCCTATCTAAAGGGTGTTTTTGTCTTAGATATATTTTTAAAAACCAAAGTCCAACAAGCAAAAGTATCAAAACGCTTACAACTAAAATATAATTTGTAAAATCATATTCTTGCATTTTTATTTCCTCGTTTTTTTCCTCTAAGCTTTTTTTAGTACTTAAATTTACACCTTCTTTTTGAGCACGCAATCTTAAACCATATTCACCAATCGCATCAGCGGTAATTTGTATTTTATTACCTACACTTAAAGCTATAAAAGTTTTTTTATCTTCTGAAAAAATTTTAATTTTTTTTATAATATCAGAATTTAATGCTCTATCTTCCTCTTTTGCACTTTTAGCATTTAAAGTAAAAATAATAATACCATCTTTTTTCTTTTGACTAATACCTTCTTTATAAGGAACATCAAATGAAAAAGTAATATCCACCCTATCTTCTCTTGGATAAATATTGTAATCAAGAATTTTTGCCCCAAAAAGAGGTAAAGCGAGTAATAAAATCCAAATAATTTTCATTGCAATTCTTTTTTGAAATACTGCAATACTGATTTAGAATCTAAAATTTCATTAATCCTTATAGCAAGGTTTTTCTCATACACCATTACCTCACCTTTGCCAAAAATTCTTCTATTTAAATAAAGTTCCACGCTTTCACCCGCTGGCTTTTCAAGGTCTATCACAGAACCAACTTCTAGCTTTAAAAGCTCTCTTACACTCATATTAGTAGTACCAAGCTCACTAACAAAATCAACGCTAATATCTAAAATATCTTCATAAGATTGCAACAATCCTAAATGATCTTCTATCATAATTTTTTATAACCTATTCTAAAACGAGCATTTTTCATTTCATAAGTAAATTTTTCTTTGAGTTTGATTTTTGAAAATCCATCAATACGTCCTAAATATTCAGGAACACCCAAACGATACTCATCTTTGCCATTAGTGTCGTTAAGTAATTTTTTGGCATAACCTATAATTTGATTAGCTACTTCTTTTACTAAATCTGCTAGATCATCTTCTTTTAACTCTTCATGCAATAAAAATTGCGCAATCTCATTAAGAGCCTTTTTTTGAAAAAACAGATAAAAACTATATTCTTCATCTTTAAAATACAAAGGTATAGAAGCCCCATAAAGCTCGCCTCTAATCACGCTTGTTGGTGTAATTTTAAGTTTTAAAATGTGTTCACAAAAGTGATAAATCGAATATTCTAGTGTTTTAGTCATAGTTTTTTCCTTAGATAACTTTATAATAAATTTATTTTACTAAATAAACCTTTAATCACAATTAATAATTAAAATATAAAATATAGTAAATTTTTATTTAAATTAAAAAAGGTTTTTTGATGTTTATAGAAAATTTTAACATAAATGAAAAAGTTTTCATCATCGCTGAACTTTCAGCCAATCATGCAAATAGTCTTGAAATAGCTTTAAAAACTATACAAGCAGCCAAACAAGCAGGAGCTAATGCTATAAAAATTCAAACCTATACCCCAGATAGCTTAACACTAAATTCTGACAAAAAAGATTTTATTATTGAAGGTGGTTTATGGCATGGACGCAAACTATATGAGCTCTACGAAGAAGCTAAAACTCCTTATGAGTGGCATGAAAAACTTTTTGAATGTGCTAAAAATGAAGGTTTAATTTGCTTTTCTAGTCCTTTTTCTAAAGAAGATGTAAATTTTTTAAGGCAATTTAATCCCCCAGCTTATAAAATCGCTTCCTTTGAAGCAAATGATTATGATTTTGTGCGTTATGTAGCAAAAGAAAACAAACCTACTTTAGTTTCTACAGGCATAGCCTATGAAGAAGAACTTGAAATGATTGTTAAAATTTTTAAAGAAGAAAACAATCCGAATTTAATTTTGCTTAAATGCACCTCGGCTTATCCTTCACAAATTTGTGATTTAAATTTAAATGTCATAAAAACTTTACAAGAAAAATTTAACACTATTGTTGGTTTAAGTGATCATAGCGAGGGATTTTTAGCACCAACTTTAGCCGTAGCTCTTGGCGCAAGAATCATAGAAAAACATTTTATATTAGACAAAACTTTAAATAGCGCTGATGCTAAATTTAGTCTTGATTTTGAGGAGTTTAAGCAAATGTGTTCTATGGTGCGTTTAAGCGAGCAAGCTTTAGGAAACAAAGAATTTAGCATGGATGAAAAAACTTTAAAAAACCGCCATTTTGCAAGAAGTTTATACGCAAGTAAAGACATCAAAAAAGGTGATATTTTCACACGAGAAAATATAAAAAGCGTAAGACCAAGCCTAGGTTTGCATCCTAAATTTTTACCTATCATGCTTGGTAAAAAAGCAAGTTGTGATATAGAATTTGCTAAAGCTTTAGAAGAAAAACATTTCAAGGAATAATCATGGAAAAACATATTTTGTTTAAAAATCATGATAGTAAAAAATATGTTTTGATATAATAAAATAAAAATTTGGACTTTAAATGAATAAAGAATTATTTTTAAAAAACACCCAAGCTCTTTTTGAAGTAGATCAAATACTAGCTTATGAGTTGAGAAAAATCACTCAAAATCATAAATTTAAAATCATAGAAAATAAAATTTTTGATTTGCAAAATCAAGTTTTTTTAGATGAAAATCATTCTTTTGATTATGATAAATTTCAATTATATCCAGTATTATTTTTTTATGGTTTTGGCGATGGAAAATTTTTTATAGAACTTTTAAAAAATCAGAATTTAAAACATATTGTTATTTTTGAAGAAGAATTAGAAATTTTATATCTAGCTTTTCATATGATTGATTTTACCACACTTCTTAGAAAAGAAAAACTTATTTTGTTTTTTACACCAAATATCAACACCGCTCAACTTAAAGTTTTATTTAATTATCCGCAAATCAAACATACGCTGAAAATTTTCAATTTTCATTTTTATAATGATTTTTATATTAATTTTTATACACTCAATGCTCAAAATGTGATGCAAATTTTATTAAATCTCATAAAAACACTAATGCTTGCTCGTGGAAATGACCCAAAAGATGCTTTGCTAGGAATAAAACATAATATTATAAATTTAGAAAAAATCATCACTCATACTCCTTTTAAAAATCTAATAAAAGATAGAAAAGCCAAAGCAAAAAATGCCATTATAGTTTCAACAGGTCCTTCTTTGATGAAACAACTTCCGCTTTTAAAAAAATACCAAGAAAATGTTGTGATTTTTAGTGCTGATAGCTCTTATATTATCTTAGCTAAAGAGGGAATTAAGCCTGATTATGTCTTTTCACTAGAAAGAGAAGATATGACTAGCGAATTTTTCAATAATGATTTTGGAGAATTTGATAAAAATATTTTATTTATCATAGCTTCTTTAACTCATCCTAAAACTATAGAATATTTAGAAAAAAACAATAGAAATTATATGCTTGTTTTAAGACCTTTGTTTTTTGAAAGCAAACTTGGCTTAAATGAATATGGTTTTTTGGGAAATGGCATGAGTGTTGCTAATATGGCTTATGAGTTAGCTGGAGCTTTAAGATTTGAAAATATTATTTTAATAGGGCAAGATCTAGCTTATAGTGATGATGGAAAGTCTCACCCAAAAGAACATTTATATGGTGATCAAGGAGATGAAGAAGTTGTTTATAAAACAATCTGTGCATATGGAGGTAATAAAGAAGTAAAAACACAACTCACATGGTATTTGTTTTTAAAAAGTTTTGAAAAAGATATAGCTCTAGCTAGAGATATATTAAAAATCAAAACTTATAATGCCACAGAAGGCGGGGCAAGGATAGAAGGAACCATAGAAAAACCTTTTAAAGAAATTTGTGAAGAGTTTTTAAAAGAAAAAATTGAAAAAAATATTATTTTAACAAAAGCAAAAAATCCACAAAAAAAACTAAAGCAATGCAAAGAAAAACTCAACAAACAAATAAAACAAAGTGAAATTTTTATCAATGAATGTAAAAAAGCTATTAAAGATAAAAACTTAGAAAGATTAGAAAAACTAAGGCTTAAGCTCCCAAAAAGTGAATTTTTTTCAGATATTTTACAAGCTAGATGCTTTCAAAATGAATGTGAGGTTTTAAAATACAAAGTTGAAAAAGAAAAAAATACAAAATCTTTCTTAGAACAACAAATCGATTTTTTTGATGAGATTATTTTATATCTTGAAAATTATAATAAAACTATAAAAGAAAATTTAAAACAATAACACATCAAATTTTTTGATAAAAAACAAAAAAAATGACGATATTATTTTTTTAATCAAAAAGGATAAAAATGAAAACAGAGATTTTTAAAAAAAATTTAAAAGCCTTAAAAGGAAGTGAATATCAAACACTAAAAAGAAAATTAGGTAGAATAAAAGAAGCTAAAGATTATATTTATGTTTTTGATAAAGATCCTTTAAATTGTAATATATGCTATAAAAATATAAAAAATTTATATATAAATCCTTTAAAAGAACTACAAGAAAAAATTGAGCTATTTAATAAAGAATACTTAAGATACCCTATACTTTTTTTCTATGGATTAGGCAATGGTATATTTTACAAAAGTTTGCTTGCAAATAAAGAACATAAAAGAGTTATTGTATACGAAAAAGATATTGAGTTAATATTTTTAGTTTTTAATATGATAGATTTTTCCAAAGAACTTTTAGAAGGTAGATTTATTTTAATCCATACAAAGGAATTTAACTATGCGAAAGCTGATACATTGTGCTCTTTTTTAAATTTATTTTTAAAAACTTACAATCTACACATTCATTCTAAATTTTATGAAGATCAAAAAAAAGAAATCAATCTAATTAGCACTTTAAATATACAAGCTATTAAAAATATTGCTTTAAGAAGAGGAAATGATCCAATTGATGCTATGCAAGGCATAGAGCAATTTGTTCTAAACTTACCTAAAATGCTTACACATCCAAGTTTTAGTGAATTTAAGAAAAAAAGATCAAATAAAAGCAAAAATGCTATATTGGTAGCTACTGGACCTTCTTTAAAAAAACAACTTCCTTTACTTAAAAAATATGCTAACAAAGCTACTATATTTTGCGCTGATAGTGCTTATCCTATCTTAGCAAAGGCAGGTATAAAACCTGATTATGTTTGTATGCTAGAAAGAGATGATGTGGTATCAAAATGCTTTGACAATGATTTTAAAGAATTTGATAAAGACATTACTTTTATTTTAGCTTCATTGGTATATAAAGATAGTATAAAATTTTTAGAAAAAAACAAAAGAAAATATATTTTAGTTTCAAGATCACTACCTTTTGCTTATTCTTTAGGATTGCATGATTTTGGCTATGTAAGCGGTGGAATGAGCGTGGCACATTTAAATTATGAACTAGCACTTTTACTAGGACATGAAAATATCATCTTAATAGGTCAAGATTTAGCTTATAGCGATGATGGACAAACTCATAGTGAAGGATTTATCCATAGTGCCTATCATGAAGGAGAATTTGAAAAAAACAAAGATAAGTATAAAATAAAAGCATATGGTGGAAAAGGTTATGTCCATAGTTCTGAAATATGGATTTTATTTAAAAATATCTTCGAAAACTTAATTTCTGAACAAAAAAATACAAAAATTTACAATGCCACAGAAGGTGGGGCAAGTATAGAAGGAACCATAGAAAAACCTTTTAAAGAAATTTGTGAAGAATTTTTAAAAGATGAAGTAAAAAAACCTTTTCCAAAACTAAATCCACCAAAACGCAAAGACAACCAAGAACTTATGCTAAAAGCTTATAAGCAAATCAAACAAAACATAAAAATTAGCCAAAATTTTTTAAAAGAATGCAAAAAACTTCATAAAGAATTAAATTCAAAAAGTAAAACTCATTATACTATCAAAGAATTAAATTTAAAAATAGACAAATTAAAAGAAAAATTAGAAAGTAAAAAATATATTTTTTTAAGAGAAATTTTAGGACCATCACTATTTCATTTAGAAAGTTCTTTTTCAAAAATATATGTTAATCCTATGCACAATGATAGCGATAAACAAAATAAACTTGTTGCTTGGATTACAGCACATAAATCTTGGCTAGAAGAAATCAGCGAACTAGCTTTAGTTCAAGAAAAAGCCTTAAAAATAGCCATCATACCTTTGCAAGATATTTTAGAAAAAAGAAATTTAATATAAGGCGAAACTGCCTTATATTATTTGGATTTATTGTAAGAGTTTTAAAACATTTTGTTGCACAGCATTAGCCTGACTCATAGCATAAGATCCACTTTGAGCTAGGATGTTGTATTTAGAGAAATTTGCACTTTCTGCTGCAAAGTCTACATCTCTGATGTTTGATTCAGCTGATTTGATATTTACTTGGGTTACACTGATGTTATTTAGTGTAGCTGTGATTTGATTTTGCACCGCACCAATATCAGCTCTAATGGCATCTAGATTTGCTGTAGCAGTTTCTACTATATCCATCACAGCCATAGCACCTTTAAGCGTGGTAACACCTGGAGTTTGATCA
>NZ_JAKMTD010000001.1:0-202455 GCF_025772965.1 Campylobacter sp. CNRCH_2013_0898h | reverse complement strand
AGAGGAAAATATAGAGGAAAATATAGAGGAAAATATAGAGGAAAATATAGAGGAAAATATGAGCGAAATTTTAGACGATACACAAGATGAGTTTGCAAATTTAAATGAAAATGATATTATGTTGGCTTTAGGCGAAGAGCTTGCTCCAGCTATTGTAGAAAAGAAAGAAGAAAATAGATTAAGCACTCAAGAAAAAATAGAAAATTTACAAGAAGATGAAATGGTAAATGAGCTTAGTAAAAGCATAGCTCAAACCATTACTTCAAGTATTACTGATGATACTTTAAAGGCAGCCTTGAAAGGTATGAAGATGAATATAAACATCAATATAAGCTTTGATGAGGATAAACATTGAGCGGTCAAATTTTAATTATTTCAGGGCCAAGTGGAGCAGGTAAGAGTACCTTGCTTCAAAGGCTTTTTAAAGAAAAAGATAATATTTATTTTTCTATTTCAAGCACAACAAGAACTCCTAGGGAAAATGAAAAAAATGGAGTAGATTATTTTTTTATCAGTGAAGAAGAATTTAAACAAGGTATAGAAAAAGGTGATTTTTTAGAATGGGCTTTAGTGCATAAAAATTACTACGGTACATCGTTAATTCCTGTAAAAAAAGCATTGCAAGAGGGTAAAAGTGTCATTTTTGATATAGATGTGCAAGGCTTTTGCATAGCTAAAGAAAAAATGCCTAATTATATTACTTCTGTATTTATCACAACTAAAGATAAAAAAGAACTTGAAAAAAGATTGCTTAAGCGAAATACTGATAAAATAGAAGATATTAGCAAAAGATTAGAAAATGCTAGTGATGAAATGGCTTATTTGGATCGATATGATTTTTTAATCATAAATGATGATCTAGAAAAAAGTTATAGGGAGTTAGAAGCAGTTTTTGAAGCTTCAAAATTAAAAAGTGCAAAACATGATTTAAAACAAATTCAAATTCAATGGAATAAAGGAGAATAAAATGCATATGCCAAGTGGAACCCAATGGTTAATTATATTACTTATTGTAGTATTACTTTTTGGTGCTAAAAAAATTCCAGAGCTTGCTAAAGGTTTAGGAAAAGGTATTAAAACTTTTAAAGATGAAATGAATACTGATGATGATAAAAAAATCGTTCAAGAAGATGCACAAAAAATTGAAAAAATCAACGAAAAAGATGTGCTAGTAAGAGAAAATAATGAAGAAACAAAAAAAGCTTAAGGCGATATGTTGAAAACTTTAGTTTATAAAGAAATTAAAGAGAAACTAGGAAGAGATTTTATCTTAGAAAATCCTAAGAATAAAAATCTAGCCCATTTTGCTACACCTTTGGCTTTTTCTTTAGCTAAAGAATTAAGGCAAAACCCTATAATAATTGCTAATGATATTGTTGCTAAGTTAAAAGATTGTGATTGTTTTGAAAGTGTAGAGGCTTTAAATGGTTATGTAAATTTTAAGCTTTCAAAGGCTTTTTTAAATTCTTTGGCTACGCAAGCTTTGAGTGATAGTGAAAATTTTGCAAAAGATGAAAAAAAAGAGCAGAGTTTTTTACTTGAATATGTTAGTGCAAATCCAACAGGACCTTTACACATAGGGCATGCTAGAGGGGCTATTTTTGGTGATACTTTAACTAGGGTTGCTAGACATTTAGGATATAAATTTGATACAGAATATTATGTTAATGATGCGGGTAATCAAATTTATCTTTTAGGTCTTTCTATATTGCTTGCAGTAAAAGAGCATTGTTTAAAAGAGCAAGTTCGATATCCTGATGAGTATTATAAAGGTGAATATATCATAGATGTGGCAAAAGAGGCTTTTGCTGAATTTGAAAAAGATTTTTTTATAGAAGGAAATATTCCACAATTAGCGCTTTGGGCTAAGGATAAAATGCTAAAAATTATTAAGCAAAATTTAGCCGATGCTAAGATATTTATTGATACTTATGTGAGTGAAACAAGCTATTATAGTGAATTAGAAAATACTTTAAAAGCCTTAAAAGAGCATGGTGGTACTTATGAGCAAGATGGTAAAATATGGCTTGCATCAAGTGCTAAAGGTGATGAAAAAGATCGTGTAATTATCAAAGACGATGGAAAAGGAACTTATCTAGCTGCTGATATAGTTTATCATAAAGATAAAATGAGTCGTGGTTATGATAAATGTATCAATATATGGGGGGCTGATCATCACGGCTATATTGCTAGAATGAAAGCTGCTATGGAATTTTTAGGTCATGATAGTCAAAATCTTGAAATTATCTTAGCACAAATGGTTTCACTCTTAAAAAATGGCGAGCCTTATAAGATGAGTAAAAGAGCAGGAAATTTCATTTTAATGGGTGATGTTTTAGAAGAACTTGGTAGTGATGTGCTAAGATATATTTTTATCAGTAAAAAATGTGATACGCATTTGGAATTTGATGTAGATGAGTTTAAAAAAGAAGATAGCTCTAATCCTGTGTATTATATTAATTATGCTCATGCGAGAATTCATCAAGTATTTGCCAAAGCAGGTAAGAGTGTAAATGATGTTATATATGCTAAATTTGAGAGTTTAAATGAAGATGGTATGAATCTTTTGTTTGAAAGCTTAAATTTAAAAGCAGTACTTAATGATGCATTCGAATCAAGAGCCTTGCAAAAAATTCCTGATTATTTAAAAAATTTAGCCTCTTTATTTCATAAATTTTATAATGAAAATAAAGTTGTTGGCTCAAGCAATGAAGATGAGCTTTTAAAACTTTTTGCCATATGTGCCTTGAGTATTAAAACAGCTTTTGCACTCATGGGAATAGAGGCAAAGAATAAAATGAATCACGATTAATTTTGATCGTGATTTTTACTTTTTTTAATACTTCTTGTCATCATAAAGCTTTGTTCAAAAAATAAAAGCAAGGTTATGCTTACTCCTACTGCTAGAGCTAATGTTACCGAAAGTGTTGTAAAGAAATAATCAAAAAAATGAATCAAAAAATTAGTTTTTTCGCCAATATCCTCTGAGCGTATAAAAGAAATCAAATACAATATAGCTTTGTATGCGTAAATTCCGGGTATCATAGGGATAAGAGCGGGAAAAGCTATAATTTCAGCAGGTGTTTTAAAAATCTTAGCCAGAAACAAACCAAGACAACCTATGCTAAAAGAAGCTATAAAGGTCGCAATAGCTAAAGTTTGAAAGCCAAAATACCCCATTAGAGTAAAACGCATACCATGTGCTATGGCGGCTAATATGGCTGAGAGTATGAGTGTTTTAAAGGGCGGATTACACACATAAGCAAAACCAAATCCTGTTAAAGCTGCAAAAAACATATCCCAAAGTATAGAAGAATAATCAATCATCTTAAAATTCCAAAGTCACTAATGCTAAGAGTGGTATAAATTCCAATAGCAATACAGCATACTAATATCGCCACACTAATAATACGACTAAAACCCATAAGTATGTGATCTTTTAAAATATCTATAATTGAGTTTATAAAATAAACTCCAGGTATTAAATACAAGATACTAGAACCCAAAGCAATATTTGCTTCTTGTATAAGCTTTAAATCCACTCCAAAAAACACAATAAAAGAAGATAAAAAAGAGCAAAAAATATATTGAATTCTTAAATCAATTTTTATTCTAGTGAGTAAAACTCTCAAACTAAAACCCACCAAAGTAGCTAAAAATACAAATAAACATCCATAAAAATCTCCCCCAAATAGCTTACAAAAGGCCGAATTTGCTGCTGAAACTAAAAATAAATTAGCTAAAAAAGGATTTCTTTTGGTTTGTTTGAGTTTTAAAAGAGAAATTTTGGCTTCTTCTAGGTTGTATTTATGATCATGAATTTGCCAACTTAATGCACTAAGTTCTAAAATAAGTTTAAAATTAATATGATTGTGTTTGTTAGGTATGATGTAGGTTCTTTGTATAGAGTTATCATCTTTATCAAAAATATTTAGCGTAGTATGATGAAAGAAAAAATTCATATTAATTTCATAACCATATGCATTAGCTATCCTTCCAACGCATTTTGCTACTCTTGCTGTGTAAGTTCCTGCACTTAGAAAAACGCTAATATATTCGATTAAAAAATTAGTTAAATTTTGAATTGATGGTTTTTGCATAAATATTCTTTAAAATAGTTTTTAAAGATTTTATCAAAAATAAAATATAAAATCTTATAAATTTAAAATATTTTTGTAAAAATATTAAAAACATATGCACTAGGTAATTTAAGGAAGTTAATAAAATTTAAGTGTGATTTTTCTTTTTTTGTATATAAATATAGATAGTTAAAAGCATACTTATAAAAATAATACAAGCAATAATAACAAAATGTAGATATTCTTTAAGTAAGTCTTCATTTTTACCTAAAATATAACCTAATATAAGTAAAATTAAACACCAAATTCCAGCTCCTAAACTAGTATAAAATATAAATTTTTTCAAATTCATTCTTGCAAGTCCAGCAGGTAAAGAAATGTATTGACGCAATCCAGGGATTAATCTACCACTAAATGTTGATATTTCACCATGTTTATTGAAAAAGGCTTCAAACTGAGCAAATTTTGTTTCATTAACTCCAAAATATTTACATATTTTTAAAACAACATTGCGCCCTAAAAAATAACATAAGTAATAATTTAATAAAGCACCCAAAAGAGCTCCAAAAGTCCCACAAAGTAGGCATAGCCAAAAGTTAAGTTCGTTTTGATGGGCTAAATATCCAGCAGGTATCATCACTACTTCACTAGGAAAAGGAAAAAAGGAGCTTTCTATAAACATAAGAAAGATAATCCCCCAATAACCCCAATCTTTTGCAAGAGTAAGTAAAAAATCTATAATATCACCAAGCATAAACACCCTTTAATTTTTTAAACTAATGATATAAATTTAGTTTTAATGTTTTAAAAATATAACATCGCTTTTGCGCAAATGACTATTAAAATACATAAAATCAATGCAATCAAGTGAGATTTTAAAGGGTCTTTTCTTTTTAAAACTTTTATAAAAAATAAAGAGTAAAAAGTCAAAACTAGCATTGTTATTAATAATAAAAATTTGATAAATAAAAATATACCAAAATTACTTGCAAAAAAATCCCAAAAAGAGTTAATTTCATAAAAACTTAAAAGATAAAATCCACTCAATAAAAGCAAGATAAAAATACTAGCAAAGATAAAAATACTTGATTTAGTATAGGCTTTTTTGATTTTATCGCAATCTTCTTTACTTTGGTGTTTATAAGCAAAGCGATAAACACATACATCAAAAAATACATAAGCTATAAAAAATATAGCACAAATAAGATGAATACAAATAAAAATAAAATGCATAGTTAATCTCCTTAAAAAATCATAGCACAATTTTAAGGAGATGTAAAATTAAAGTTTTTCTAAAATTTGGATAGTTTTGATTTTATCTCCTGCTCTAATGCTATCTAGTACTTCCAAACTTTCTTTATCTTCAGGATTGATTTGTCCAAAGATAGTATGTACTCCATCTAAATGAGGTTGTGGGCTATGACAGATAAAAAATTGTGATCCACCTGTATCTCTACCAGCATGAGCCATAGATAAGCTACCTCTTAAGTGCTTGTGTTTTTGATCGTCGCATTCACATTCTATCTCATAGCCAGGACCACCTGAACCTATACCATAAGGACAACCACCTTGTATTACAAAATTTGGAATCACACGGTGAAAAACAAGCTCATCATAAAAACCATCATTAGCTAAATTAGCAAAATTACACACAGTTTGCGGTGCTTCATCGGGAAATAATTCTAATTTCATATCGCCTTTTTCGGTGCTAATGATAGCAAAATTGTATTTTTTTGCATCTTTTATGTCGATTTTTTTAAGCATTTTTTGCTCCTATTCTATGTTGGTATAAACTGCTTGTACATCATCATCATCTTCTAATTTATCAAGCAATTTTTCAATATCAAGAAGTTGCTCTTCGCTAAAGCTTACGGGGTTATTAGCAAGATATTCAAGTCCTGCTTTTTTAAGCACTAAGTCTTTTTTTTCTATGGCGTTACTAAGTTCACCAAAAGCAGTGTAATCACCTATAATTAGTAATTCTTCTTCATTTTGTTCAAGTTCTTCAAGTCCTGCATCAATGAGTTCAAGTTCAAGTTCTTCTAAATCTCCATCATATTTTTCAAGATGAAAAACAGCTTTATGTGAAAACATAAAAGTTAAAGAGCCATTTTGTAAAATTTCTCCACCATTTTTGCTAAAAATTGCTTTTACATTAGCCACTGTGCGTGTAGGATTATCACTCATACACTCAACAATGATTAAAGCTCCATGTGCTGCTTTTCCCTCATAGTGGATATTTTTAATATCAGCACTATCTTTTCCACTTGCTCTTTTAATAGCTGCATCGATATTGTCTTTTGGCATATTATTAGCTTTTGCAGTAGCTATGGCACTACGAAGCTTTGGATTCATATCAGGATCAGCTCCGCCTTCTTTTGCTGCTACTTGTATAGCCTTTGCAAGTTTTGGAAAAAGTTTGCTCATTTTATCCCATCTTGCTTCTTTAGAGGCTCTGCGATATTCAAACGCTCTTCCCATAAATTCTCTCTTTCTTATATTGTTTTAAAGTTAAAAGTATAAACTAAGAAGTCTAAATTTGATTTTAAAGGAGCAAAAGAGTGATCAGAAAAGCTAGGAAAGATGATGTTAAAAAATGCATACAATTGCTTGCTTTGGCAATGGATCATTTTATATATAAACTTAGTGGCTATAATGATCATCAAAAAGCCATAGAGGTTTTAGAAAATTTCTTCACTCAAGAAAATAATCGTTTAAGCTATGAAAATATATATGTTTATGAAGAAGATAATGAAATTTTAGGCGCGATTTGTTTTTATGATGGGGCTTTGGCAGATGAGCTAGATAAGCCTTTAAATGAGTATTTAGAATTTTTAGGAATTAATGAAAAAGTTTTAAAAGAATGTGATAATGAGTTTTATTTAGATAGTATTTGCGTGGATGAAAAGGCAAGAGGGAAAGGTATTGCTAAGAAATTGATTGAGTATGCCTTCAATGAAGCTTTGAAAAATGATAAAAAACTTTCATTAATCGTAGAAGATGAAAATATAAATGCAAAAATGCTTTATGAAAAAATGGGTTTTAAATTTATAAAAAATAAAATTTTTCACACTCATAAATATGAATACAGAGAAAAAGGAGAATAAATGATTATAAAAACTAAAAATATTAATTGTCAAAGTTGTGTAAATTTAATCAAAGCTTCATTGGAAGATGAATTTGGTGCTATGCAAATAAGTGTTGAAAATAAAAGTATAGAGATTGATTTAAAAGCAGAGCAAGTTGAAGAGTTTAAAAAACAATTGCAAGATTTAGGTTTTGAGACAGATGAAGCATGAATTAAAGTTAAAAATAGGCAATATGACCTGTGTTAATTGCTCTAATGCTATAGAAAAAGTTTGTGCAAAAATTGATGGGGTAGAAGATGTAAGTGTTTCTTATGTCAATTCTAGTGGAGTGTTTTTGCTTAAAGATTTATCTTTAGAAGCAAAGATCAAAGAAAAAATTAAGGCTTTGGGTTTTGAAATATTACAAGAAGAGCAAAATTTATACGAATTTAAACTTAAAGAGCTTAAAAATATGAAAACAAAGCTTATTATGAGTATAATTTTAAGCTCTATTGTGATGTATTTTGAAATGTTTGTTCAAGGAAATGTTTCTGCTTTAATTCAAATGTTTTTATCTATGATAGCGATTTTTTATTGTGGAAAAGGTTTTTTTATCCACGCTCTTAAAGGATTAAAACATAAAAATTTAGATATGAATACCTTGATATCTTTAGGCGCTTTTACTTCTTTTATATATTCTTTTTTTGTGTATTTTGAGGTATTTAGTAAAGATGGTTATTTGTATTTTAGTGGCGGAGCGATGATTATAAGCTTTGTTTTATTAGGTAAATACTTAGAAGAAAAGGCTAAATTTAAATCCTTAGAATATCAAAATAAATTAAAAAATATAGATATTAAAAAAGCTAATATAATCTTAGAAGATGCAAGTATAAAAAGCATACCTAGTGCTTTTGTAAAAGAAAATGATGTGATTTTAGTGAAAGAGGGTGAAAGCGTTGTTGCTGATGGGGTAATTATAGCAGGCGAGGCTGAGGTTGATGTGAGTTTTTTAACAGGAGAATTTTTACCACTTTTGAAAAAGCAAAATGATGAAATTCTAGCAGGAAGTGTGTTGATTAATGGAAGCTTAAAGATTAAAGCTAGTAAAAAGGCGATTGAAAGCTCATTAGAACAAATTAAAGATCTTGTTTTTAAAGCAGGCAATATCAAAACACCTTTAGCAAATTTAGCTAATAAAATTTCAGCTTATTTCGTAGCTTGTATTATTGTTTTATCACTTTTTGTGTTTGTTTTTTGGTATTTTAAAGAAGGAGTCAACGCAGCATTTTTACATGCTTGTGCCACTCTTTTAATCTCTTGTCCTTGTGCTTTGGGCTTAGCAACTCCTATAGCCATAGTTAGTGCTTTAGCAAATGGTGCAAGAAATTTTATCTTAGTAAAAAATCCAGCGGTATTAGAGAATTTAGCTAGTATAAAACTTGCTATTTTTGATAAAACAGGCACTTTAAGTCAAGATGATTTAAGTGTTTATAAGCATGATCTAACTCAAGAAAATTTTCAAAAACTCACGCAAATTGAAAATTTAAGCTCACATCCTATTGCAAAGGCTTTTACTAAAGAATTGAATGTAAATTTAAATTTACAAGGAAAATTAAGTGTTTTAGTGGGTAGTGGTTTGCTTTATGAGGAAAATAATGATAAATATTTAATAGGCAATGAAAAATTAATGCTTGAAAATAGTGTTGATATACAAAAAAGCAAGCAATTTTTGCAAGAATTTGAAGATCAAGCACCTATATGTTTGTATTTTGCAAAAAATAATATTTGTCTTGGCGGGGTTTGTTTAAAAAATGAACTTAAAAACGAAGCTAAAAATTTGATAGCAAATTTAAAACAAAAAGGTATAAAAAGTATTATTTTAAGTGGTGATAATAAAAAAAGTGTTACTAAAATAGCAAATGAGCTTAATGTTGATGAATATTATTCTGATTTAAAACCTGAGCAAAAACTTGATTTCATAAAAGAAAGAATCAAAAAAGAAAAAGTTCTTTTTATAGGAGATGGTATCAATGATGCTCCTGCTTTAAATTTAGCTAGCGCAAGCATAAGTTTTTCTAAAGCAAGTGAGCTTGCTAAAAAAAGCGGAGATTTGATTTTGATAAAAGATGATTTATCTTTAATAGCTTATTGTTTTGAGCTTTCTCAAAGAACTAAAAATATCATCAAACTTAATCTTTTTTGGGCTTTTGTCTACAATGCTTTATGTATTCCCATTGCGGCAGGTCTTGTGCCATTTATAAGTCTTAGTCCGCATTTGGCAGCTTTAGCAATGTGTTTTAGTTCGGTAACGGTTGTAGTCAATTCTTTGAGATTGCGTTAGATATTTCAGTTTTATTTAATATTTGTTATATTATATTAATATAATTTTAACAAAAAGGAGTATTTAATGAATTGCAATTGTAGTTTTTCTATGATGAGTGTAATAAGATATTCTAAAATGATTATCTTGCTTACCGTTGCCTCTTTGGCTGCTATTGTTGTTTTTGGTAATATAACTGATTATAATTCAAATTTTCAGTTTGTAAAACATGTTATGAGTATGGATACTAAGCCTGATTATTTAGGTAATGCTATTATTTATAGGGCTATTACAAATTCTACGATCCATCATATTGCCTATATCTTTATTATTTGTTTTGAAGCTTTTATTATGCTGACTGCTTTAAAAGGTGCTTTAGATATGTTTAAAGCAAGAAATTTAGATGCAAAAACTTTCCATGAAGCTAAAAAATTTGGAATCATTGCTTTAACTTGTTGTTGTTTGTTATGGTTTTTTGGTTTTCAAGTGGTGGCTGCAGAGTGGTTTGGCATGTGGATGAGTAAAACTTGGAATGGTTTGCCTGATGCTACTAGATTAGTAACCTATATGCTTTTAGCATTAGTTTATATTAGTATTAAAAACGATGATTAAATCACAAACTCTCTGTTGAGGGTTTGTGGAAAATATAAAATGTTTTTATAATGATTGAGCTTGTAAATATTTATTTCTTCTTTTTTTGTAATTATTCCATAATTTAAAAAACAAAAAAATTAAAGCTAGACTCAGTGTTAAAAAATGTGGAATTTGCGGTATTTTTGCAGATAAAAAATAATGCCAAGATGCTAGTAAAAAGCAAAAATAGCCAAATTTTCTTATCTTACTTAATTTTTTAAAAAGCTTAAATGAGCTTATAAACATAAGTGTGAGTATGAAAAAGCTTATAAAACCACTAAATTCTAAATTTTTACTAAAAGTATCTTTGAAAAAAAGTATTAGATCTAAATTTTTTCCAAAAGCAAAATAATTTAAAAAGTGGATTAAAGCCCAAAAAAAAGCATAAAAACCTAAAAATTTAGGGTAATCTTTTGTGTACTTATACCTTAAAAGTGAAAAAAATAGGCTTAATCCAAAAAAGATTAAGCCAAATACACCACTATAAAAATATACAGATTTTACAATATCAAATTCTTGCATGATTTGATAAACACTAAAAACAATACTTAAAACAAAAGCTAAAAATCCACTGATATTATAAACTTTTTTGCTCATTAAAAATTAACCTTTAAATCCATATCTTTATACAAATGCGCTACTTCTTTTTCATAGCCATTAAACATCTGTGTAGGCTTAGTGAAAAAATCTCCCAAAGGACGCTCATTTGCTTGAGACCATCTTGGGTGAGAGACATTTGGATTAACATTAGCATAAAATCCATATTCTCTAGGGTTTGCTAACTCCCATGTGCTTTTAGGTTGTTCTTTGGTAAATTCTATTTTTACAATAGATTTTATACTTTTAAAACCATACTTCCATGGAACTACAAGGCGAATCGGTGCTCCATTTTGTCCTAATAAAGGCTTTTTATACATGCCCACAGCCATAAGTACTAGTGGGTGCATAGCCTCATCTAATCTTAAGCCCTCTACATAAGGATAATCAAGAGTTGGAAAAAATGAGGCTTGATCAGCAAATTGATTTTTATCAAAAAGAGTGGTAAATTTTATAAATTTAGCCTCACTTTTAACTTTACATTTTTCTATTAAAGCACGCAATTCAAAACCAACCCAAGGCACCACCATGGACCAAGTTTCAACGCAGCGAAATCTATAAATTCTCTCTTCTAATGGAAAAGCCAATAAATCTTGCATAGTTAAAGTCAAAGGTTCTTCAACTTCCCCGCTAACTTCTATTTTCCAACCATTTGTGTTGAAATTTTTTGCAAGCTCAACAGCTCTTTTTTTATCAGTAGAAAATTCATAAAAATTAACATAATTAGTTGCAATTTTTTCTTCACTTAAATTTAATTTTTCATTGTTAGGATCAGGAAAGAAATTTAATGCCATTAATTCAGATTGAACTAAAGCTGAACTAACTAAAGCTCCAGCACCTAGTTTTAAAAAATGGCGTCTTTTGTTATATAATTGTTCGTTTGTGATATTCATGAAGCATCCTTTATATATTTTGTGATATTAAAACATATAAAGGAAAATAGAAGGATAATTTTTATTATTTTATAAAAAATATTTTTAAAAAATTACCTCATTATTTTCAGATAGAGCAGGGTTGTTTTTTGGAAATGGAGAAGTATTGGTGTAGTACTCTCTTTGTTTTTCATAAATTCCTTGATAAACCCCTTTTGGGATGATAAATTTTCTGGCGCTATCAGGATAAAGTTCTAAGTATTTTGTTAAAAATTCTTTAAAAACTGGAGCGGCAGTTCTTGCACCACCTTCTATTTGTTTCATAGGCTTATTATCATCATTTCCATACCAAATGATAGCTTCTATTTCAGGAGTTAAGCCACAAAACCACGCATCAATGCTTTTATTTGAAGTGCCTGTTTTTCCAGCTATTTCAATCCCTTCTACTCTAGCATTACGCCCAGTGCCTTTTTTTACAACATTTTGCATCATATCATTGACTAAAAAGGCTTGTTCAGGTTCGCTGATTTTTCTTTCTCCGGAATTAAATTCTACTACTATTTTACCATTTTTATCGATGACTCTTTTAATGAGTAATAAGTCTTTTTGCACACCATAGTTTCCAAATACCGTGTAAAGTTTAGCATAATCATAAATGGAAATTCCAAAGCTACCCAAAACTATAGATAAATCAACTGGTATGTTTTCAAAGCCCATAAATTGAAGCTTATCGTGGATTACATCAAGTCCTAGGGCAAGAGCTAAATTTATGGTAGCTAGGTTTCTTGAGCCAGTTAGCGCTTCTTTTAAACTTATGAGCCCTAGAAATTTTCCACCATAATTTTTAGGTTTCCAATCTTTCTCATCTTTTTTAGTACTTTCAAAAATTCTTGAAATATCAGCAACCTTACTCATAGGAGAATAGCCCATGTCAATGGCAATTTGATATAAGAAAGGCTTAAAAGAACTCCCCGGTTGTCTTAAGCTTTGAGTGGCGCGGTTGAAATTACTTTTTGTGTAATTTACCCCGCCAACTAAGGCTAAAATGTCTCCATTTTGATGATTTGCTACTATCATAGCTCCATTGAGTGTGCTTAAATTTGCATCTTTATCTCTTTTAACTATTTCATCATAGCCAAATTTTAAAGCTTCTCTTGCAATATTTTGCACATCAAGATCAATGGCAAGCTCTATTTTGTAGCCACCACTTTTTAAGTCTTTAATCCCGCTTAGTTGTTTTAAAACTTCTTGAGTAACATAAGGGGCTGCATTTTGTGTTAAAGTATCATCATATACTTTTGGAATTTCTTTTAAGGCGTTTTCATACTCTTCTTTAGAAATCCAACCAAGATTATACATTCTTTGTACTACGCTATTTGCTCTAGCTAAAGAAAGATCTAAATGTCTAGTAGGATCATAAGTACTTGGAGCCTTTGGCATACCTACCAAAATAGCAATCTCTTTCAAACTAAGCTCATCTAAATTTTTTCTAAAATACCCAAGCGCAGCAGTTTTTACTCCATAATATCCATGTCCAAAGAAGATGAAATTTAAATATCTTTCTAAAATTTGCTCTTTAGTTAAAGTATTTTCTATCTTATATGCAAGCAAAGCTTCTTTTAGCTTTCTGCTCAAAGTACGCTCAGGAGTTAATTCTGTATTTTTTATGAATTGTTGAGTAAGAGTGGAAGCTCCTTCCATAGTTTTTCCACCGCTTCTTATGATTTTAATAGCTGCTCTAAAAATTGCATCTATATTAACCCCGCCATGTTCAAAAAAGCTAGTATCTTCAATGGCTACCAAAGCTTCTATAAGTCTTGGTGGAAGTTCTTCATAAGGAGCATAAAAGCGGTGTTGCTCGAAAACATTTGCAACTAATTTTCCATTTTTATCAAAAATTTGTGTTGTAAGAGGCGGTTTGTAATCTTTAAAGGTATATTGATTTAAATCAGAATCAGAAAATAAATATGCAATAAATATAAAAACTCCAACCGCACACATTATACAAAAAGAAAGAAATATTTTTAAAATTTTTATCATAAAAATGCTTTCAAAAGTTCTATATTAAGCCCTAGTGCTGTACTTTGATGGCCTATGATTTTTTTAATGTATTTTTTATGAAATCCCTCGCACATCACAGCACCGGCTTTACCTTGATAAAGTTTTGAATCAATGTATTCTTGCATATCTTTTAAATCAAATTTATCCAAAATCAAATCACACTTGCTAAGATTAAAAATCTTTTTATCTTCTAAAACTAAAATCATCGCGCTTAAAACGCTAATGCTTTTGCCACTTTGCAAATTGAGCATATTAAAAGCCTCATTGTCGCTTTTAGCTTTAGTTAGAATGATATTTTGAGCACAAACTATGCTATCAGCAAATAAAACATTTTTTAAGTCAGGATATTTTGTAAAAAATTGTCTTTCTTTTTCTAAAACAATTTTTTGCACATAAGAGCTTGGATTATCTTTTTTTATTAAACTCTCATCATAATCGATAATAATTTGCTCAAAAGCGATATTTGCTTCTTTTAATAAAGCAACGCGTGAAGGCGAACTTGAAGCTAAATAAAGCATTAAGCAAGACTTTCTTCTATAATTTTTCTAGCATGATCAAGTGCTTGTTTTATTTTACTTGTATCTTTACCGCCAGCTGTTGCAAAATCATCTCTACCGCCACCGTTTCCACCAAGCATTTGTGCAATTTCTTTTACCAAAACACCAGCTTTTAACGAAGTGTCTTTAACACCTGCTGCTATGATAATCTTACCTTCTTTTTCTTGTAAAAGTAAAATCACAGCTTTGCTAAATTTGTTTTTAAACTCATCTATCATAGTTTTTATATCACCATTATCTATTTTTTGCACACAATATTGAATACCATTTAGTTCTTTAGAGCTTAATTCTGTTTTGTTTGAATTTTTTAATTCATTTTTTAAACTGGCTATTTCATTTTTTAATTTTGCTACATAGCCTAAAATATCTTGAGTTTTTAACTCTTCTTTGGCTTGATTAAGCTCTTTTAAATTTTCACTAACATAATCAAGTGCAGCTTTACTTACCACCGCTTCTATCCTTCTAACCCCAGCACTAACACCACTTTCTTTGATGATGTAAAAACTTCCTATTTCAGAGCTATTTTTCACATGAGTACCACCGCAAAGCTCTTTGCTAGCTCCTAGGGCTAAAACTCTTACTTTTTCTTGATATTTTTCACTAAATAAAGCTATTGCACCACTTTTTTTAGCTTCATCTAAAGCTAAAATTTCAATTTTAGCTTCATTTGCTTGCATGATGTAAGTATTTACCAAAGCTTCTATTTGCTTTAATTCTTCTTTATTTAGAGCTTTTGGATGAGTAAAATCAAATCTTAATTTATTATGTTCTACCAAAGAACCTGCTTGGCTAATGTGTGAGCCAAGAATTTCTCTTAAAGCATGGTGTAATAAATGTGTCGCACTATGATGTCTTGCGATTTGTTCTCTTTTTTTAGTATCTATGCAAGCTAACACTTCATCGTTTGTTTTAAGATCTTGTTTTAATTTCACTTGACTAAGATTAATATCAAAGAATTTTTGTGTATCTAAAACCTCATTTTCATTGATAAAACCTATATCAGCACTTTGCCCTCCACTTGTTGCGTAAAATGGAGTTTTTTCAAGCATTAACCACGCTATATCTCCTGCCTTAGCTTCGGCTGTGATTTTAAAATTTTCATCCAAAATAGCCATGATTTTAGTTTCTTCTTCATAATTTTCATAACCACTAAAAGCATTTTTGCCAAATTTTTCTAATAAAACTTTAAAGTCCCCGCTAACCGCTTTATCCCCACTTCCTTTCCAAGAAGCCTTAGCTCTATCTTTTTGTTCTTGCATAAGCTCATTAAATTTAGCCTCATCTATACTAAGATTTTTTTCTCTTAGCATATCTTGGGTTAAATCAAGCGGAAAACCATAAGTATCATAAAGTTTAAAAGCTACTTCACCACTAAAAATATCTTTAGTTTTTTTAAGTTCTTCGTTAAAAATTTCTATACCATTTTCAATAGTGCTTAAAAATCTTTCTTCTTCTAGTTTGATTTGTTCTTTAATAAATTCTTTTTTTTCATTTAAGTAAGTATAATGCCCACCCATTAACTCACAAACTACATCTACAAGCTCATACATAAAAGCTCTTTTAAGACCTAACAAATATCCATGTCTTAAGGCACGACGCATAATTCTTCTTAAAACATAGCCCCTGCCTTCTTTATCAAACCCAACTCCTTGAGCAAGTAAAAATACACTTGATCTTATATGATCAGCAATTACTCTATAACTAGCTCCGCTTTCATAAGTATAAGTTTTACCGCAAAGTTTTGCAATACTCTCAATAATAGGCATAAACAAAGAACTATCAAAATTACTAAATTTTCCTTCTTTTATAGCACTAACTCTTTCAAGTCCCATACCTGTATCAATACTTGGTTTTGGCAGTGGAGTAAGCGTGCCATCAGCACTTCTTTCATACTGCATGAAAACGAGGTTCCAAATTTCTAAGAACCTATCTCCATCACCACCCATATAATCTTCACTAGAATTAAAATGCTCAGCACCTTGATCATAAAAAATTTCACTACAAGGCCCGCATGGTCCAGTATCGCCCATTTGCCAAAAATTATCTTTATCGCCAAATTTATAAATTCTTTCTTTTTCTATATGTTTTTGCCAAAGCTCATATGCTTCATCATCGCTCTCATGTACAGTTACATATAATCTTTCTTTAGGTAGTTTTAAAACTTCAGTTACAAATTCCCAAGCATAAGCAATAGCTTGCTCTTTAAAATAATCTCCAAAACTAAAATTCCCAAGCATTTCAAAGAAAGTGTGATGTCTTGCTGTATAGCCTACATTGTCTAAATCATTATGTTTTCCACCAGCTCTTATACAAGTTTGACAACTTGTTTTACGCGGAGGATTAGGGCGTGGTACTTCTCCGGTAAATATACTTTTAAAAGGCACCATACCTGCATTAGTAAAAAGTAAAGTCGCATCATCAGGAACTAAAGGACTTGAAGGAGTGATTTCATGTCCTTTTGACTTAAAAAATTCTAAATATTCTTTTCTTATATCCATAGATTTTCCTAGCTAGTTTTTTTGCTTAAAATAATACCAAAAATACTTTAAATTAAGTAAAACTATCTTATAATCACGATTTTAATTTACAAGGTTAACACAATGAAAATTCCTTTTATAGACTTAAATGCTCAATATAATGCTTATAAAAATGAAATCGATGAGGCTATTGGTGAAGTTTTACAAAGCACCTCTTTTATAGGTGGTACAAAATTAGAAGAATTTGAAAACAATTTGGCTAAATATGTAAGTGTTAAACATGCAATAGGCTGTTCAAGTGGTACAAGCGCGTTATTTTTAGCCTTGATGGCTTTGGGTGTGGGTAGGGATGATGAGGTAATAGTGCCAAGTTTTACCTTTATAGCCACAGCTGAAATGGTTGCTTTAATCGGTGCTAAGCCCGTTTTTGTAGATATTGATTTTAAAGATTATAATCTTAGTTTAGAAAAAGTTCAAAGCGCTATCACGCCTAAAACTAAAGCTATAATTGCTGTGAGTATTTTTGGGCTTATGCCTGATATGTTTGCTTTAAAAGAACTTTGTAAAAGTCAAAACATTGCTTTGATAGAAGATAGTGCGCAAAGTTTTGGAGCTAGTCAAAAAGGTATAAAATCATGTGCTATAGCTGATATATCTTGTACAAGCTTTTTTCCGTCTAAGCCTTTAGGTGCTTATGGAGATGGCGGGGCGATTTTTACCCAAGATGATGAATTAGCACAAAAAATAAAAATTTATTTAAATCATGGACAAGTGCAAAGATATAAACATAAACACATCGGTATTAATGGAAGGCTTGATACCATCCAAGCGGCTGTTTTAAATGTGAAATTAAAATACTTAGATGAAGAGATTAAAAAAAGAGAAGTAATAGCAAAAGTTTATGATGAAAATTTAAAAAATTGTATTTTACCGCCAAGAAAAGATGATTTTGTGAGTGCTTGGGCTCAATATAGCGTGCGTGTAAAGAATAGAGAAAAATTCATGCAAAAATTACAAGAGCAAGGTATACCTACTGCGGTGCATTATCCTTTGGGGCTTCATTTGCAAGAAGCTTTCGATTATCTTGCTCATAAAAAAGGTGATTTGCCAAATACAGAGCTATTAAGTGATGAAATTTTATCCTTACCTATGAGTGCGTTTTTAAAAGAAGAACACCAAATTAGAGTGATTGAGGCTTTTAAATGAAAATAGGGCTTATAGGCCTTGGTAAAATGGGTAAAAACCATTTAAGAGAACTCGAGCGTAATTTAAAAGTAAAAGAAATTCATCTTTATGATCCTTTTTGTAAAGATAAATTTAAACACTTTTTTCATAAAAATTTTGATGATTTTTTAGCGCAAAATCTTGATGGTGTTATCATTGCCACGCCTACTCATACGCATTTAGATATAGCTTTAAAGGTTTTTCCTAAAATAAAAAATATTTTGATAGAAAAACCTTTGGCATTAAATGTAGATGAAATTTTAATTTTAGAGCAAAAAGCTAGAGAAAATAAAGTCAGGGTAGGGGTGGGCTTTTGTGAGAGATTTAATCCGGCTATTTTAACTTTAAAAGAAAAACTTTTAGAAGATGAGATTATAAGTATTAACATACAAAGAATTTCTCCTTATCCACAAAGAATAAATGATGTGGGTGTTTTAAGTGATCTTAGTGTGCATGATATTGACTTAGTTAGATTTTTAAGTCAAGAACAAATTTTAAAAGCAAATATTTATAAAAGCTTTCATCATGATAAATTTGAAGATGAGGTAATGATAGGTTTAAAATTGGAAAATATTTTAGCAAATATCCATGATAGTTGGAATGGACAATGCATTATAAGAAAGATCACGCTTTTAGGTAAAAAACATACTTATGAACTTGATCTTAAAAATTTTGAACTTTTTATTAATATGCAAAAAATTCCAAATTTATATAAAAATTCTCCTTTATATGCTGAGCATGAGGCTTTTTTTGAGTTTTTACAAAATGGGGTTTGCGAAAATTTGGCTAGCATTGAAGATGCTTTGAGAGTACAAGAAATTTTAGAAGGTGTTTGATAGTGAAATATGTCTTTTTTTTAAATATGGGCGGGGTTAATAAACTTGACGAGTGTGAAGTTTTTTTAAAAAATATGTTTAATGATCCTTATATTTTAGGGATAAAAAATGTTTTTTTAAGAAAATTTGTAGCTTTTATGATAAGAAAATCAAGATTAAAAGCTATGAAACAAAACTATGAAAAAATGGGTGGGAAATCCCCGCTTACTCAAATCACACAAAGTTTATGTGATAAATTAAATTCTAAAACTAGAGAATATAAATTTGATTTTATTAGTCTTTATGTACCACCTTTTGCAAATGAGGTTTTTTCAAAATATGATTTTAAGCAAAATGACGAAATTATTTTATTTCCTCTGTATCCTCATCATTCTAAAACCACTGTAACTAGTTCTTTAGAAGTAGTGGAAAATGAGCTAAGAAATATCCAAAACCAAGCTAATGTAAAAATCATTGATGTTTTTTATAAAGATGAACTTTATAATGAAATGATTATAAAGCATATTTTAGAAAAAAAGAGAGAATACGATTATAAAATTTTGATTTTTTCTGCGCATTCTTTACCGCTTTCAGTGATTAAAAAAGGTGATTTGTATGAAAAACATGTGCAAGAGCATGTGGATATTTTAAAAGAAAAACTTAAAAATAAATTTGACCAAATCATTTTATCATATCAATCAAAACTAGGCCCAGTTAAATGGCTTGAGCCTAATACAAGTGATATTTTAGAAAGTTTAGATCAAAAAGCTTTGATTTATCCTGTATCTTTTTGTATAGATTGCTCTGAAACGATTTTTGAGCTTGGAGTTGAATATAGGCACTTAGCAAAAAGCGATTATGAGCTTATTAAATGTCCTAATGATAGCGATGAGTTTATAGAGTTTATTTTAAATCAAGTAAAAATATAGTTTTTATATTAATTTTTATAGCGGTATTAAAAACATATATTTTTTTTCTCTCGGGATATTTTCTAAATTCCAGTTTGATAGTTTTTGATTGAAATTTATACATCCACTAAACATACTTTGTGTGCTTATAACACTATCAATATTCCAATTGTTTAAATCTTGATTAAATTTTGGAGTTTTTGAAAAAGGAATTTTGAAAATAGATTCACAAAAAAATGCATATTCCATCCATAATACATTTGAAACATCCCAGCAATGAATTTTAAGCTTTTTTGTTGTAGTTATTTAGAGCTTGTTGGATCTTATATCCTAAAAACACTCCTTCAATATTGTCAACATTGCTTGTATTTATATTTTTAAGCGGAATATCTGATAGTATCAAATATTTAAGAGTTTCTTTTGTTTTTGGTTTGTGGATTATCTTTTTTGATTGCAGTTTGAGTAAATACAATATAACTAAAAACACAAGTAAAGTTATAAATAATAAAACCCAATGTTTTAAATAAGCGAAACAAAAAATCAATATAAAAAAGATTATTATTGTAATTTTATTTTTTAATGTCATTGTTTTTGCTTTCTATGGGTTTTAAATAACTTTCTTTAATCAAAAGATTTACTGTATCTTTAAACATAGGTAAAGCACTTTGTGCGGCATAATAACTATAAGCTTTGGTAGGATGTCTTACCAAAACTCCAATGGTATAGGTATTTTTCTCATCATTTGCAAAGCCAAAAAACGAGGCATTATAGCGATTTGAAGTATAGCCTTTTCTTTCAGCAATCCTAGCTGTACCCGTTTTTCCACCTATAATGATACCTTGAGTTCGTGCTTTTTTACCGGTTCCTTTTTCTATAACATTAATTAAAATTTGCTGCATTTCTTTGGCAGCTTTGCTTGAAAGAATTTTTTCTTTTTTAACTTCATCATCAAGTTTTATTAAACGCCCATCTTGATAAATTTTATTTGCAATTTGCGGGGTGATGTAAATTCCATCATTGTTAAATACATTATAAGCAGCTAAAAGTTGTATAAAAGTTGTTTTCAAGCCATAACCATAACTTAATACAGATTTTTCAACTTCTCTTAATCTTTTTGGATTTGGTATTTCTCCTTTTTGCTCATAAGGAAGATCAATACCGCTTTTTTCTCCAAAACGAAAAATTCTAAGCCCTGAGATGATTTCAAGATTACTTAATCTTTGGGCAATTTTAATCATACCGACATTTGAAGAGTAGGTAATAACTTCTTCCATGCTCATTTTATTTTTTTTGTGATCATCACGTATAGTAAAACGACCAAGTTTGTATTGTCCACCTTGAGTATCAATGATTTCATCAACTTTGATTTTATCAAGCATTAATGCAGTGGTAAATATAAAAGGTTTTATAACAGATCCTGCTTCATAGCCATATTCTATGGCACTTGCATTGAGCACAGATAGATCTTTTCCGCGATTTTGCGGATCATATCTTCTTGAGCTAGCAAGTGCTAGAATTTTTCCGCTTTTACTTTCCATGATGGCAACTATAATTTCATTGGCTTTTAGATCTTCATTTCTTTTATCGATAGCTTTTTCTAAACCTTTTTGAAGTTTTAAGGAAATATTTAAGTATAAATTACAACCATCTATTTTGCGTTGTTCATAAGAATGCAAATTCAAGATGATATTACCACCTATATCTCTTAAACCTTGAATTTTAGCATTTTGCAAAGGATTTAAACATTCATTATAGTATTTTTCCAAACCTTTTATGCCGACATTTTTAAAAATTTCACTTTGCTCATCCATATAGGTTCTTGTGTAGCCTATGATTGGAGTAAGTGAATCTTTTGGCATATATACACGATCTTCTTTATGTTCTATAATATCAAGCCCTCTTGTCTCCACTCTGCCATTATTATTTGTGAAGGATTTAAAAAAACCTTGAGTATAAAGTTTTTTAGCTAGTTCTTTTAAATAACTTGCGTCTTTTGAGTTAATATCTTGGAGTAAAATAAAATTATAACTTCTTTTTTTCTTTGCAAGCATTCTTTTTTTTATATCTTGCATTTGTTCATCACTTGCGCCACTATAAATTTGAAAAAGAGTTAAAAACAAATCCTTTTTATCGGGATTTAAGCTCCTTAGATCAATTTCAGCTCTATAAATTTGCCTACTAGAAGTTACGGTAAAATTATCGCTTGTGATGATATTACCTCTAAGAGCGGAAAAATATTGTTCTTTTTGAGTATTTGGTATATGGCGTTTTGAGGTTAGAAAAAAAGTAGAAAGTAAAAATAAGGCCATAAAAAACAGAGCCATACAAAAAGCAAAAGCTACTTTTGAAACCCTATTTCTAATGGTGTTTGAAAGCATATATTAAATTTGGGTTCTTGAAATTTCTTTATATGCGTTTATAGCCTTATTTCTAACTTCAAGCATAAATTTCATACTTGATTCAGCTTTGCTAATCGCAATTGCAGCTTGATGTAAGTCTTTGACTTCGCCTGTTGCAATGTCTACCATAGCAGCTTCGGCAGTTTCTTGAGTTTTATTAAGATCGTTGATGGAATTTTTTAATAAACTCGAAAACTCATCTCCTATGTTGTTTGTGTTGTTATTGTTGTTTTTGTTATTAACATTGTTAAATTGATTTATACCATTAATAGTGTTCATTTATTAACCTCTTAGTAAATCTATCGCACTTTGTGCTATAGTTTTGGTGCTAGTAAAGGCACTTACATTAGCTTGATAAGCTCTTGTTGCTTCTATTAAATCGGCCATTTCAATAACAGGATTTATATTTGGATAAGCAACATAACCTTGTTCATTTGCATCTGGATGAGATGGGTCAAATTTCATACGAAAATCTTTATCATCTCTTACAACTTTATCAACTACTACGCTCATTATAGCAGGTTTTGCATCTTTTTGTGAAGCAGGATCATTTAAAGGATTTTCATATTCTAAAAAATTATTATCTTTAGCTATTTGCTTGTTTAGCAATTCGTTAAAGTCAGTTGCTTTAAAAATCACTTCTCTTCTTCTATATGGACCACCTTCTGCTGTTCTAGTAGTATTAGCATTAGCTATATTTGAGCTAATTACATTCATTCTAAAGCGTTGAGCACTAAGTCCATATCCACTAATATCAAAATCACTTAAATAAGCCATTATTTTTCTCCTAGCCTAATTTAGAGCTTGTTTCTATGATGGTTGAAAAAATATTACTTTGTCTTCTTAAAACACCATCTAAAGCAGAAATCATCATAGTATTTTTGCTCATTTCAGTAGTTTCTACATCAAGATCTACCGTATTTGCATCATTTCTTGCCAAATGCCCATCTCTTAAATAAATAGTTGATTTATTAGGGTCTGGAAATTTCCAAGGTTTTTGATGATTTGTATTTGTGCTTGCTAATTCAAGCTCTTTAGTATCTTTTTTTTTGAAAATTTCATTTGCTCTATCAACTAAAGCAGTTTCAAATTCTATATCTCTTGCTTTATAAAAAGGAGTATCAACATTTGCAAGGTTAGAATTAATCATTTGACTTCTTAGGTTTCTTCCTGCTAAAGCATCAACAATAAGTTCTTTTGACTTAAAAGGGCTTATCATAATTTTTCCTTTAAAATAAAGCTTTTATAGACTAAAAGCAAAAATCATTCCAAAATATTTATGCAATTTTATTTATGTATAAGTATATCTTTTTATAGTAAATTTTTGAAATTTTTAAAGCCACTTTCAAGTGAAACTTTTTTTTCTAGTGTTTTCAAAAAATCTTTTTTTGTCATTTCTTTAGCACCCATAAATTTTAAATGCTCATTAGGCACTTGACAATCTATTAAAAAATCATATGGTTTTAAAAGCTCACAAAGTCTTATTAGGGCTACTTTTGAGGCATCTTTTTTAAGACTTATCATACTTTCACCAAAAAATATTTTACCTATTATAAGTCCGTATAAACCGCCGATTAAAACATCATTTTCATAAACTTCAACACTATGAGCTAAATTTTGCTCAAAAAGATTTGTATAAACTTGTATAAATTCTTGACTTATCCAAGTTTTTTTTCTTTTTGCGCAATGTTTGATAAGCGAGTTAAAATCAAAATTAAGTCTTATTTCATAAGTTCTTAAAGCTTTTTTTATGCTTTTTTGTATGCGCACTTCATCAGGTAAAAGTACCATTCTAGGAGAAGGACACCACCAAGTAACAGGATTGCTAGTCCATGGAAAAAGTCCTAAGCTATAAGCATGAGGTATAAAATTTACTTCTAGTTTTTCACTAATAAAAACAGGCGCATCATCAGGGCTTTTTAAAAGTTTAGAATACAAATTCAATTTTTTCATTTTTGGAAAGTTTGAGTTTTAATTTACCACCATTTTTTAATTTTCCAAATAAAATTTCATCACTTAATCTCTCGCCTAATTCTTCGGCAATAATGCGTTTTAATAATCTGACTCCAAATTCTTTATTATTAGTTTTTTTAGCAAGAAATTCTTTTACTTTTTTATCAGCTTCCATGGTGATGTTGTTTAAATTTTTTGCCATTAAATCTAGTTCTTTTTGAACGATTTGTTCTAAAATTTCTTGACTTAAGTCATTAAAATGAATGATTTTATCTATACGGTTGATAAATTCAGGTGCGAAGAAATCTTTTATGGCTTTATTACTTTTTTCTTTATCACTGCTTAAAAAACCAAGTTCATTACTTTCTTTGAGACCTAAATTTGAAGTCATAATGATAATAGTATTTTTAAAATCAGCTTTTAATCCACTATTATCTGTTAAACTTGCATTATCAAAAATTTGTAAAAAGGTATTAGTTAAATCAGGATGAGCTTTTTCTATCTCATCAAATAAGACTACGCTAAATGGATTTTTTCTAATGCTGTTACTAAGCAAGCCGCCATCTTCATAGCCCACATAACCTGCTGAAGTTCCTATGAGTTTGCTCACATCATGTTTTTGCGAGTATTCACTCATGTCAAATCTTTCAAGATTAAGGTTTAAAATTTGTGCTAAATTTTTTGCAAGTTCGGTTTTACCAACTCCACTTGAACCGGTAAATAAAAACACGCCTTTTGGGGTATTTTTGCCTTTTAACCCCGCATAGCTTTGTTTTAAAATAGAACACAAAGCTTTAATGGCTTCATCTTGTCCAAAAATATTTTGCTTTAAGTTTTGCTCTAAATTTTTTAAGATTTTACCTTGATCACTTTCATAAATTTTATGAGAATGTGTCATTCTTGCTAAAGTATTTTCTAAATCTTTTATTTTTACTATTTTTTTACTTTTTTTATCTTCTAAAGCAAAGCTTGCGCCAAGTTCATCAATTAAATCAATTGCACTATCGGGTAAAAATTTATCATGTAAAAATTGTTTTGCTAGTTTTATACTTGTTTGTAAAATTTCATCACTGATTTTGATTTTGTGAAAATTTTCATATTTGCTTTTTAAGCCTTGCAAGATCAAAAAACACTCTTCTTCGCTTGGCTCATCTATATCAATTTTTGCAAATCTTCTACTTAGAGCTTTGTTTTTATCAAAGGTATTTTTGTATTCTATGAAAGTAGTTGCACCTATGCATTTGATGTTGCCATTACTTAATGCAGGTTTTAATAAATTTGACATATCTGCATGACTTTCATTGCTTGCGCCGGTTCCTACTATGGTGTGAATTTCATCTATAAATAAAATAGCATTAGGGATATTTTCTAATTCTTTAATGATATCTTTTAACCTTTTTTCAAAATCACCCCTATATTTTGTCCCCGAAAGCAAGCTTGTCATATCAAGGCTATAAATTTTTGAGTTTTTTAAATGTTTTGGTACTTTTTCTTTAGCTATAGCTAGCGCTAACCCATCTATAATGGCACTTTTACCAACACCTGGTTCACCAACTAAAATAGGATTATTTTTCTTACGACGGCTTAGAATTTGCATCATTCTTTCAAGTTCAAATTTCCTACCTATAACAGGATCTATTTTGCCTTTTTTTGCAAGCTCAACTAGCTCTATGGTATGGGTTTTTAAATTTTCAAATTCAGCATTTTGTAACAATTCTTTTATTTTTTCTTCTTCTATTAGGTGTTTTTTTAAGATATTATAAGAATAAGCTTTTTCTTCTTTGCAAAGTGCAATGATAAAATCAATCACACTTGTTTGATTTTTTGCATTTAGCTTGTGTAATATATTTTCCAAGATCACAGAAAAAATAGGTTCTATTTCTTTTTTTAAAATTTCATTATTTTTAGCTAGATAATTTTTTAATTCATTTTCAAAGCCTTGTAAATCACCATCTCCGATTTCTTCAAGTAGATTTTTAAAATCATTGCTAAGCTTAACTAAAGCAAAAAGCAAATGCTCACAAGTGATAAATTCATGATGATTGATAAAGCTTAAATGTCTTGCATTTGGTATAAATGAGTCAATCAATTCTTTATATTTCATTGTTCTTCTATCCTTGTTTGGAGTGGAAAATCCTTATTTTTCGCTGCCATGTCAACTTGCTGTTTTTTGCTAAGTGCAATTTCTTCTGTGTATATGCCACAAACTCCGCTTCCTTGATGATGGATTTCAAGCATAATTGCACTTGCTTTTTCAAAATCATGATGAAAAATATTCATTAAAATTTCAATTACAAAATCCATGGTGGTAATATCATCATTTAAAAGCAAAACCTTAAACATTTTAGGTTCTGCTAGTTTTTGTTGTTCTAAAATTTCATTTTTTAGACTCATTTAATATCCTAGTAATATCTTCTTGCATAATCTCAGTAGAAACTTTTCCAAGATAATATTTCACATAACTTTTTGAGTCTTTATTCCAAAAATCTGTTAGATCTTGATAATTTCCATCTTTTAAAACTACTTTAAAAGGAAGTTGTTCCATGCTTTGATAGTTGATATCTTTTAATGCTTGTGCAACAATTCTATCATTTTCTTTAGAATTGCTTAAGAAATAATACGCCCCATATTTAATGGCAAAATCTTTTACAGCTTGATCGCTAACATTTTCAAAATGACTTAGTCCTATGATGATAAAATTGTCAGCATTTTTTTGCCACAAACTTGTTAGATGAGTGGCTTCTTCTTGACAAGGTGTGCAAAAGGTTCCAAAAAAATCAAACATTAAAATTTTACTCTCTTCACCTTTTACTACAAAACCATTTTGTGTTCTTACTAGGGTTTTCTCGCCACCATTGACACTTTTTAAAAGAATTTCATCACCCATTTTATACTCAGCAAATGCAAATTCATTTTCGATTTTTTCTTCACTTGAGCAAGCACTTATTAAAAATGCAAAAGCAAATGTAAAAAACAAATAAGTAAATTTTTTCATCAAAATCCTTTTTTAATAATGATTTTTCATAGCAGCTCTTGCTTCAAGATCTGCTTGTTTTTTCTTTAAGCTTTCTCTTTTATCGTGTAAGTTTTTTCCTTTGGCTAAGGCTATTAAGACTTTTGCTTTATTTTTTTCATTAAAATAAAGTTCTAATGGCACTATAGTAAAGCCTTGGGTACTAATTTTACCAAAAAGCCTATCGATTTGCTTTTTATGCATTAAAAGTTTTCGCGCACCTTTTTCATCATGCTTATAAAAAGAATGTGTAGTGCTAAGATGAGAAATATGAGCATTAAGTAAGAAAATTTCACCTTTGATAATACGCACAAAAGAATCTTTCAAATTTGCTCTACTAGCTCTTAATGCCACTACTTCAGAACCTTTTAAAACAATACCTGCTTCAAATTTTTCCAAAATTTCATAATCAAAAAAAGCTTTTTTGTTTTTTACTATAGTTTTTTTCATCATTTAGCCTTAAAAACTCCACTTCCACTTCCACTTAAAAAATAAGCCTCATTAAGAAAAGTTTGCATTTTAGGATAAATTTTTACACAAGGAGCAAATAAGTCGTTTAAATCAGTATTTTTATACTCTAAAATTTCACTTGTTTTAAGTGTTTTAAGTGTTTTGGCTAAATTTAAATTCGCTGTTAAATCATATGAACTTTCATCAAATGCTTTATATACTTTTGCACTTGAGCATTCAATAACTGGAAAAGTAAAATCAAGTTGGGCAAAATCATCTTCAAAATATTCTACAATCTCGCCACACCCGCTAACATTTGCACTATCATATCCGCTTAAAAAAAAGATTAAATCAGAGCCAAGTTTTTGGCAGATTTGTTTAAGTTGTTGTTGATTGAGTTTTAAATTTAAAGTTTCGTTGATCATTAATAAAAATACAACCGCATCAGTGCTACTTCCTCCAAGACCTCCACCTATAGGAATGTTTTTGGTAAGCTTTAAACTTTTGTCTTTAAAAAATTCATTTAATTCATTAGAAAATCCTAAATTTTCTAATTCTTTATAAGCTTTGTGTATGATGGTATCTTGGGTAAAATTTCCAGTGATTTCAAACCCTTCTTTGGTTTTTTCATCGCTAAAGCTTAACTCATCAAAAATATCTTTTAATAAAACAAAGCGTGATTGTAATAAATGATAAGATCTTAAATCAATTCCTATGATTTTTAAAAAAATATTAGCTTTTGCGTAAGCTTTCATTTTTTAAGCTTTTTACTCAGATCGTCAAGTTTTATCGTTTCATCGCTAATTGCATGTAAATTTTCACTTTTTACTTGCTCGATAAGCTCTTTGCGTAGTATCATTAAAGACTTTGGAGCTTCGATGCCTATTTTAGCATAGCCTTTGCCTGTTTGAACTACTTTGATTTCTATATCATCTCCGATTTTTATACTTTCATTTTCTTTTCTTGATAAAATTAACATTTTAATACCTTATTTAAATAATATTGCACTTGATTATCTTGGATAGAAATGATAGAAAAAAAATCTTTTTCTTCTAAAATATAGCTACCTTCTTCTTGAATTTCCAAATCGTCCAAAAATATTTTTTGTCCATTGTGTAATTTTTGGGGGTATTTTATCGTATTTTTTCTAAGATTTAAATAAGCTAAAGGATTTAACTCTTTTTCATTCTCATAAAAAAACCTTCCCTCGCTTAAACGCTCTAATGAGCTTAATGTGGCTTTAATACCAAGTTTTCTAGCAAATAATTCACAATAAGAGCGTATATAAGAACCCTCACTAACTGCTATTTCTATGGTTAAAAAGGGGTGGTTATAGTGTAAAATTTTAGTATAAAAAATTTCCATAACGCAGGATTTTAAATTGACTTCAAAACCTCTTTTTGCAAGCTCATAAGAGCGCACTCCATCTATTTTTTTTGCACAAAATGCGGGTGGGGTGTAGGTGATTTTACCTAAAAGTTCATTTTTAATTTGTTCTAAAATTTGCTCATCAAAAGCATTTATAAGATTGATTTCTTTGATATTTTGATTATCAAGGCTTAGTGAATGCACGCCTAGCCAAAGTGTTGCTTTATAAACTTTTGGATTTTTATCAAAAAAACGAAAAAGTTTTGTGTATTGATCAAAGGCTATGAGTAAAACACCTTTTGCAAAAGGATCAAGTGTTCCTGAAAAACCTGCTTTTTTATTTTTATATTTTTTCTTGAGTTTGCCTAAAAAAGTATTAGAACTCATACCACTTGGTTTGTAAGCTACAAAAAGTTTATTCATATCACTTTTTCCACAAAACTTGACATTATCATTCTTTCTATGCCTCCAAAATTAATCGTGAGTTTTTCTTCAGCACCTATTTTACTTACCCCAGTGACTCTGCCTATGCCAAAAATTTTATGTTTGATTAAATCGCCTTTTTTGTAGCAATTTTTTTGATGATCTAGTGTTAATTCTTTTTTGATTACATTACTCTCACCAAAAAATCTACTTTTTTCTAATCTTGTGCGACTTCCCTTATAAAATCTAGAATTAGCATAACTTAAATAAAGTTTTTTCTTGGCTCTAGTGATTGCTACATAGGCAAGTCTTCTTTCTTCTTCTATATTGCTTGATTCGCTAGTGAGTGGGAAAAATCCTTCTTCTAAACCTATGATAAAAACATAATCAAACTCAAGTCCTTTGCTTGCATGAATACTCATAATACAAATACTTTCTTTATCAAGTCCATCTTGCTCATTAAGTAAAGAAATTTCATTTAAAATATCATCTAAGCCATTATAATTTCCATGAGTAATTTTATCTTTTAAATTAGCATAAAGTTCATCTATATTTAAAAGTTTATCTTCGCCCTCTGGATTATCTTTGTAAAATTCTTTGATTTTAAATTCTTCTTCTAAGGCTAAAATCATTGCAAGCAAATCATCTTTTTCTTTGATTTTGTGTATGCTTAGTATGAATTTTTCTAATTCTTTGTCCGTTTTTTTACTAAAAAAACCACTTCCTTGCAAAGCACATAGGCTTTCAAATAAAGACAAATGATTTTCTTTGGCATAATTTTCTAGCTTTTCTAAACTTGCATTACCAAAGTTTCTTTTAGGGCGGTTGATAATGCGTTTAAAAGAATAATCATCATTTAAATTTGAAAGCAATCTTAAATAAGAAATAATATCTTTAATTTCAGCTCTTTCATAAAAACGAATTCCACTTAGCAATTTAAAAGGAATTTTTTCTTTGCTAAAAGCTTCTTCAAGAGCACGAGATAGGGCATTTACTCTATAAAGTATGGCTATTTCACTAGGATTAATCCCTGAGTTTAAAAGTTTTGAAACTTCTCTTGCAACCTTAAAACTTTCAATTTTTTCATCATCATTTTGTAAAATTGTAATTTCTTCGCCCTCATCTTTAGTACAAATCAAAGTTTTTCCTAGTCTTTTTCTATTATGCTCTATAAGCTCATTTGCAGCTTGCAAAATAGCGCTAGTTGAGCGATAATTTTGCTCTAGTTTTACTAATTTTACATTGTTAAATTGTTCTTTGAAATTTAAGATATTTTCTATTTTAGCTCCACGCCAACCATAAATACTTTGATCATCATCACCCACCACGCAAATGTTTTCATGAGACACGCAAAGTTTTTTTAGAATTTGATATTGCAAGGCATTAGTATCTTGATACTCATCTACTGTTATATAAGTATATTTTTGACTTTGCTCTTGTGCAAATTGTTCATCTTCTAAAATTTTATTAGTTAGCATGAGTAAATCATCAAAATCCATGAAATTATTTTGGATTAAAAAATGCTCATATTGCTCATATAAATGAATGATTTCTTCGTAATTTTTGTTTTTTTCATCTTTTAAAAATTCTAATTCTTTGCGTATTTCTTGAGCGCTTTTGCTTTGATTTTTAAAATTTGAAATATAAGCACCTATGCTTGCTAAAGAGCTTTGCAAATTTTCGCTAGCTAAATCTTTTAGTATTTTCTTTTTATCATCTGTATCAATAATGACAAAATTATTTGCTCTATTAATTCTTTCGCTATAAAGTCTTAAAAATAACAAACCAAATTTATGAAAAGTACATAAAAGGGGATTATGTAAATTTTGATCTTGTAAAAGTGCTAAGGCTCTTGTTTTCATTACATTAGCAGCTTTGTTTGTAAAGGTTAGTGTGAGGGTATTTTGCGCAGGAATACCTACATGATCGATTAAATAAGCAAGTCTAGTGGTAATGGTTTTAGTCTTTCCACTACCTGCGCCTGCTAGTATCAGCATAGCTCCATCAATATGCATGATAGCTTCTTTCTGGCTATCATTTAAACCTTCAAAAAAACTCATTTTTTAAATAAATCTTTATTGTTAGGATTATTTAAAAAAGCATTCATAGATTTTTCTTTTAACTTTTGATCATTTTGCTTTTTAAAATAGTTTGAAAAATTGACAAAAATGATATTATCTTCAACTTGAATTTGAGTAATTGCACCTAAATCCACTTTTACAAAGGTTGCAAAATCATCAGGTCCAAAACCTGCGTGAAATTCTATATGCTCATTTGTTAAAACTATGGATTTAAAAGTATAACCACCAAGTGCAAAAAGACAATAAGGATTTTTACTTACTACATCTAATTCTGGTGGTAAAGGAGGTTCGAGTGTAACAAATTTAGTATTTACAATGATATTAAACTCAATATCTTCTTGGATTAAAATTTGCAAACATTCATAAATGCTTTTTTGCATTAAAGTTATAAAATTTTTATTATTTAAAATTTTATCAATCATTACTTAGCCTTAAAAATTCATCTACTAGTATTCTAACTTGCTCTAAGCCTATATTCCAAAATTCATCACTTTCTATATCAAAGCCAAACATAGCTACAAGTTCTTTTGGACTTTTACTTCCCCCACTACTTAAAAACTCAATATAAATTGAGGTAAAATTAGAGCATTTACCACTTTTATATAGACCATAGAGTGCTAAAACTAAAAGTTGTGCATAAGCATAAGCATAGCAGTAAAATGGAGAGTGTATAAAATGTGGTATATAAGAATACCAAAGGCCATAGTTTTTGGTTAAAACTACACTATCTTGAAACATTTTTCTTGATTCTTCAAGCCAAATTTCACTTAGTTCTTGAGCGCTTAGTTCTTCTTTTTTAGCATGAAATCTGCGTTCAAAAGTAGTAAAATTAATCTGTCTATAAAGAGTAGCAAAAATATCTTCGATTTTTGCTGCATATAAAGATAAAAGCTCCTCTTTGTCTAAATTTTCTTTAATGTAATCAAAAATCAACATTTCTGCAAACACTGAAGCAGTTTCTGCTGTAGTTAGAGGTGTATCTTGATTTAAAAAACTTACTTTATAAGAAAGTTTTTGATGTATAGTGTGGCCTAGCTCATGAGCTAGGGTAAAAAGATCGCGTCTTTGGTTGGTATAGTTTAAAAGTATGAAAGGATGGCTTAGCGGCGTGCTTGAGTGAGAAAATGCTCCACTTTGTTTAAATTCTTTAGGATAAACATCGATCCAATTATTCTCAAAAGCTTCTTTTGCTATCATATAAAAATCTTTAGAAAATTTTTCAAAGGCTTTTAAAACGATATCCTTTCCTTGATTAAAATCAACTTGCATTTCTTTTCCAATAGGCGCATAACGATCATAATCTTTTAGCTTTTTATACCCTAGAATTTTTTTCTTTGCATTATAAAATTTAGAAACAATATCAAAGCTATTCTCGCTAGCGCTAATAAGTGCATCAACACTTTTTTTAGAAATTTGATTTCTTATGTGTCTTGGAGTTTCAGGACTTTCATAGGCTCTTAACTCACAAATGCTAGCAAGTTCACTTTTAATCATATTAAAAATATATACTAAAAGCTTGTTTTGTTTTTTTAAGGTTTTACTAAAGCATTTTGAAGCTTTTTTTCTAATGCTTCTATCTTTATCATAAAGCTTGCTTAGAATTTCTTCCTCACTTAATTTTTGTCCTTCAAAATTAAATTTTAAAGCACTAAAGGTTTCATCAAATAATCTTGCAAATGCATTTGAACCTGTACTTGATAGAGTTAGGATAACTCTTTCTTCTTTTTTAGAAAGATTGTGTTTTTTGTGTTTGATAAGATTATTTAAATAAAACTCATAATCTTTGCAAAATGTGATGAAAGTTTTGCTTTTTTCTTCTTTTAATTCGCAAAATTCAAGTTCAAAAAATAAAAGATTTTCTTCTATTTTTTTACTTAAATTTTCATATTTTGCATAAAAGGCACCTTTGGTAGTATCTTGAGCAAAATTTAAATACACATAAGTTAGTATGTGAGAAAGTTTTAAGATTAATTCTTCATAGTTTTTTAAAGCTTGCAAGAATTGCTCATTGCTTAAACTATGAAGATTATTTTCATATTGTTTTTTAAATTCACAAGCTTCATCTTGGGTTTTTTGTAAAAAAAGATCTAATTCTTGCTCATCTTTAAATAATATACTTAAGTTCCAATTTTGCATGATTTTAGCTTTCTAAAATGAGTTTTTTTAATACAGCCATTCTAATGGCAACACCATTTTTAACTTGAGTTAAAACCTTACATCTTTTATCAGCCATTACTTCATCACTAATATCGATATTTCTATGTACAGGACCAGGATGTAAGATAATGAGATTTTTATCTTTTATTAAATCTTTGCTAATACAAAAATCATTTGCATAATCTTTAAGCGATGCATAGGTTGGAATATTGTGTCTTTCAGTTTGTGTTCTAAGACTCATGATAATATCTACATCATCAATAACTTCTTTTAGTTTATTTGTTTTTTTAATAGGATAATTTGGCATAAAATGAGGTGGGGCTACTAGGGTAATGTCTATACCAAAACGAGGTAATAATTCTAAATTTGAAGCAGCAACGCGTGAGTTTTTAATATCTCCTACTATGGCTATTTTTTTATCTTTGACATTATAATCAAAATGCTCCATTATAGTAAAAAGATCAAGTAAAGCTTGGGTAGGATGAGCGTGTTTACCATCACCTCCATTAACTATAGGACAATGAGTATAATTTGCTAAAGTATGAGGTACACCTGAGTTTTTGTGTCTAACTACAATAGCACTTGGTGCCATTGCATCTAAATTCGCAGCAGTATCAAAAAGTGTTTCACCTTTGCTTGAACTACTTCTTGAAACATCTAATTTTAAAACTTTAGCACCTAGTCTTCTTGCGGCTGTTTCAAAGCTTGATTGAGTGCGTGTTGAATTTTCAAAGAAAATTGTTGTAACACTTTTTCCTTCTAAAAATGTACGCGGTTTTTCATCCAAAAATTCTTTTGCTTCTTTAAATAAAGCCAAGATTTCATCATTGTTAAAATCTTTTGTAGTAATTAAATGCCTCATAAGTCCTCCTTAAATTTTTAAATTAAGCTCATTATCTGAACAAATAGCACTAAATAAAACATCTGTTGAGCTATTTAATGCAGTTTCAACACTATCTTGGATAACCCCTATGATAAAACCAACCGCAACTACTTGCATAGCTATGTCATAATCAATATTAAACAAAGAGCAAGCAAGTGGTATAAGTAAGAGTGAACCCCCAGCAACCCCGCTAGCTCCACAAGCTGCAAATGCAGCTAAAACACTCAAAAGTATAGCTTGTAAAAAATTTATTTCAATACCTACTGTGTGAGCTGCTGCAAGACTTAATATAGCAATAGTTACAGCTGCTCCTGCCATATTAATCGTAGCACCTAGTGGAATAGAAATGCTATATAGGTTATTATTGATATTTAATTTGGAGCAAAGTGCCATATTTACAGGAATATTTGCTGCAGAACTTCTTGTAAAAAATGCAAAAACAGCACTATGTTTTAAACAAATAAAAATCAAAGGATAAGGATTTTTCTTTGTATAAGCAAAGACAATTAAAGCATTAATCACAAAAGCTACAAAAAACATAGTCAAAACTAAAATTATTAATAATTTAATATAACTAAAAAGTCCTGCTGCTCCTGTTTGAGCAACTGAATTAGCCACAAGTCCAAAAATTCCAAAAGGAGCAAGCTTGACTATAAATTTAACGATTTTTAATACACCCTCGTTTATATCAGTAAAAAGTTGTTTTGCATCATTAGAGCAATGTCTTAGAGCAAAACCTCCACCAATAGCCCAAGCTAATATGCTTAAATAATTTCCTGAAGATAAGGCATGGATCGGATTGTCTACTACTTGAAAAAGTAAGGTTTTAAATACTTCGCCTATATGCGCAGGGCTTGTAGTGGAAGCTTTTTCAATATCGGTTAATACTAATTCTACAGGAAAGATAAAACTTATACTAACTGCGCTTAAAGAAGCTAAAAAGGTTCCAAAAATATACAAGAAAATAATGTGTTTTATTTTCTCACTTCCATGATTAAATTCTTTTGTGCAAATGGTTGTTAAAATTAAAATAAAAACTAAAATTGGCGCTATAGCTTTTAATGCACCTGTAAATAAAGCACCAAAAATATTTGCAAAAATAGCTAAATCTTTAGAAAAAATACCTACTAAAATTCCTAAAACAATACCTATGCAAATTTGTAAAATAAGATTTCCATCTTTATAGCGTTTGATTGCATAAGAAAATAAACTCATTTCTTACCTTTTTTTGTAGTGATAAATTTAAATTTATTCTAGCAAAGTAAAGCTTAAATAAGCTTTTTGATTTTTAAGTTAGCTTATGTTATTATATTTTAGAAAATTTTTAATTTAACGAAAAAGATGATGCAAGGAATATAAAATATGTATTTATTTACTTCTGAAGTTGTTAGTGCAGGACATCCTGATAAATGTGCTGATATTATAGCTGATTCTATAGTTGATGCCTTTTTAACTCATGATAAAGACTCAAGGGTTGCTAGTGAGGTTTTTGTAGCAGGAAATAAAGTAGTAATTGGTGGTGAGATTAAATCAAAATATAAACTAGAAAAACAAGATTATGAAAATATTGTAAAAAAAGCTCTAGCAGATATTGGTTACAATGGAAATCCGCATTTTAGCAAAAAACAATGTTTGCACCCTGATGATTTAGATGTAATGGTATTTTTAAATGAGCAAAGTCCTGATATCAATCAAGGTGTTGATCAAGAAGATGGAGAGATTGGAGCAGGTGATCAAGGTATAATGTTTGGTTTTGCAAGCAATGAAGCAAAAGAATATATGCCAGCAGCTATTTCTTATGCTAGAATGCTTTGTGATAAAGTATATGAGTTTGCAAAAAACAATCCTGATAAACTTGGAGTAGATATTAAAACTCAAGTTACAATTGATTATGCAAATAAAGAAAATTTTGAAAATTGCAAACCTCAAAGTATCCATACTATTGTAGTTTCAGCTCCTTGTGTTGAAAGTATGAAAATAGAAGATTTAAGAGCTTTGGTGATGGATTTGATTTTGGATTCAAATTTACCAAAAGAGCTTTTTTGCCCAGAAAAAACAAGAATTTTAATCAACCCAACGGGAAAATATGTAAATCACAGCTCATTACATGATAGTGGTTTAACAGGAAGAAAGCTTATAGTAGATAGCTTTGGTGGCTATGCTCCAATAGGAGGTGGTGCACAATCTTCTAAAGACTATACTAAGGTTGATAGAAGCGGACTTTATGCTGCAAGATGGCTTGCTAAAAATATTGTAGCAGCAGGGCTTGCTAAAAAATGTATAGTACAACTTTCTTATGCTATAGGTGTGGCTAAACCAACTTCTGTAAGTGTGGATTGCATGGGAACAAATACAAGATTAAATGATGATATTTTAAGTGATTTTGTGATGAAAACTTTCCCATTAACTCCAAATTGGATTAAAAATAAATTCAATCTTGATAAACCAAGTAAAGATACTTTCATGTATGCTGATGTAGCTGCTCGTGGTCAAGTGGGTCAAGCTGATTATCCTTGGGAAAAATTAGACGCACTTGATGAATTTAAGGCATTATAAAATGAAGCTTTTAAGCTTCATTTTGCTTTAAAAGTTTTTCTTTTATCTTTAAAATCAATATCTCTTTTGGCTTAATTACCGCATTTTCTTTTCCATTAACTGCATGATATATGCTTACATTATAATTATTTGCATAAAAACGCATTAGAAAATTTTGTAATTTATACTCACTTGAAAAATTAAACCAAGCATTGTTTGAAATAGCGATGATGATTTTTGAGTGTTTGTAAAGTTTTTCTTTTGTAGCTTCAAAGCAGATAGCATTAGTGATGAGCTGATTATTTAGAGTGTATTGATTTAATTCTTTTCCTTTTGAAAATTCATCAATATTTAAAAGATATTTTTTAAAAAAGTTTTTAAATATAGGAATTTCTTCTCCAAAAGGTACAAGATAATGTTTGTTAAAAACTTGTATGTTGCCATTGTCAAATACATAAGTACTATTGTATAGATGATTAGGTGTAGTGCTTATAGCACCTGTGATGATGATGATTTGTTTTGATAAATCTTTTAAGGCTTGTAAATAACTTGGTGCTTTATTTAATGCAAAAGCAAAAGCAGTTTCAGGAAAAATAATTGCTTCTTTACCTTCTTTTATAGTCTTGTTGATTTGATAAAATATATCTTTAGAATGAGTTTGTAAATTTTCTTGTATGAATTTTTGATCTTGGGAGATATTAGTTTGGATTAATTTATAGTCTAAATTTAGCGTTTGCGATTGTTTTTGATTATATTGAGCACCGATTAGAATAAGGATTAGAATAATTGCTATTTTATAATATCTTGAAATATATTTTTCATAATAAAAATAAGCAATCAAAAACATAGCTATAATACCTTGGTAACTTGCATCAAAGATTCCATATACACTTAAAACACCCCAATTTAGCCAATCAAAGCCAAAAGGATGAATAAAACAAAGTAAAAAAATTCCACAAAGTCTTAAAAAATCATATTTAAGAAAAAAACATATAAAAAACAAAAATCCATAAATTAATCCAATTAAGATAATTTCTAAAGGAATTAAATAAGCTAAATTAAAATAAATTGATGATAAACCTATCCACCAAAACCATAAAATTCCTATAAAAAAACCGGTGTAAAAATATCCTGCTTTACTTTTGTTTCTTAGTAATAAAATTAAACCATATATGCTTAAAAACGGTGAGATAAATTCGAAAAGTAAATTTTCAAAAAAAGAAAAATAAATAAAATTTGACAATAAAAGTGCAGAAAAAAAGGCTTTTATTATTTTAAAAGTGGTAGAATTAGAATTTATGAACTTAAAAAAAAGGGGAAGAAATGGCAGAAAACGGAAATATTTGGACTTCATTGTTGCCTCTCATTGTGCTTTTTGCGATTTTTTATTTTTTGGTTATTAGACCACAACAAAAACAAGCAAAAGACCATAAGTTGATGGTTTCATCTTTAGAAAAAGGAGATAAAATCATCACAAATGGTGGGATAATTTGCGAGGTGGTAAAACCAGAAGAGGATTTTATCAAAGTTAAGCTTAATGATGAAAATGTAGTTGTAAAAATTTCTAGAGATTTTATAGCAAAGAAAATTGATGCGTAGTGGAAAAATTACTTATAGAAGTATTATTTTCTTTGTAGTTTTTCTTATAGGGCTTGTTTTTTCTATACCTTCTTTTATGCAAACCCAAAGTGGTGCTAAGATTAACCTAGGACTTGATTTGCAAGGCGGTTTGCATATGTTATTAGGTGTAGAAGTAGAAGAGGCGGTTAAGTCAAAGGTTAAATCCATAGCCTCTTCTCTTAGCTATTCTATCAATAAAGAAGATATTATTGTTGATAAAATCAAAGTAAATGATACTAGTATTGAATTTAGTTTATTAGATGAAAATGATGTAGCTAAGGTTGATTTGTTATTAAAAGACATTAAAGGCTTGGCTGTCACACATGAAAATTTACACTACACACTTTCTTTAACCCAAGAAGAAATCAAACTAACTCATGAACAAGCTATTTTACAAGCTGTAGAAACTATTAGAAATAGACTTGATCAATTTGGTCTTGCAGAGCCAAATGTAGCAAGATCAGGTGAGGATAAAATTTTAGTCGAACTTCCAGGTATTAAAACTGCTGCAGATGAGGCTAGAGCTAGAGAGCTTATCGCAAAAGCTGCACATTTACAATTAATGGAAGTAGATGATGTTAGAATGGATCAGGTAAATAATCTTACTCCAGCTCAAGCTGCTGAATATGGAGATTTAATTTTTGAAGATGCAAAAAATCCTCAAATTAAATATCTAGTAAAATCTATACCTATTCTTGATGGTTCTATGCTAACAGACGCAAAAGTGGGTTTTGCGCAAAGTAATAATCTTCCTGTGATTAATTTCACCTTAAATTCGGAAGGTGCTAAAAAATTTGGAGACTATACAGGAAATAATGTAGGCAAACGCTTAGCTATAGTTTTAGATAATAAAGTATATTCAGCTCCAAGAATTAATGAAAGAATAGGTGGAGGTAGTGGTCAAATTAGTGGTAGTTTTACCGTTGAAGAAGCTCATGATGTGGCCATTGCTTTAAGAAGTGGGGCACTTTTAGCACCGGTTAAAATGCTTGAAAAAAGAAGTGTTGGACCATCTTTGGGTGCTGATAGTATTAAAATGAGTATGATAGCCCTAGCAGGTGCTTCTATATTAGTTATTGCATTTATGGTGATGTATTATGGTATAGCAGGAATTTTTGCTAATATTGCTTTAGTGGCAAATATTTTAGTGATTATTGCTGTAATGGCTATGTTTGGTGCAACCTTAACTTTACCTGGTATGGCAGGACTTGTGCTTACTGTAGGTATGGCAGTAGATTCTAATGTTATTATTAATGAAAGAATTAGGGAGTTATTGCGAGAAGGTGCTAGCATAAGGCAAAGTGTTGAAAATGGCTATAAGCATGCAATGAGTGCGATTTTAGATTCTAACATTACTTCGCTTATTACTTCAGTGGTACTTTATGCTTATGGAACAGGTGCGGTAAAAGGTTTTGCGGTGACTTTAAGCATTGGAATCTTAGTTTCAATGATTACTTCTATTGTTGGAACTCATGGTATGTTTGAAATGTTTATGAACCGTATGGAAAAAAGCAATAACACAAGATTATGGTTTGGATATAGGAGACCTTAATGCAATTTTTTAGTCAAAAACATATTTATGATTTTATGAGAATGAGATTTGCAGCCATCTCTTTGTCTTTTATTTTATTTTTTGGTTCTATTTTTATCCTTTTTACTAAGGGTTTGAATTTTGGTATTGATTTTACCGGTGGAACTTTGGTACAGCTTCAATATGAGCAAAAAGCACCCTTGGCTGAAATTCGTAAAGCTTTATCTATAAATGAAAATTTAAAAGGAGCTAGTGTTACCGAATTTGGTAGTGCTAATGAAGTTATTATTCGCTTTTCAGGAAGTAGCGATAGCTTGGGAAGTGATATTGGAGTAAGTATTGCAAATTTGTTAAAAGATACAGGTAAATTTGAAGTGCGCCGCGTGGATGTAGTAGGTCCAAAAGTAGGAGATGAACTGCGTAACAAAGGTCTTATGGCGGTTGGAATTTCTTTGATTGCTATTTTGATTTATTTGGCAGTGAGATTTGAATGGCGTTTTGCTATGGCTTCTATTGTGTGTGAAATTCATGATATAGTCATTACTTTAGGCGCTATTGCATTATTTGAAATAGATGTAAATTTAGATATTTTGGCGGCTGTTTTAACTGTGCTTGGATATTCTTTAAATGATACGATTATTATTTTTGATAGGATTAGAGAAGGTGTTAAAACAAGTAAAAATTCAAAACTTGATTTAATTATTAATGAATCAGTTTCTGCAACTTTATCAAGAACTACTTTAACAACAGGTTTAACTTTAATCACTGTTGTAGTGCTTTATTTCTTTGGTGGATCTATGATAGAAGGTTTTGCTCTAACTATGATAGTGGGTATTGTGGCAGGTACTGCAAGTTCTATATTTGTAGCAAGTCCAGCACTTTTATGGTTTAAATTTAGTGTTACGCAGTATCGTCAAAAAGAATTAGAAAAAGTAAAGAAAAAACAAGAAAAAGAGAAATTAAGAGCGATGTATGAAAAAGGAACGGTGTAAAAATGAATTGGGGTAAGGTTATTTATATCTTTTTTGCTCTAATGAGCTTAACTACAACCGCAGGATTTTTATATGATCAAAATGAAGTTGCATTATTTATTGCAGCTTGTGTGAATTTAATTTCTACTTTATTGAAAATCGGAGTTAGAAATTTCTTAGCAGCTGAATTATTTGCTAGTTCTTTAGTGGCTGATTTGCATTTAATTCCAGCTTTTGCTTTAATACAAATTAATCCAGAGGCTAATGTTATGGTTTATACTTTAGCAATTGGTGCTTTGATAGCTAATATCTTTTCAATGATTTTAGTTATAGTTGATTCAGTAAAAAGTCAAGAAGAAAATTAGGAGTTAAAATGGCATATGAGGCAGGTAAAATAGAAAAAAAATGGCAAAAAATTTGGCAAGAAAAAGAATATTTTGAGCCAAAAGATGATTTTTCTTTACCAAAAAAATACATTTTATCTATGTTTCCATATCCAAGTGGTAGAATTCATATGGGACATGTGAGAAACTATAGCATAGGTGATGCTATGGCTAGATATTATAGAAAAAAAGGTTTTAATGTCTTACATCCTATAGGTTTTGATAGTTTTGGTATGCCTGCTGAAAATGCTGCGATAAAACACGGTATTCATCCTAAGAAATGGACTTATGAAAATATTGATTATATGCAAAATGAACTTGCTTCTTTGGGCTTTTCCTTTTCTAAAAAAAGAATGTTTGCTACTTCTGATCCTTTATATACTAAATTTGAGCAAGAATTTTTTATCAAAATGTATGAAAAAGGACTTGTTTATACTAAAGAAGCTGAAGTTAATTGGTGTGAGAATGATAAAACAGTCTTAGCAAATGAGCAAGTTGAAGATGGCAAATGTTGGCGTTGTGGACATGAAGTCATTAGAAAAAAAATGCCAGGATATTATGTAAAAATCACTGCTTATGCAGATGAATTATTGCAAGATCTTAAAAAATTAGAAGGAAAATGGCCAAGTCAAGTTCTAACTATGCAAGAAAATTGGATAGGTAAAAGCACAGGGCTTAGTTTTGATTTTGATATAGAAGAAAATGATAAAATCAGTGCAAAAAAGATCAATGTTTTTACAACAAGAGCTGAGACTATTTATGGAGTGTCTTATATTGCTTTAGCACCTGATCATGAAATAGTAAACGAATTAATTGATAAAAAATTACTAGATCAAGATACTATCATAAAAATTCAAAATATACAAAATCAAACACCCCGCCAAAGACAAGCTGCACCAAAAGAAGGATATTTTTTAAATCTTCATGTAATCCATCCACTAAGTAAAGAAAAAATTCCTTTATGGGTAGCTAATTTTGTTTTAAGTGATTATGGTAGTGGGGCTGTTATGAGTGTGCCTGCTCATGATGAAAGAGATTATGAGTTTGCAAAAACTTATAATTTAGCTATAAAAAAAGTAATTTATAAAGATGAAAATGACGCACAATGCTACACTTTAAAAGAAGGTGTTTTAACTAATAGTGGCGAATTTGATCAATTAGAATGTAATGATGCTAGAGAAAAAATTAGTTTAAAAATTGAATCTTTGGGTATTGGTAAAAAGGTTACCAATTTTAAAATTCGTGATTGGGGTGTTTCTAGACAAAGATATTGGGGTGCTCCTATACCAATGATTAAGTGTAATTCTTGTGGCATAGTTCCTCAAAAAATAGAAAATTTACCTATTACCTTGCCTGAAGATGTGATTATAAATGGAGAGGGAAATCCACTTGATAAGCATGAAATATGGAAAGAGTGCATTTGTCCAAAATGTGGTAAAAAAGCACAAAAAGAAAGCGATACTTTAGATACTTTCTTTGAAAGTTCTTGGTATTTTGCGCGTTTTGCAAGTGATGATAAAACATGGCAAGAAAAAGCGGTAGATGAAAAAAGTGTTAATTATTGGATGAATGTTGATGAATATATTGGCGGGATTGAACATGCGATATTGCATTTACTCTATGCTAGATTTTTCCAAAAAGCACTTAGAGATTTGGGTTATTTAAAAGATGATGAGCCTTTTAATAGACTTTTAACTCAAGGAATGGTCACTAAAGATGGTGCTAAGATGAGTAAATCTAAGGGCAATGTAGTTGATCCTGATTATATTATAGAAAAATATGGAGCAGATAGTGCAAGATTGTTTATATTGTTTGCTGCACCACCTGCTAAGGAACTTGAATGGAACGATAGTGCGCTAGAGGGTGCATTTAAATTTATCAATAGGCTTTATGAAAAGGCTATGAGTTTAGAATGTGGAAAATTACAAGAAATTGATCATCAAGGTTTAAATAAAGAAGAAAAATATGCTAGATTAAAAGTATATGAAGCTTTGAAAAAATCTTTTGAAGTTTATGAAGAAAGTTTTGCCTTTAATACCTTAATAGCTGCATGTATGGAAGCTTTAAATGCCTTAAATGCTATAAATCATAAAGAAGTTTTAAAAGAAGCTTTTTGTATTATTTTAAATATTTTAGAGCCTATTATCCCTCATGTTTGTTTTGAGCTTAGCGAGCATTTGTTTAAATGTGAAAATTTTAAAGTATTAAAAATAAAAGAAGAAGTTTTTGTAAAAGATAGTTTTAATATAGCTATTAGTGTTAATGGTAAAAAAAGAGCACAGATTGAAATAAATTCAGAAGCTAAAGAAGATGAGATTTTAGCTTTGGCTAAAGAAAATGTTGCAAAATGGCTAGAAGGAAAAACCATTGTAAAAGAAATTTATATTGATAAGAAATTGGTAAATTTGGTGGTTAAATGAAAAAATATTTAATATCTTTTTTTGCTTTTTTTATTATATCTTGTGGATATATCCCATCATCTCAAATGGCAAGTAGGGTTTTGGGTGAAAATGTATTTTTGAAAATCAATATTAGTAAACAAGATCCCGAAAATAGTGTTTATATAACAGATATTTTAAGAGAAGCTATGCTTAATAAGCTTGGCAGAAAAGTCACAGATGAACATAATGCAGATAGTTCTATTATAGTTACGATGAAAAAGTTAGAATTTCATCCTATGGTGTATGATAGAAATGGTTATGTAGTTAATTATAAAGCAGAGCTTTACTTGGAATTTCTTATGCGTTATAAAAATGGTAAAGAAGAAGTTGTAAATACCAAGGGAAGTTATAATTTTGATATTAATCCAAATTCTATTATTAGCGATCAAGCTAGATTTGAAGCAATTAAAAATGCATCAAGTGAAGCTTTTGATGAATTTGTTTCTATCATAGCTATTAGGGGTTATAAATAAATGGCAAGTCATATCAATGAGATTGCAAAAGAAACATTGATAAAATTAAAAGAGCGTAAGTTGCATCCAACTCCTGAAAATTATAGTGAGGTATTTGAAGAATGTGCTAAAAAAGCGGGAGTGATGAGTTTTAATAAAGCAAGGATAGAAAAATATACTAATCTTTTAGATGATATTTATAAGCAAGAGCTAAAAGGAAAAAGCATTCGAACTATTGATGAGTTTTTGATGTTTTTAGTTTCTAGGCTTAATAGGCAAGTAAGTAGAAAATATGAAGATGTTTATGCTTTGCTTGATTTGATTGTGCATCAGCTTAGTATTAGCAAAGATAAAAAAATCAAAGAACTAGCAAAAATTACTCAACACAGATTATCTCAAGCTATGGATTTAGAAACCATATATCTTTTAAGGGCTAAATGGAGAGAGCTTGAAAAATCTTATGAGGATTATGAGCTTTTAAAAAAATTAGAAGAATTTAATATTCGAGCGTTTTTGGATTTTCACACTTTAGTTGAAAAACTCATTGTTATGTTAAAGGAGAGATCTTATGAGAAGCAGGCTGAACTTTTACTAGCTTCTTTGGAGTCTTTGTTTGGAGTAAGTAAAGAGCTTGAGCAGTTTAAACAAAATTTAAAAGAAAATCCTAAATTAATTGCCAGGAAAGAATTTGCACATGAGTATTATTTAATGTTGCAAAAAAAAGAAGCAACAGATAAATATTATATACAAAAAAACCTTTCTTTTTTTAATCAGCACTTAGAAAGCTTAAATGAAATGGTATCAAAGCTTTATGATAACAGCCAAGAAGATGTGAAATTTATTAATGCTTTAACTAAAGATGAAAATGGTAATGTTCAAATTAATTTTGATACACTAAAAGATAAACTTTTGTATGCAAACGAGCAAATAGCGCAAATTAAAACTCAAATTCAAGCTACAAGTGACGATGAGCAAAGAGAGCAGTGGAGTCTTGCTCAAGAACTTAAAAAACTTGATGAAAACTATAAGCTTTATGCTGTTAATTATGCATTATGTTTTTTTAAAATTAATAATATAGAGCATGTTATTAATGTTTATGGTGTTGATAGTTTTAAGGCAATTAGTGGAAAGTTTAAAAAGATACTTAAAGATTTATGTAAAGATATGGGTGAAATTTGGATTTTAGATGAAAGTTCTTATTTGGTTATACTTCCAGGTAAAAATTTAGAAAGTGCTCAGATTTTTATAGAAAAAGCCTTAAAGCTTATAGATGATTATAAATTCATTTATAAAGAAGAAGTAGTTAAACTTATTTTATCATCTTCTTGCATAGAAAAAAAAGAATTTCCAGATGGTGATATTTTAAAAGAATTAATCCAAAAAGCTTAGCATGAAATTTCAACAAACACTTTCACAAAAAACTATGTATGTGCAGAAAATTAGTAGATTTTTTATGTTTAGTATGTATGAGAAGTATAAAAAATTTATTCCAAAAACTAAAAATATCCAAATTATTGGCACTAATGGCAAAGGAAGTACGGGTAGATTTTTAGCGCTTTTACTTTTAGAGCAAGGATATAAAGTAGGTCATTATACAAGTCCACATATTTTTGAATTTAATGAAAGATTTTGGTTAAATGGCAAAATTGCAAGCAATGAACTTTTAGAAAAAGCGCATGAAAAACTAGAAAGTGTTTTTTTGGAAGATGTAAAAAAACTTAGTTATTTTGAATACGCTACTTTTTTAGCTTTTTTTATTTTTAAAGATTGTGATTATGTGATTTTAGAAGCCGGAGTAGGTGGGGAGTATGATGCGACAAGTGTTTTTGAAATAAATTTTAGTATTTTTACTAAAATAGGATTTGATCATCAAGATTTATTAGGTAAAAATTTAGAAGAAATAGCAAGAACAAAATTAAAAGCCATAAGTGCCAAAGCTTTAATTAATCATAAGCAAGAAGCAAAAGTATTAAATTTGGCTCAAAAAATAGCAAATTTAAAACGAGCTAGTTTAAGTATCAGTTTGCTAGAAAAAAATAATTTTATTTATCCTTATGTACAAGAATATATTCAAAAATATAATTTTGCAACTTTTTTAAAAGATAATCTTTTTTTAGCTTTAGAAGCTTTTTCTAAAATTTGTGCTAAAAATGAAAAAGAATTAATTCAAAGTATCAAAAATCTACCAAAACTTGATTTAAAAGGAAGGTGTGAGCAAATAAGTCAAAATATTTTTATTGATGTAGGACATAATGAAATGGCGGCTTTAGCTTTAGTTGAAATTTTCAAGGAAAAAAAAGTTCATTTAGTTTATAATTGCTTTTTAGATAAAGATTCTTATAAAATTTTAAAGGTTTTAAAACCTATAATAAAAATAGTTGAAATTTATGATTATGAAAGTAAAGATAGATCTTTGGCGGGTTCTGTTTTGCTAGAAAATTTAGAAAAATTAGATATTGTTTATCAAAAATTTGAACAAATAAAAAAAGATGAGTTATATTTAGTTTTTGGTTCTTTTGTATTGGTAGAAAAATTTTTAAGAGGCTATAATGAAAGATAAATTTACGCTAACTATTACAGATGTAAATGGTTCTAGACATTTTTTATTAAGTCAGATTATAAAAAAAGTAATAATTTATTTTACTACTTTTGTTTTTGTTGTTATAGTTTTAGGTGCTTTATATATTAATTATCTAGCAGATAAGCGTTCAGAGCTTTTAAAAGAACAAGAAATATTATCTTCAAAGAATACTAAATTGTTTTCTCAAAATGAGAGTATGCAAAAAAGTTTAGAAGAAAAAACAGCCTTATATGATGAACTCCAAACCCAACTTGCAGATATTGAGGATAATTTAGGCTTAAAACAAGATGAAAGTTTAGATATACCAGAAAGATTAGAAAAAGTCAAACTTACTAATGATCAAGCTTATTTATTTTTAACACAAATTCCAAATGGTCATGTGATAGAAGATAATGGAGTCACAGGTAATTTCGGATGGCGCCATCATCCTATATTAAATAAAAAAGAATTTCATCCAGGTATTGATTTAAGAGCAGCTTTAAAAACTCCTATTTATGCGCCTGCAAATGGAGTGGTTGAATACGCTGCATATAGCAATAATGGTTATGGTTACTCAGTGATTTTGATCCATAATTTTGGTTTTAAAACGGTTTATGCACATATGACGCGTCAGGATGTTGTCAAAGCAGGGCAATTTGTAAAAAAAGGTGATTTGTTGGGTTATACGGGAAATACAGGTCTTTCTACGGGCCCGCATTTGCATTATGAGGTTAGATTTATTAATAAACTTTTAGATCCTAAGATTTTTATAGATTTAAACCGAAAAAACTATGAACAAATTTTTGAAAAAGAAAGGAGAGTGCCATGGCAATCTTTAATAAAGGCTCTATTGCTGCAGTATCCGAAACTACAGTCATTTCAAACGGAGCAAAAATAGAAGGAAAATTTTATTTTGATTCTATGCTTCATTTAGATGGAGAAATTACAGGAGTAATTAATTCTTCTAATGTGATAGTGATAGGTAAAAGTGGTGTTTTAAAAGGACAAGTTAAGGCAAGTAAAATAGTAATCAATGGAGTTTTTGAGGGAGAAATGCAAGTTGATTCTTTAGAAATTTTATCCGGCGGTGTGCTTAATGGTAATATCATAGTTAAACAATTAAGTATTGAAAATGGTGGGAAATTTAACGGAAGTAGTAAAATAATTGAAAAAGAAGAAGAGCTTGCAACTATTGATGTGAGTATAGAAAATTCAGAAAATGCAAGCTAAATTATATGAATATTTATTAAGTAATAAAACTGAGTTAATAATTTGTGAGAATGATAAAGAAGCAGATGAATTAGCTCAAGTTTGCTTATTTTTAAAATTAAAAACTTTTATTTTACCTGATTTTAGAGCAGAATTTGGTAGCGATTTGCGCTCTTTTTCTAAAGAACTTTTTGAAATTTGTAAAGTATTAAATGCTTATCATAAAGAAAATGAAAATAAAATTTTAATATCTCCCATAAAAACAATTTTGCAAAAATTACCAGGTAAAAAGCATCTAAAAAACATTATTCTTAAAAGAAATTCACTTCTTGCTTTAGAGAAATTTAAAGAAGAAATTTTACATAGTGGATATGAGTTTGTAGATATAGTTCAAGATAAGGGTGAAATTTCAATACGCGGGGATATTATAGATATTTTTGCGATTAATGAAGAACAACCTTTTAGAATTTTACTTTTTTCAGATGAGATAGAAAGTATAAGATATTTTGATATACATACACAAAAATCAATCCCTACTGAACTCTCCAATATAGAAATTTGTCCTTTTTTGAGTGCTTTTAGTCAAGAGCAATATGAAAATTTACAAGAAAAAATTCAAAATTTCCAAAGCCAAAGTATTATAAATGATGTTAATTCTTTAGGTTTTTGGTGTGTTGATGATTTTTGTGATTATTTAGATTTAAATTTTGTAAGCATAAAAAAATTTGATGTAAATGATTTTGAAGAAGATATTAGTAAAATCAATCAAAATATTTTACCTGAACCAAAATTTTATAAAGATTTAGTAAGTTCTTATAATTATGATTTTTTCACTTTTCACAAAGATAAAAAAATTACTATTTTGGCAAAAAATGAAGCTTTGTTTAAAGCTTTAAATTTACAAGAATTTTCAAATATTAAATTAAAAATATCCCAAGAAAGAATTAATTTAAGTACTCAAGATGAGCTTATCATATCTTTAAATAAAAAAGAAAAAAACAAAAGAGTTAGAAAAGCAAGTTTAGTAATAGATGAACTTAGAGTTGGGGATTTTGTTGTGCATGAAGATTATGGTGTAGCTAAATTTTTAGGTCTTGAGATTATTGCAATAGCAGGAGCAAAAAAAGAATTTGTCGCTCTTGGGTATTTAAATAACGATAAGCTTTTATTGCCTGTTGAAAATTTATATATGATTGATAAATATATCGGTGCAAGTGGTGGCGTGCCTTTACTTGATAAGCTTGGAAAAGGAAGTTTTTTAAAAATCAAGGAAAGATTAAAAGAAAAATTATTTGCCATTGCTTCAAATATAGTTTCTTTAGCAGCGGCTAGAGCTTTGATAAAAGCAAAAGAATTAAAAATTTCTCAAGAATTACAAGATGAATTTATCAATAAGGCAGGATTTTTTTACACTAAAGATCAAAGTCAAGTTTGTCAAGAAATCACTCAAGATTTAAAAAGTATGCAGGTGATGGATAGGCTTTTAAGTGGCGATGTGGGTTTTGGTAAAACAGAAGTTGCTATGAACGCTATATTTACTTGTGTAAAAAGTGGTTATACGGCTTTATTTTTTGTGCCAACTACTTTGCTTTCAGCCCAGCATTTTAAAACCTTAAAACGAAGATTTGATTCTTTTGATATAGAGGTTTTTAAGCTAGATCGTTTTACTAGTGCTAAAGAAAAAAAACAAGTTTTAGCATTTTTAAAAGAAAATAAGCCTTGTGTAGTGGTTGGAACGCATTCTCTTTTAGGGGTTGAGTGTGAAAATTTGGGTTTAGTCGTGATAGATGAGGAGCATAAATTTGGTGTAAAACAAAAAGAAAAACTCAAGGAACTAAGTAAAAATTCACATATTCTATCTATGTCGGCAACACCTATACCAAGAAGTTTAAATCAAGCTCTTAGCTCTTTAAAGTCATATAGTGTTTTACAAACTCCACCTGAGGATCGTTTGGATGTGCGTACCTTTGTTAGAGAAAGTAGTGATGCTTTGATTAAAGAAGCTATTTCAAGAGAATTAAGAAGAGCAGGACAGATTTTTTATATACACAATCATATAGCAAGTATTGATGGGTGTAAAAAATATCTTTTAGATTTGTTTCCAAATTTAAAAATTTTAATCTTACATTCTAAAATTGATGCAAAAACTACTGAAGAAGAAATGATTAAATTCGAAAATAAAGAATATGATTTATTGCTTTGTACTTCTATAGTTGAAAGTGGTATTGATTTGGCAAATGCAAACACTATCATAGTAGAAAATTCAGATCGCTTCGGTATGGCTGATTTACACCAACTTAGAGGAAGAGTAGGGCGTAGTGCTAAGCAAGGATATTGTTATTTTTTGATTGAAGATAAGGAAAAAATCACAAAAGATTCTTTAAAAAGACTTACGAGTTTAGAGAGTAATTCTTATTTAGGTTCAGGAAGCGTGCTTGCTTATCATGATTTAGAAATTCGTGGTGGTGGAAATTTATTAGGCGTAGATCAAAGTGGACATATAGAACAAATTGGTTATAGTTTGTATCTTAAAATGTTAGAAGATGAGATTAATAAATTAAGTAAAAAAGAAGAAATTAAAGAGAAAAAAATAGATCTAAAGCTTAATATCAATGCTTTTTTAAATAGTGAGTATATTAGTGAAGATCGTTTGAGATTAGAACTTTATAGAAGACTTAGTAAATGTATGAGTGTTAATGAAGTTTATGAGATAGAAAGTGAGATGAATGATCGTTTTGGAAGACCTGATATCTTCACAAAGCAGTTTTTGGATTTAATCATCATAAAAATTTTAGCTAGCAAACATTATAAATTAGTGAGCAATTATGAACAAAATATTTGTTTTGTAAAAGATGATGAGAGCAAAGAAGTTATTAAAGCAAAAAGTAAAGACGATGATGATGTAATTGAGGCTATTTTGATGCATTTAAGAAAGAGTGAAAAAGCATGAGTGGATATGAAATTTTTAAAGCTTTAGTTAATGCAAATATTGATTATAAAGATTTTGAATGGCTAGAAAATAATACTTTAAGTGAGTTTGAAATTTTAATTTCTGTAGTTTTAACTCAAAATACAAACTGGAAAAATGTATTGAAAGCTTTGATAAATTTAAAACAAGCAAATATTACTAAGATAGAAGATTTATTAAATTTAAATACCCAAGATTTAGCGTTTTTAATAAAGCCAAGTGGATTTTATAATACTAAGGCAAAATATATTAAAAATTTTACTCAAAAATATTTTCAATATTTTAATTCTTTTGAGCTTTTTAAAGAAGAAGTTGATAGAGAATGGCTTTTGGATATTAAGGGTTTTGGTCAAGAAAGTGCTGATGGAATTTTAAATTATATATGCAAAAAAGAAGTTTTAGTAGTTGATGCTTATAGTGCAAAAATAGCTAATTATTTAGGCTATGAGTGTCAAAGTTATGATGAGTTGGCAGATTTTTTAAAAAAAGACATAGCTAAAAATCAACAAGAATTGTGTGTTTTATTAAAAAAAGAATGTAAATTATATGAGCTTTATCAAATTTTTCATGCTTTGATTGTTTCTTTTTGTAAAACACATTTTCAAGGTAAAAAACTTTCAGAGGATGGTGTGCTTATTCTAGATCCTTTAAAATTTTAAATTTATTTTTTATTTAAAAAGTTATTTTTTTTACGATTAAAGTGCTATAATGTATTTAACTTCATAAAAAGGAGAAGTAATGAATACAAGTATAGTTGGAAAGCAATTTGAGCTAACTGAGTCTATAAAAGAGTATGTGGAAAAAAGCTTTGATGCTTTAAGTAAATATGGCTTAGATGTGATTTCTGCGCGTTGTGTTATAAGTGCTGATGAAAGGCATGGAAAGAAAGGATTTTGGGCTGAATTTAGCATTAATCTAGCCGGTATTAATACAGTGGTTGTAAAGCAAAAAGATAAAGACTTATATGCTGCTATAGATTTAGCTACTGATAGAATTTCTAAGGTTTTAAGAAGATTGCATGATAAAAATATTACCCATAAACATCAAGATGAGATAAAAGAAAATTTAGTATTACCGAGCTTGATTGAGGAAGATGAGATAGTTCCAACAGAACTTGAGCTATATAAGCCTTTGGAAATTGAAGAAGCATTGGAAAAATTAAAAGCAAGTAAAGATATATTTTTAGTTTTTAATGACATAGATGCAAAAATGAGGGTGTTATATAAGAAAAAAGATGGTAAATTTGGTTTATTTTAATAAAAATCTAGCCTTTTTTTTAAAGGCTAGATTTATTAGAAGAGTTTGTTAAAAATTTTATCTATTGCTTGATCTACTTTTTTACCTGTATTTTTAGCACCATCACTAGCATTTCCACCTATTGTATTAACAATAGAATTTACAACACTTTTTGTATCAAGACTTACTTTAGGATCTTGCGTTGTTCCTTTTATAACACCTTTGAAGTTTGCTCTATCAATGACGATATTAAAAGGAATGTTTAATTTGGTACTTTTTGTATCAACCTTACCTTTGCTAATATTTATATTGCTTCTATCAGCCACTAGGTTTAAATTTAAATCTATAAGATTTTTGTTGATATTTATTTTGGCTTCACCGTTGCGATATACATCTTGAGTGATATCTTTTTGTAAAAGTAACATTAAAGCACCTGTGATAAGATTTTTCTTAAGTTGCCCATCGGCTAAATTCATTAGCACTACACCACTTTCTTTTAAAAGATTATAATCAATGCTTAAATTTGATTTTGCTTGGTAATAATCAGGCAAATCTAAGCTTTGAGTTAAATTTGAAAGATCGGTATTTTGCATTTTAGCGTTAAAAATATTATTTTTTAAAGTGGCATTTAATGAGCCGTTAAATATATTTTTACTATTAATACTTGCATCTATTAAAGCGTTTTTAAAATCAAATTTTCCTTCAAAATCAGCCTTGCCTTTTAAGTTTCTATCAACTAAAAATCCTAGCTTAGAAAAATCTTGCAATGATATATTATAAGTGCTTACTAGAGCCATTTGATTAAGATCAAATTTACCTTTTAATGAATTAATATTTGCAAATGAACTTAGAGCTTTAGCGTTAAAATCAATGATTGATTTAGAAATTTTTCCATCAAGATTGATTTTTGCTGAAGTATTCTTTGGAAATTTTTTCTCTAAAAGCTTGGATAATTCTACTTCATTAAAAGAAGAATTAATATTTGCTTTAAAATCACCATTAATATTGTTAAAATCAAGTGACTTTAAGTCAATATCTGCATTTACATCACCAAATGCTAAAACTTTTTTTCCTATCAAAGGAAAAAGTTGTTCTAGTTTTATATTATCAATCTTTGCTTGTAAACTTTTTCCATTGGATTTTGCATTGATAAGCCCTTGCATGATTTTAATATTTGCATCAAGATTTTGAATTTGATTTGACTTAAGATCAACTTTGGCATCTAAATTTAAAGGTCCATTGAGATCTTGTTTGGTTAAAGGTTTTAATTTGTTAAGATTATCTATAAAAGCACTAATTTGTACGTTTAAATCTTTGTTTGTAAGGTTATATGAACCTTTTAGTTGAGGTATTTTTGCTATGTTTGAATCAAGTAAAGCTTCATAATCAATCAAAGAATTTTTCGCATTTGCTTTAGCTTGTAAGTTAAAATTTGTTTTTGGAAAATCAAGATTGCTTAGTTTTTTAAATTCCATAACATTTATATTTGCATTGTTTAACCTAGTGTTTAGATTGAAATTTTTAAAATCAAGCCCTTGTGCTTTTAAATCTAAAACTAATTTAGAATTAATAAAAGCAGGTATGGATATGGTTTTTAAAAGTTCTGCTACTTCTATATTAGTTGTATTGATATTAAGATTATTATTTTCTAAAACAGCTTTTAAGCTACCACCAAATCCAAGTAAGTTAGCATCTAATTTTTGCAATTGATTGTTTGCAAAAAGTAAATTACCTTGAATTTGACTTTTACCTTGGAGTTTCATTTTGGCTAGAGATGAAAATTGATTAAAATCATCTATTTTGATATCAAAATCACTAGTTAAGCTTTGTTTTGCTATATCATAAATACTTTTTTGTGTATAAAGTTTGAAGAAGTTACTTAAAATTTCACTTTTAGAAATAACTTCATTGTTTTGGATTAAAGATCTTATTTCACCTTTTATATAGCTTTGTTTTGGTAAGCTTAGATTAAAATCTTTTTCAATTAGAGTATTGTTGATAGAACTTGTGTAAAAATTAATCAAAGCATTACCATTTGGTTTTAAATCTTTAGCTTGTATATCGCTTATAATACTAATTTTTCCTTGAGCATATCTTGGTAGATTAGCAAAATCTAAAATTTGAGCCAAATCTATATTTTTGCCAATAAATTCAAGATTTATAGGAGAAAAATCAACAATTTTTGCATCTAAGCTAAGATTAGAATCAAACAAAAATCCATTACCTTTTACTAAAAAATCACTACTTTTACCTATAGCACTACCTTTAAATGTAAAATCTTTATCGCTTTTTAAGCCAAGATTTTGAATATAGTTTTGTTTAAGTCCTAAAAGATAGTTTAAATCAAATCCTAGTCTTAAAGGTGATATGCCACCTTCTATGTTAGCAAAAAATTTATCATCAATATTTGCTTTAATGTCAAGTTGTGAAAAACTAATTTTAAAATTTTCAAATTTAACATTCATACCACTTTTTTGAGCAATAATCGTTTCGATTCTTGGCTTTAAAAAAGCATTACCCATGCTTGTAAATAATAATGTATATATAGCTAGAAATGCTATACACACTACACCTAAAAGAATGTAAAGAATTTTTTTCATGAGAAACCTTTATAATAATATATCATATAAATTTAGTGATATAGACTAAACTTATATGATATATTTTACTTAATTTATTGACAATTAACTTTCTTTAATGTATAATTCTATCACTCAAAAACAAAGAGTGCTAAAAATGGCACATTTTAGAAAGGATAAAAAATGAATTTTCAACCTCTAGGAAAGCGTATTTTAGTAAAACGCTTAGAAGAAATGAAAACTACTGCTTCTGGGATTATTATACCAGATAATGCTAAAGAAAAACCATTAAATGGTGAAGTTGTTGCAGTAAGCAAAGAAATAGAAGATATTAAGGTAAATGATAAAGTAATGTTTGCAAAATACGGTGGAACTGAAATTAAACTTGATAATGAAGAGTATTTAGTTCTTAATGTTGAAGATGTTTTAGGGATTATTAAATAAAAAAGGATAAAAAATGGCAAAAGAAATATTTTTTTCAGATGAAGCAAGAAATAAACTTTATGAAGGTGTTAAAAAACTTAATGATGCTGTAAAAGTCACTATGGGGCCACGCGGTCGTAATGTATTAATCCAAAAAAGTTTTGGTGCTCCAACTATCACAAAAGATGGTGTGAGTGTAGCTAAAGAAGTGGAATTAAAAGATTCTTTAGAAAATATGGGTGCTTCTTTAGTTAGAGAAGTAGCTAGTAAAACAGCTGATCAAGCAGGCGATGGAACAACAACAGCAACAGTTTTAGCGCATGCTATTTTTAAAGAAGGTTTGAGAAATATTACAGCAGGTGCTAATCCTATCGAAGTTAAAAGAGGTATGGATAAAGCTTGCGAAGCTATAGTAGCTGAACTTAAAAAACTTTCTCGTGAAGTTAAAGATAAAAAAGAAATAGCTCAAGTTGCGACAATTTCTGCGAATTCAGATGAGAAAATCGGAAATTTAATCGCTGATGCTATGGAAAAAGTTGGAAAAGATGGTGTTATCACTGTTGAAGAAGCAAAATCAATCAATGATGAATTAAATGTAGTTGAAGGTATGCAATTTGATAGAGGTTATTTAAGCCCATATTTCATTACAAATACTGAAAAAATGACAGCTGAATTGCAAAATCCTTTTATTTTGTTATTTGATAAAAAAATTGCCAACTTAAAAGATTTATTACCAATTTTAGAGCAAATTCAAAAAACAGGAAAACCACTTTTAATTATAGCTGAAGACATTGAAGGCGAAGCTTTGGCAACTTTAGTTGTAAATAAATTAAGAGGTGTTTTAAATATTTCAGCAGTTAAAGCTCCTGGCTTTGGCGATAGAAGAAAAGCTATGCTTGAAGATATTGCTATTTTAACAGGTGGTGAAGTGATTTCTGAAGAGCTTGGAAGAACTTTAGAAAGTGCTAGTATTCAAGATTTAGGTCAAGCTTCAAGCGTGATTATTGATAAAGACAATACAACTATTGTAAATGGTGCAGGTGAAAAAGCAAATATTGATGCAAGAATTAACCAAATCAAAGCCCAAATTGCTGAAACAAGTTCAGATTATGATAGAGAAAAATTACAAGAAAGATTAGCTAAATTAAGCGGCGGTGTAGCGGTGATTAAAGTTGGTGCGGCTACTGAAACTGAAATGAAAGAGAAAAAAGATAGAGTTGATGATGCATTAAGTGCTACAAAAGCTGCAGTTGAAGAAGGTATAGTAATAGGCGGTGGCGCTGCATTAATCAAAGCAAAATCAAAAATCAGCTTGAATTTGCAAGGTGATGAAGCTATTGGTGCAGCTATTGTAGAAAGAGCATTAAGAGCACCTTTAAGACAAATTGCTGAAAATGCTGGATTTGATGCTGGTGTAGTTGTAAATACAGTAGAAAATAGTAAAGAAGAAAATACTGGTTTTGATGCTGCAAAAGGTGAATATGTAAATATGCTTGAAAGCGGTATTATCGATCCTGTTAAAGTAGAAAGAGTAGCCTTACTTAATGCGGTATCAGTAGCTAGTATGCTTTTAACAACTGAAGCTACAATTAGCGAAATTAAAGAAGATAAACCTGCTATGCCTGATATGAGTGGTATGGGCGGTATGGGAGGCATGGGTGGTATGATGTAATACCATCTTTTTTACTTCTTTTTGGAGTTGCTTTTTATAGCAACTCTTTTAAATTCTTTTATATTTTTTCATACTCGTTTTATTTTGTTATAATAGATGTAAAATTATAAGGATTTTACATGAAAAATTTACAAGAAGAGCAATTTTCTAACTCAAAATATATTAAACCTAAAAGATATACTTATATAGGTAAAGATAACAAAAAATACACTTGGGATTTTATAGAAGCATTAGATAGTGTTTCTGTTTTTTTATATCATACTCAAAAAGATTCTTTTGTTTTTGTAAAGCAATTTAGAATTCCTTTATGGGATTATCAAAAACGCAATAACTTAAATTTAAACGAGATGGGATTTAGCATAGAGCTTTGTTCAGGTCTTGTTGATAAAGATTTGAGTTTAGAGGAAATAGCTAAAGAAGAATGTGTTGAAGAACTAGGTTATGCTCCTAAGGTTGTAGAAAAAATAGGGGAATTTTATGCAGGTTTTGGTTCAGGTGTTAGTAGACAATTTTTATTTTTTGCTGAAATTAATGAAGATGATAAAATTGGTAATGGTGGTGGAATTGAGGGGGAGGATATCCAAGCAGTATGGATAAAAAGAAAAGATTTTGAAAAGTTTTCTAAAGAAAATCCTATAAAAACTCCTTTACTTGAGTATGCGTATTTATGGTTTAAGGGTAAGAATTAATCTTACCTCTTTTTATTTTTCCTCTTTATTTTCAATATTTAGATCTTTTTCATCAAGCATTTCTTTAAAGATTCCAAATAAATCTTCAGAAGCCTTTTCAGCATTAGAGCATTTATCTAAAATTTGATTTTGTACTAGTTTATCACTTGTATCTTCATTATGTGCTAAAGCAACGGCTTGGTTCATATTTTCATGTACTTTTTGATGTGGTAAATTTAACTTACCAAAAGCTCTTCCGCCAGAAAATCTTTCCTTGCCAATACCAGCAATCCATTTTGCAAGTCTGCAACTTAAGTGATCAGATAAAGTTTTTCCTGAAGCATGAATAATTTCATTATATCCATTTAATTTAAATGCAATATGATCTAGTTTTGCTAGTGATATGAATATTTCAGAGGTAATGCTTTTAGCGTGAGAACTAGTTGAATTTGCATTAGAAATTAATTGAGCAAAATTACTAGAGAATTTTACTATATGCTCATTAGATTCTAATGATACTTTTTCTACTTGTTCGCTTTGTCCATACATCTCATCAGCATTTTGTTTTAATAGGTTAATATTTAATTCTACTTCAGAAGTTGCTTTTTGTGTTTTTTCAGCAAGTTTTCTTACTTCATCAGCAACAACAGCAAAGCCTCTGCCGTGTTCTCCTGCTCTAGCAGCTTCGATTGCGGCATTTAGTGCTAAAAGATTGGTTTGATCGGATACATCTTTGATTAAGTTAATAACATTAGTGATCTCATCAACGCTGCGGTGTAAATTTCCCGCTGTATCTCTTGAGCGATTAGCTGATTCTATAATGCTTTGAAGTGAAGATATGATAGAGTGAGTTATTGAATTTAACTCTTGCATATCTTTTAAAGAGGAATCAGAATATTGAGAAATCATTTCCGCTTTATTAACATTTTCCTGCATATCACTTTGAACATTTGCAATACCTTTTAAAACACCATTTAATAGCATTTCCAAAAGATTTGTTTCAAGTTCAGTTTTTCCGCAATTTCCTTGAAGTTGTTTTTCATAATTTTTAATTAATTCTTGTTTTTCTGAAAGAAGTCTTTTGTTTTCTTCTTCTAGTTCTTTGATTTTATTTTGTAAATTTTCAAAGTCTTGTGATAATTGACTTTTTTTCCCAAACATATTTAATCCTTAAAAGTTAAAAAAATCGGTAGAAATTATTTTTTATAATTTGATAAATAAGTATTTAATTCATCCTTTAATTTTAACTTTTCTTTCTTTAGATTTGCTATTTCTAAGCTATCTAGATGAATTCTACCTTCTTCTGCATCTTTGATTTTGTGATCAAGTTTGTTGTGCTCTTCAAACAACTTATCAAAATGCATATCCTTGCCTTTTAACTCGGTGATTAAATCCCTAAATTCATGTAGCATGTAAGCCTCCTTTTTTGAAATTTTATTGTTATTGATTATAGCTTAAATAAGTTAAATGTATTTTAACTCGTCAGGTTTTTGTTTATTTTTAATAATCTTTTTAGCTATTTTTATACTATCTGCTGTACCAACGATTAACAATTTTGCACCAGTGCCTATTAAAGTGTCTCCTCTTGGCATAGGAGTAAATTTTTTATTTTCCAAAATTCCTACTATGCTAACATTTGCCATATCTCTTAAATGGATTTCTTTTAGTCTTTTAAATCTCACCCATGACTCGTCAGGAATTTTAACCTCTTCTAAATCAATAGGGCTATTTTTTTTGTAAAGATAATTTTCTAATAAATTTTCCATATCAGGTCTTGCTGACATAGCACTAAGTCTTTGTGCGACCAATTTTGTAGCAGAAACTATGGAATTTGCTCCAAGTTTTTTTAGTTTTTCAGTTTCGTCTTCATTGCTTGAGCTAGCTAGTATAAAATAAGGATTGATTCTTTGTAATTCTTTTTCAAACAATCTCACTGAAGCAATGATGGCTATATTATCTGCTATGTTATTGCTAAGAGTAATTACACCTTTTGCGCTAGAAAGATTGGTCTTTAAAAAGGCTATATTTGTATGTGGAGCACTTTCTATATAATAAGGATAATTGTATTTTTCAGCTATCTCGCTAAAATTTTCTATTTCATCAACAACAACAAAAGGAATGTGATTTTCTTTGAATTGCTGTGCTAGTTCTATGGTAAAATCATTGTGATAGCATATTACAAAATGATTTTTTAATCTTGCAACTTTATGAAGCATTCTTCTCTCCTTGATTATTTTAGACAAGATTCCTTTTTTTACTATTTCTATCACTAAACCCATGCAAAAAGTAAATATTGTAAAAGTTAATAATACATATATAACGGTAAAAATTCTACCCGCTGTTGGTATGGGATTGACTTCAGTGTAGCCTAAAGTGGTAAATGTCATACCAGCTTGGTAAATAGCATCATTGAGATTATAATTACTTGTAAGCATATAACCAAAAGCTCCAATTAGTGTCATTATTACGACAGCAATAAGAGGGATTCTTAAAAATCTAAGCTGCTCGTAAAGCTCGTCATTGAGGTTGATTGAAGGTTTTGGAGAGGGGGACCAATTGAGGAATTTTTGTAGCTTTTTCAAAAAAGACATAATAATTCCTCGTTTATATTAAGGATTATTTGCTACTCTGTTTTTTAAGTGTTCTTAAAGTTGAAGCAGCAACTCTAACTTTTCTAGTAGTTCCATCTTCTAAAGTAATACGAACTGTTCTTAAATTTGGCAAAAAGCGTCTTTTAGTTTTGTTGTTAGCATGGCTAACATTGTTACCTACCATAGGTCCTTTTCCTGTAATTTGGCAAATTCTTGACATAAATTTTTCCTTATGAAATAAAAATAATTTTTAGCATTATATCTAAAGCAAGCTTAAAAAAATCAAATATTATTAAAAATACATAAAGAAAATTTGATAATAAGTATGATAAAATTATTTTTTATTTTATTGGAGATATATAATGTATGTAGCGCCAAGTTTATTGTCTGCAAATTTTTTAAACTTAGAAAATGAGATTAAAGAAGTATCTCAAGCGGGAGCTGATTTGTTGCACATTGATGTGATGGATGGACATTTTGTGCCAAATCTTACTTTTGGTCCTTGTGTGATTGAAAATATTTCAAAAATTACTTCAGTACCTTTAGATGTGCATTTAATGGTGCATAATGTTAGTAGTTTTGTAGATTTATTTATACCTATAAAACCAAAATTTATTAGTTTTCATTTAGAAGCTGAAAACCATCCTATTAGGGTGTGCGAGTATATAAGAAAAAACGGCATTCATCCTGCTATTGTATTAAATCCACATACTCCAGTTTCAAGCATAGAACATATTTTAGAATTTGTAGATATGGTGCTTTTAATGAGTGTTAATCCAGGCTTTGGCGGGCAAAGTTTTTTACCTTTGGTGTATAATAAAATTCGCCAGTTGAGAGAAATGATAGATAGGAAAAATCTTAAAGTTTTTATAGAGGTTGATGGTGGGGTAAATGGCTTAAATGCACCTGATTTGGATGAAGCAGGAGCTGATATTTTGGTCGCGGGTAGTTATATTTTTTCTTCGCAAGATAAAAAAACAGCAATTAATTCTTTAAAGCTTGAATTTTGAGCCAACAACAAATCGATGATTTAATCATCAAACTAAGCAAAGAAAATAAACCTTTTCCTTGGGTTTTAAGAGAACTTGCAAAAATAGAAGAATTAAACCACTATGATTTTGATTTATATATTTTTGAGCTTTTAGGACTAGGGGTAGAGCTTAATGCACAAAATTGTTTGTGTTTAAAAAGTAAAAATACAAAAATAAAAGATGAGATATTTTGTGTTGTAGATATTGAAAGTACTGGCGGGATAAAAAGTGGTCAAATTTTAGAAATAGGTGCTGTAAAAATTCAAAATTATAAAGAAATTGATAGATTTGAGAGTTTTGTAAAAGTAGATAGCATACCTGAAAATATTACAGAATTAACTGGGATTAGTTTAGATATGGTAGAAAATGCTCCTTCTTTGAAAGCTGTGTTAAATGATTTTAAGTTATTTTTAAAAGATAGCATTTTTGTAGCACACAATGTGCGTTTTGATTATCATTTTATATCTAAAGCTATGTATGAAAATGATTTTGGAGTGCTTTTAAATAGAAGATTATGTACTATTGATTTAGCTAAAAAATGCATTGAAAGTCCCAAATACGGCCTTGATGCTCTAAAAGAGTTTTTGTGTATTGAAAGTAAGCATCATAGAGCTTTAAGTGATGCTTTGGCCGCAAGTGAAATTTTGAAATACTGTCTTAAAAAAATTCCTTTTTACATTAAAACTACTGAAGAATTGTTACATTTTAGCAAGCAAGCTAAAAATCAAACAAAAAAATAAACTTTGTTTTGTATTTATTGCTATACTTCTTTTGCATAAATGACGGGAGCTTGTGATACAGGCTGAGAGTAAGCTAAAAGCTTAGACCGCACCAGAACTAGGTAATACTAGCGTTGGGATAATTTATCAACTACTCACATACCCTTCATTTATCCAAAATTATTTCAAGGATAAATTCAAATGAAAACTCAAATGTCTTATGCAAAAGAAGGAATTTTCACAAAACAAATGCAAATTGTTGCACAAAAAGAACAAGTAAGTGAAGGTTTTTTACTTGAAAATATAGCATGTGGAAAAATCATCATTCCTGCAAATATCAACCATAAAGCATTAGATCCAAATGGTATCGGTTATGGACTTAAAACAAAGGTAAATGTAAATTTAGGTGTTTCAAATGATTGTGTAGATTATAGTGAAGAGATGAAAAAGGTAGAATTGGCTCACAAATTTAATATAGAAGCTATTATGGATCTTAGTAATTATGGTAAAACCAGTCGTTTTAGAGATGAGCTAATTGCTACTTCAAAAGCTATGATAGGAACTGTGCCTGTTTATGATGCGGTAGGTTTTTTGGAAAAAGATTTAAAAGATATTAAAGCAAAAGATTTTTTAGATGTAGTATATCATCATGCTAAAAGTGGAGTGGATTTCATGACAATTCACGCAGGGATAAATTCTCGTGCTGCTAGGGTTTTTAAAGAGTGTGATAGGATTACTAATATAGTTTCAAGAGGAGGTTCAGTTCTTTATGCTTGGATGCAAATGAATGATGCTGAAAATCCATTCTATGAATATTATGATGATTTGCTTGCTATATGTAAGGAATTTGATGTGACACTTTCTTTGGGTGATGCACTAAGACCTGGTTGTACTCATGATGCAAGTGATGGAGCTCAAATTGCTGAACTTATAGAACTTTCATTGCTAACCAAAAGAGCATGGGCTCAAGATGTACAAGTAATGATAGAAGGGCCTGGTCATATGGCTATTAACGAAATAGAAGCTAATATGCAACTTGAAAAAAGAATTTGCAATGGAGCTCCATTTTATGTTTTAGGACCATTAGTTACTGATATAGGTGCAGGATATGATCATATAAGTGGAGCAATTGGTGGAGCAGTTGCAGCAGCAGCTGGCGCTGATATACTTTGTTATGTAACTCCTGCTGAACATTTAAGACTTCCAAATTTAGAAGATGTAAGAGATGGTATAGTAGCAACTAAAATAGCAGCTCATGCAGGAGATATAGCCAAGCTTCCCAAAGAAAGAAAAATAGATGATGAAATGAGTAAAGCAAGACAAGATATTGATTGGGAAAAAATGTTTAAATTAGCAATTGATGGAGAAAAGGCTAAGAAAATGTTTAATGAAAGAAAGCCTGAAGAGCTTAATTCTTGTTCAATGTGTGGAAAAATGTGTGCTATGAACACTATGAATAAAATTTTAAAAGGTGAGGATGTAAGTTTGATAAAAGAATAAACCCTCAATTGCGAGGGTTTATTTTGATTAATCTATTACTTTATAATTATAAGGTTTTAGATTTTTATCATCTTCAAGAAGTTTTGCTGGTGGATTACCATTTACTTCTTGGTGTTTATAGTAGCGATCACCTGCTTTATTGCCATTTAGATCTACTTTATAGTGAATTTCACCTGGATTTAATTTTTGAATATCTTCAAAACCTAAATTTGAAGTTTTGAAATCTTTAATGCCATTTTTGGCTGCAATTTCTGCTAGCTTAGTTTGTCCTTGTCTTGACATATCAACTGATTGTAAAAGCATTCTTGAAGCTTCTCTAGGATTGTGGAAACCTGTTGAGTTTTCAGCACCTACAAAATCCGCTCTAATTTGAGATTTTCTATGTAGTTCTAATACTTCTTTTAATTCAGTCGAAATTTTAGCATCATCTGCTTTGCCATCAGTTTGAAATTTAGGCATTTTTCCAAGTTCTGCACGAATAGTTTCTATATCTTTAATCAAGCTTACTAAAGAATATTCAGCTGTTCTTAAATCATGAGCTACTGAATTTTGAATATCTTTTACTTGTTTAGCTAGATAGCTTTCGCTTTGAGTGTGACAAGTTTTACAAGCTGAGTTAATATCAACTAAAGGTGAAGTAATATTGTGGTTAGTAACTTTTTTTGCACCTTTTCTAATATAAGGCATATGACAATCTGCACAACTTACACCATTTGCAGCATGTACTCCACCACTATAAAGTTCGCTTTCTGGGTGTTGAATTTTAATCATTGGCGCTTTTGTGATTTTATGAACCCAATCACTTGGAAAATTTTCTCTATTTTTTTCATAATAATCATCAATCATTTCTATTCTAAATGGCTCGCCTTTTTTCCACTCACTCCATGGAAATGCTAGCTCTATACCATCAACTTCGATTTCAACTGGCTTGTTACCATCTCTCCAAGAATCAAACTCATCATAAGTTTTTTGAGTGCCATTCCACCATTTTTTAGAACTATCATTAGCAATACTTTCGCCTATAGTTTTCACTTTAGTGCCTGTTGGTTTGAAGTAGTATTCAACATGACATTGAGAGCATACTAAAGTTCTCATTTCGCTTCTTGAAGCTTTAATGCCTTGTTTTTCGTCTGCTTCATAACCTCTTGAAATTAATGCTTTAATTAAAGCTGGTCTTGTAAGTCTTAAACTCATATCTGTTGGGTTGTGGCAATCTGCGCATGTTACACCCATTCTTTTTCCACCATGAGGTCCGCTGTGTTCAGGTGAGTTTTCTTTAGCTCCATTTACAGCTGGGATAGTTTTAACCATAGTCCAATATTTTGCAGAGTTAAATGCTACCCAATCACCTTTCGCAGTGTTGTTTAAAAGCCATGGAGTCCATCCGCTATGGCAGTTCATACAAGCCGTTGGTTGACCGCCAAATCCTGTAAAACCATGTGCATTTAAGAAATCTTTATTATTTCTAGCTGTATCCATTTGATCTACTTGAACCCAAAAGTGTCCTCTTTCTTCATTTGCATCAATGCTAAATGGATAACCTGCCCAAAGAACAGTTAGTTGTGGATAGCGAATAAGCTTTGAATAAGCTAAATTTCCACCAAATTCTGTTGCATTAGGTGTTTGTTTTTCTACTGCTGTGTGCATGTCTAAATAATCAGGAAAGTTCTTTCCCCAGTAATCAAAAGTAGGATTTTCATCACCAAGTTTTACAATTTCTTGTGAAATGATCCCACCTACTGAATCATTTGTTTTAGCTGTAATGTCCTGATTAAGCCATAATACACCTGCAATAGCTACTATAGTAGCACTTATAGCACTATATAAAATGCCTTTGTTATTCATTAAATACTCCTTTCATTTAAAATCCTCTCTTATGACCAACACCTTGGTGGCAAGATACACAACTTAAAGCATTATCTTTATGTGGATCTAGGGTAGGGTTGATAGTGTTACTCGCAATTTCTTTGTGACATTCTATACAGTTATTTTGGACTATTTCTTTACTTTTTGCATTTGCACTCAAATGTGTAGGTAAAGAATCTAGTTTGAAAGTAAATGCATAAGCATGTCCTAAGCCACTTTGAGTTTTAGCAATCCATTTTTCAAAAAAGCTATGTGGCAAATGGCAATCATTACAGGTTGCTCTTGGTTTACCATCAACTTCTTTAGAGTGCGAAGCTTTTAAATAATCATTATAAACCTCGTTCATAATATGGCAATTATTACAGCTTTCACTAGCATCGCTAAAATAAGAAGTGCCCTTAGCATTATGGAAAGTATACATTCCAACTCCTGCTAAAATTACAAGTAAGAAGAGGAAAACAGCAAAAAGTTTTGAGTTTGCTTTTTTCAAAGTCTCTCCTTTGAATGAAGTTTAAGTTACAAGAACTTGTGTATAATTATATAACACCATAAAGGTAAAAAAGTAAATATATATTTATTAATCATTTATTATTTTTTTAATAAGATAAAAAAAGTGTTATTTTTTTATATAATTATATTTACTATTATACAAATAAAATAAATTTTAATAAAAGAAATATTAAAATATAAATATCTAGAAATAAAGGTAGGTATATCATGCAAATTCAACCATCAATGTATATTAACAGAGAACTTTCTTGGCTTGCGTTTAATTCTCGTGTTTTAGATCAATGCTCTAAAGATCTTCCTTTGCTTGAAAAACTTAAATTTATTGCTATATACTGTACAAATTTAGATGAGTTTTATATGATAAGAGTGGCTGGATTAAAACAACTTTTTGTGGCAGGAATAAGCACAACAAGTAATGATGAAATGACTCCTCTTGCGCAACTTAAAGCTATTAGAAATTATCTACATGAAGAAAAATATGTAGTAGAGCAGTATTTTACTAAAATTACCCAAGATTTAGAAAAAGAAAATTTATTTATTCGCTCATACGAAGAACTTGATGAGGATTTAAAACAGCAATGTAATGAGCATTTTTTTTCTAATATTTTTCCTGTGATAGTTCCAATTGCAGTTGATGCAACTCATCCTTTTCCGCATTTAAATAACCTTTCATTTTCTTTAGCGGTAAAACTTTGTGATCCTATGCACCCTGAACTTTTAAAATTTGGCATGATACGCATACCTAGGGTTTTACCAAGATTTTATCAAGTAAGTTCTAATATTTATGTGCCTATAGAAAGTATAGTACGCTATCATACTGAGCATATTTTTCCTGGCTATAAGCTCTTATCTTCTGCTGCTTTTAGAGTAACTAGAAATGCAGATATGGAAATAGAAGAAGAAGAAGCTGATGATTTTATGTTGATTTTAGAGCAGGGTTTAAAACTTCGTAGAAAAGGTGCTTTTATACGCTTGCAAATAGAAAAAGGCGCAGATGAGCAGTTGATTGAATTTTTAAGTTCTCATATGAATATTTTTCATAAAGATATTTATGAGTATAATATACTTTTAAATTTAGCTTCATTATGGCAAATCATTTCCAACAAAGAATTTACACATTTGCTAAATCCTATGTATACACCAAAAATTTTACCACCTTTTGGGGATAATGTATCTATATTTAGTGCAATAGATAAACAAGATATTTTGGCTATACAGCCTTATGAGAGTTTTGAGCCTGTATATCAATTTATCAAAGAGGCAAGTAAAGATCCTAAGGTTGTTTCTATAAGAATGACGCTTTATAGAGTAGAAAAAAATTCAAACATAGTTCAAGCTTTAATTGATGCAGCAAGCGATGGCAAACAAGTTACTGTAATGGTAGAATTAAAAGCGCGTTTTGATGAGGAAAATAACTTGCATTGGGCAAAATCATTAGAAAATGCAGGGGCTCATGTGGTATATGGAATCACTGGTTTTAAAGTGCATGCAAAAGTAGCTCAAGTGATTAGAAAAGAAGGGGATAAATTAAAAATTTATAATCATTTAAGTACGGGTAATTACAATGCAAGTTCAGCTAAAATTTATACTGATGTGAGTTATTTTACTTCAAAAGAAGAATATTCTCAAGATACTACAACTTTTTTTCACATACTTTCAGGATATAGTAAAAGTCGTCGTTTAAAGACTTTGTCGATGAGTCCAAAGCAAATCAAAGAAAGAATTTTAGATATGATAGCTACTGAAGCAAGCTATGGAAAAGATGGAGTAATCATAGCCAAAATGAATGCTTTGGTAGATGGTGATGTGATTAAAGCTTTATATGAAGCTTCAAATAAAGGTGTTAAAATAGATCTTATTGTGCGTGGAATTTGTTGTTTAAGACCTGGAGTAAAAGGATATAGTGAAAATATAAGAGTTAGAAGTATAGTGGGAAAATATTTAGAGCATGCTAGAATTTTATATTTTAAACATACAACACCAAATTATTTTATTTCAAGCGCTGATTGGATGCCAAGGAATTTAGAAAGAAGACTAGAATTAATGACTCCTATTTTTGATGAGCATTCTCGTGCAAAATTGGCTCAAATTTTAAAACTACAATTAAGCGACAATGATTTAGCTTATGAGTTAGACAGCGAGGGAAGATATCGTAAGGTTGTTTTAAATGAGACAGAAAAAATCAACAATTCTCAACAAACTTTAGAAGAGTATATTAGTAGAATTTTTAATACCTTGAAAAAAGATACTGATCACAGTAGGGCGACGCACTTAGCAACGAAGCTTTTTAGAGATAGCTAATCCTTGCTTTTTTAGCAAGGATTATTTCCAACCTTCTATGTAGTTTTTAAGTTTTCTACCAACTTTTGGGTGTTTAAGTTTTTTTATAGCTGAGCTTTCTATTTGTCTTACTCTTTCTCTTGTGACATTTAATTCTTTACCGATTTCTTCTAAAGTTCTATCACTTTCATCATCCATTAAGCCAAAACGCATTCTAATAACAGCCTTTTCTCTATCATTAAGCTGATCTAAAACTTCATCAATTTGTTCTTTTAAATCATCTTTTAAGATGTGATCCATAGGTGAAATTGAGGTTCTATCTTCTACAAAATCTCCAAATTTACCATCATCCTCGTTGCTAATAGGTGCTTCTAGGGAAATTGGTTCTTTAGTAATTTTAATAACTTGTTTTACTTTATCTATACTAAGTCCTACTTCTTTTGCAATAATACTTACATCCGGTTCTTTACCTTCTTTTTGCAAATACTCGCGAATGATTTTATTGATTTGATTGATAGTTTCTATCATATGAATAGGAATTCTTATAGTTCTTGCTTGATCAGCAATTGCTCTTGAAATAGCTTGTCTAATCCACCAAGTTGCATAGGTTGAAAACTTATAACCGCGTTTGTATTCAAATTTATCTACCGCTTTCATTAAGCCTATGTTGCCTTCTTGGATTAAATCTAAAAATGGTAATCCGCGGTTAGTATATCTTTTGGCAATGCTTACAACTAAGCGTAAATTTGATTTTGCCATTCTAGTTTTAGCCTCATCAGATATTTTTTTACCGCGTTTGATTTGCTCTAGAATTTCTTTTAATTGATCTTTTTCTAAATCAAAAGAATTTTGGCTGGCCTCTTTAGTTTGAATAAGTTTTTTAATCTCCATATAAGTGCTTACCATGGTAGTTTCTAAAGCACGCTCGGCTATTTCTTCTTTGCTAAGTTTGGTAATATCTTTTAAAATATCTTGGTGTCTTTGTTTTAATTCTTCTGAAAACATCGGTAAGCGATACTCTAAGCGTTTTAATTCTTTATCAAATTCCTCATCACTTTTTAATGCTGTTTCCATAGATTTTACTATTTCAGAAATAAGTTTTGATGTTGGACCTAGATCCATTAGTTTTTCTTTTAGTATATTTTTCTTAAAAGCAATTATGAGTTTATCTAATAGTTCATCATCATTTTTTTCTGCATTAATAGTAGATATAGTTTTTAACCATTCTTTTTTTGCTTTTTCTAATGCTTTAAAGCTTTCTATGACTTTTAAAGTTCTTTCATCTTCTTTTTTATTTGTTTTTTTAGGTTTTTTTTCATTAGAATTTTCATTTTCCTCATTTTCGTTTTCTTCTTCAGAATCTATTTCTTCATCGCTTTTATCATCATCGCTTTTATCATCATCCTCAAAGCTTTTAAAAAGCTCTTTCACTCTTCTTTCTCTATTAATTAAAGGTTCTTTATAATCAAGTATAAAATCAATCAAATAAGGCACAGAACAAAAAGCATCGATGATAATGTCTTCGCCTAGCTCAATCTTTTTAGAAATTTCAATTTCTTCATCTTTGTTTAAAAGAGCAATTTGTCCCATTTCTCTTAAATACATTCTTACAGGAGAGTCTGATCTGCTCCACTCAAGTAAATCATTTTCATTGGCTAAATCAAATTCATTTTCCAAACTTGTATCTTGTAATTTTTGTTTTTCCTCTTGTAGCTTTTTTGCTTCTTCTAAATTTCTTTTTTTGGCAATTTCAGCTGAAGAGATTAATTCTACTTTATATTTATCCATTAGATCACGGATTTTTTTTGCACTTGTTGCGTTTGGAAGCTTTGCAAAATACTTGACAAGTTTTTCATATGTGATATAATCTTTAGAATTTTCTTTGAAAAGTTCTTCTAAAACATTAGTTTCATTAGCCATGGATACCCCTTGTATTTAAGTAATGAGTGTAAAACTAAATATTATGCCTAAAAATTAATTAAAAACAAATAAAAATATTTTGGAACGACTTTTGCTTTATTAGTGAAAAATTAAGATTTTAGTTAGGAAAAATAATGCAAAATGGGTATTATCAAGCCACCGGTGCTATGGTTACGCAATTTAATCGTTTAGATGTTGTAACTAACAATCTAGCAAATGTAAATACAAGTGGCTATAAAAGAGATAATGTTGTTATTGCAGATTTTAAAAGGATTTTTAAAGAAACTCAAGATGAGTTACCTATACAAAATCACACAAGAGATGCTGCAAGATTTGTTAATACAACTATAGATAGAGTTCCGCAGGTTAATCATGTCTATACAAATTTTAGCGTAGGTTCTATGAAAATGACGCATAATCCTTTGGATTTAGCTCTTACTCGCGAAGATACTTTTTACTTGATTAAAACAAATAATGGTGAAATAAGATTAAGTCAAGATGGAAATTTCCAACTTGATGATGAGGGTTATTTGGTAAACCGTCAAGGATACAGAGTTTTAAGCAGTGATTATTTTAATAATCCCGAAAATGATGGCATCCGCATAGGAGATTCTACTTCTTTTATTAATGTGGATAAAAATGGAATTATCAGTGCAGCTAATCAAAATATTGCAAGATTATTTGTAGCACAAGTTGATGATTTAAGAGATTTGCAAAAAGATGGCGATAATATGTATAAAATTGATAATTTAAACAAGATTAGAGATTTACCAAATTCAAATGCCATTAAGCAAGGTTTTACTCAAGGATCAAATGTTAATCCAGTTACAGAAATGGTAGGGTTAATTGAGGCAAATAGAATGGTTGAGATGTATCAAAAAGTTATGACATCTCATATGGATGATTTAAATCAAGAAGCTATTAATAAATTAGCAAGTACTAAATAAACTAAGGATAGATAAAATGTTAAGATCATTATACACAGCAGCATCAGGGATGGTATCGCAACAAACACAAATTGATGTGACTTCAAATAATATTTCAAATGTTAATACAGTAGGTTATAAAAAATCGCGTGCAGAATTTGCAGATTTGATGTATCAAACGATGAAATACGCAGGAACTTCAACCTCAAGTACCACAAAACATCCAAGTGGCATTGAAGTAGGGCTTGGAGCAAGAGTAACAGCTGTAAGTAAAATTTTTAGTGAAGGTAGTTTAAAACAAACATCAACTTCAGGTCTTGATATGGCAATTGCTGGTAATAATGGCTTTTTTCAAATTCAAATGCCTGATGGAACTATAGCTTATACTAGAAATGGTCAATTTACTAAAGATGCTGAAGGAAACATAGTAAATTCAGATGGTTATAGACTTTTACCGGAAATGACTATACCTGAAGATGCTATTGCTATAAATGTGGCAAGTGATGGAACAGTTTCAGTAATGCAGCCAGGAAATACAGCTGAAACTCAAATAGGACAAATTGAACTTGTAAATTTTATCAATCCTGCAGGTTTACATGCTTTAGGGGATAACCTTTTAGTAGAAACTGATGCAAGTGGAGCGCCTATTGCAGGTATAGCGGGCGAGAACGGTTTTTCTGTCATCAAACACGGCTTTGTGGAGCTTAGTAATGTTCAGCTTGTAGAAGAAATGACAGATCTTATCACAGGGCAAAGGGCTTATGAGGCAGGCTCAAAGGCAATCACTACAAGTGATGATATGCTTGGAATTGTAAATCAATTAAAACGCTAGAATTAACTAGCGTTTATAATATGTAAAAATATTTAAAAATATACTAAAAAACTCCTATTTATAAATACTTATAAAATATTCTTTTTTATAATTTAAATTTTATCATTAATGTAGTAATATTTTTTAGATGTATTAAAATACATTGAATAAACAATAACGAGGGATATAATGAACAGAAGAGACTTCATTAAAAACACCGCTATTGCTAGTGCTTGTGGTGTTGCAGGTCTTAGTGTTCCAAGTAGTGTACTTGCTAATACTGAGAATAAATGGCGTTGGGATAAGGCTGTTTGTAGATTTTGTGGTACAGGCTGTGGAATTTTAGTTGCAAGTTTAGATGGTAAAATTGTTGCTGTAAAAGGAGATCCAGCAGCTCCTGTAAATCGTGGATTAAATTGTATTAAAGGTTATTTTAATGCAAAAATTATGTATGGAGAAGATCGCTTAGTAACACCTTTACTTCGCGTAAATGCAAAAGGTGAGTTTGATAAAAATGGAAAATTTCAACAAGTTTCTTGGCAAAGAGCCTTTGATGAAATGGAAAAACAATTTAAAAAAGCTTACAAAGAAAAAGGTGTTGAAGGAATTGGAATTTTTGCAAGCGGTCAATACACTATACAAGAAGGATATGCTGCTGCAAAATTAGTAAAAGCTGGTTTTAGATCAAACAATATAGACCCAAATGCACGCCATTGTATGGCTAGTGCGGTTGTTGGTTTTATGCAAACTTTTGGAGTTGATGAGCCTTCTGGCTGTTATGATGATATAGAGCTTACTGATACTATTATTACTTGGGGTGCAAATATGGCAGAAATGCATCCGATTTTATGGTCAAGGGTAAGTGATAGAAAATTAAGTAATTTAGATAAAGTCAAAATTGTAAATTTATCTACTTTTTCTAATAGAACTTCTCATATAGCAGATACTGAAATCATCTTCAAGCCAAATACTGATTTAGCTATTTGGAATTATATCGCTAGAGAGATTGTTTATAATCATCCTGAAGCTATGGATAAAGAATTTATTGAAAAACATTGTATCTTTACAACAGGCTATGCTGATATTGGTTATGGAATGAGAAATAATCCAAACCATCCTAAATTTAAAGCAAGTGAGAAAGATACAGTAGCAAAACAAAATGCTATTATTGTAGATGAAGAAGAAGCGGTATCTTTGGCTTATTTAGGAGTAAAAGCAGGTGATAAATTTGAAATGAAACACCAAAGTGCTCCTGATGCGCATTGGGAAATTTCATTTGAAGATTTCAAAAAAGCATTAGAGCCTTATACGCTTGATTATGTTGCTAAAGTTGCTAAAGGTAATGAAGATGAAAGCATTGAAGAATTTAAGAAAAAACTTCAAGAATTAGCAAATTTATATATAGAAAAAAATAGAAAAGTTGTAAGTTTTTGGACTATGGGCTTTAATCAACACACAAGAGGTACTTGGGTGAATGAACAAGCTTATATGGTGCATTTCTTACTTGGTAAACAAGCTAAGCCAGGTAGCGGTGCGTTTTCATTGACAGGGCAACCAAGTGCTTGTGGAACTGCAAGAGAAGTAGGGACTTTTTCGCATCGTTTACCTGCTGATATGGTCGTTGCAAATCCTAAGCACAGAGAAATTAGCGAAAAAATTTGGAAAGTTCCGGCAAAAACAATCAATCCTAAACCAGGTGCTCCATACTTAAAAATCATGAGAGATTTAGAAGATGGAAATATCAAATTTGCTTGGGTGCAAGTAAATAATCCTTGGCAAAACACTGCTAATGCAAATCACTGGATAGCAGCGGCTAGAGAAATGGATAATTTTATTGTTGTGAGTGATTGCTACCCAGGAATTAGTGCTAAGGTGGCAGATTTAATTTTACCAAGTGCTATGATTTATGAAAAATGGGGTGCTTATGGTAATGCTGAAAGAAGAACTCAACACTGGAAACAGCAAGTGCTGCCTGTAGGTGAGGCTATGAGTGATACTTGGCAAATTATGGAATTTGCAAAACGCTTTAAATTAAAAGAAGTTTGGGGTGAAACTAAGGTAAATGATAAACTTACTCTGCCAAGTGTTTTAGAAGAAGCTAAAGCTATGGGTTATAGTGAAGATGATACTTTATATGATGTATTATTTGCAAACAAAGAAGCAAAATCTTTCAAAGCAAACGATTCTATTGCAAAAGGATTTGATAATAGTGATGTTAATGGCGATGAAAGAAAAATTATAGGTAGCGATGGTAAAGAATTTGAAGGTTATGGCTTTTTTGTGCAAAAATACCTTTGGGAAGAATACCGCAAATTTGGTTTAGGTCATGGGCATGATTTAGCTGATTTTGATACTTATCATAAAGTAAGAGGTTTAAGATGGCCTGTGGTAAATGGTAAAGAAACACAATGGAGATTTAATACTAAATTTGATTATTATGCTAAAAAAGCAGCTCCAAATTCAGATTTTGCATTTTATGGTGAATTCGCTAAAGAACTGCCAAAAGGAGATTTACTGGCTCCGCAGACTAAAGAAAAATATAGCTTGAAAAACAAAGTGAAAATTTTCTTTAGACCATTTATGAAAGCTCCTGAAAGACCGAGTGAAGAGTATCCATTTTGGTTATGTACTGGTAGGGTTTTAGAGCATTGGCATAGTGGAACTATGACTATGAGAGTTCCTGAGCTTTTCCGTGCAGTACCTGAAGCACTTTGTTATATGAATGAAGATGATGCTAGGGCAATGAAAATTAATCAAGGCGATATTGTATGGGTACAATCACGCCGTGGTAAAGTAAAAGCTAGAGTAGATTTTCGTGGTAGAAATAAACCATCTAAAGGGCTTGTGTATGTGCCTTGGTTTGATGAAAATGTATATATAAACAAAGTTACATTAGATGCAACTTGCCCATTGTCTAATCAAACAGATTTCAAAAAATGTGCCGTAAAAATTACTAAAGCATAAAAATGAAAAATAGAAGAGAATTTTTAGCCTTTACTTTTAAGCTTTTATGTATAGGAAGCGGAAGTGCATTTTTAGCAAGTTTAGCATTTAGCTCAAATCAGGAGTATTTTTTAAGACCTCCTGGGGCAGATGATGAAAAAGAATTTTTATCAAAATGTATACGATGTGGACTTTGTGTAAAAGCTTGTCCTTATGATGTTTTAAAACTAGCAAATTTAGAAAATAGTGCTAAAAATGGCACACCCTTTTTTATAGCAAGAGAAAATCCTTGTAGATTGTGCGAGGATATACCTTGTATAAGAGATTGCCCTACAAATGCGCTAGATCATAAATATTTAGAGCAAAATGATGGAATTTATAAAACAAAAATGGGTATAGCTATAATTGATAGTGCAAGTTGTGTTGCTTATTGGGGAATTCAATGTGATGCTTGTTATAGAGCCTGTCCATTGATAGATAAGGCATTAAAGCTTGAAATAAAACGCAATGAAAGAACTGCAAAGCACGCATTTTTATTACCTGTAGTAGATCATGAAGTATGCGTGGGATGTGGGATTTGTGAGAAAGCCTGTATAACGCAAAAAGCTGCTATTAGAGTTTTACCTAGAGAATTTGTCTTGGGAAAAGCTGGGGATAATTACATCAAAGGTTGGGATGAAAAAGATGAAAAACGCTTGCAAGATGTAAACACAGATAAAAATTTCAATAAAAACAAGGCTAAAGATTATCTTAATGATGGAGAATTGTTATGAAATATCTTATTTTAAGAAGAATAGTGCAATTGTCTATCTTAACTTTTTTTTCTTTTGGTGTATTTAATTTTATATTAAAAGGAAATTTAAGCTCTTCAGTTTTATTTTCTTCGGTGCCGCTAAGCGATCCTTTTGCGTTTATTCAACTTGCTTTAGCAAGTTTGCAAGTAGATTTAATGGCTTTAAGTGGTGCTTTGATAGTATTTTTATTTTATGCTATTTTTGCTGGAAGAGCGTTTTGTGCTTGGGTTTGTCCTGTAAATATCATTACTGATTTTGCTTATTTTATTAGAAGTAAATTAGGTTTTAATCAAGCAAGGATTTTTAATGTAAATAAAAATTTGCGTTATTATGTTTTGGCTTTTGTTTTGATTTTTTCTTTTCTTTTTTCCTTTCCTGTTTTTGAGGAATTTTCTTATATAGGAATAATCCAAAGAGGAATTATTTTCGGCGGTATTTCTTGGCTTTTTGTAGCTTTGATTGTTTTTTGTATAGATACATTTTTTAGTCCAAGATTTACTTGCTCGCATTTTTGTCCTTTAGGAGCTTTTTGGGCTTTAAGTTCGCATTTTTCATTACTAAAAGTAAGATATAACTTACAAAAATGTACTAAGTGTTATAAATGCCTTGGGATATGTCCTGAAAAGCAAGTGCTTTGGATGATAGGTAAAGAAAATCAAGATGTAAAATCAGGTGAGTGTATAAGATGTGGAAAATGTGTTGATGTTTGCGGTGATGATGCTTTAGGTTTTAGTATAATAAATTTAAGGAGAGAAAATGAAAAATAAAATCTTTTTATCCTTAGCAGCAGCTGTTTTAATAAGTGCTTGCGGACTTGCTGTTAAAAGTGTTGATTCAAAAGATATAGGTTTAAGAAAAACAAGTTTAGAAAGTGAAAATGTAGAGTTATTGGATGCAAAGTATTCTCAAGCAATGGCTGGAGAATCTGTTTTAATTGAGAGATCATTTGAAAATGCTCCGCCATTAATTCCACATACTTTAGAGGATATGCTTCCAATTACTAAGGATAATAATATTTGTTTAAGCTGTCATGATAAAGCTATAGCTAAAGATGTTGGGGCCACTCCGCTTCCAAGTAGCCATTATTTTGACTTAAGAAAAAACAAATCTACTAAAGATATGATAAGTGATGCAAGGTTTAATTGTACACAATGCCATGTGCCACAAAGCGATGCAAAACCTTTAGTAGGAAATAGTTTTGAAGCTAAATTTAAAAATGAGGAACTAAAGAAAAAATCTAATCTTTTAGATGTTTTAAATGAAGGCGTAAAATAAAACTATGAAAAAAATATTTTTAATCTTACTAATGAGTGTATATGTATTTAGTTATGAGCTTAAACTTGATTCAAATTTAAATGCCTTAAAACTTGTTGATAGTAGTTTGCTTATAGGACTTGATAATGGAGAATTAAATCAGTACTTTATTAAAGACAAAAAAATGCAAAAAATCACTCAACTTGATAAGATTAAAAATTTTTACGAAGAAAATCTTAGCCCTAGAATTTATAGTATTGATTACTTAAATGGGGCTATTTTGATTTTAAGTGAAGGTGATTTTGGTAGTAAAAGGCTTAGTATTTATAAAAATAAACAACTTTACAACTATAAGCTTTTAAGTGATGGAGTAAAAAAAGCTTTGTTTTTAGATGATGATACTATTTTATTAGCCTTGCTAGGTTCTAATATAGAGCTTTTTGATTTAAAAACAAAAAATATTATAAAAAATTTTACTTTCTCTAACTCAAGTTTAAGTGATGTGGTTTTAAATGAGGCAAAAACTCAATTAGTAGCAGGTTTTGAAAGTGGTGAAATAGTACTTTTTGATGTGAAAAAGTGGCAAAAAATAAAAAGTTATAAAAATCTTCATAAAGATAATATTTATCAACTTGATTTTAAAAATGCAATTATTACAAGTTGTAGCACTGATAGAAAATTAGGCATAGTGCGAAATGATCAAGAAAAAAGCATAGAAAGAGACTTTTTAATATATGCTTGTAGTCTAAATAAAAGTGGTTCTATAGCGGTTTTTGGAGATAATGAAAAAAATATTATAGAGCTTATAGATACTAAAAATTTAAAAACAATAAAAAAATTCCAAAATAAAGATTTTTTGCTAGAATATCTTATATTTTTAAACGAGCATGAAATTATTAGTGCTGGTTATGAAGATAAAATTATATTTTGGAGTATAGATGAATCTTTCTAGTGTATTGATTTTAACTAAAGAGGAAAAATTAGAAAAACTTAAAGAACAAATTCAACAAACACCATGTTGTAGTGTGGAATTAGCTCAAGAAGAAAAAATTATAGTGGTAATAGAAAGTGAAAATTTAGATGATGAGTTAAAAGCATATAAACAATTAGAACAGCTTGATGGGGTGATAAGTATTAATATGGTATTTTCGTATCAGGATTTGGATGAAGAAAGAGAAAAAATTTTAAAAGCAAATTTTGAGGCAAATACTTTTGATGAAAATTTAAAAAAAGATAATTTAGAATACTATGGTAATGTTTTTAGAAAGTATTGATTATGATTTTTTTAATTCCTTTAATTGTGATTATTTCTTCTATTTTTATCATTGATCACTTTTATTTTTCCAAAGAGAATGAAGTTGTAAAAGAAAAAAAACAAGTAGTGCAAAAAAACACCGATTCTGATAAACAAAGATATCTTGAAAATATATTAAATCAAAAATAATCATGTACACACAAATTTCATATAAAAAATTCTTTTGGATTAATATTTTAGTTGTGATTACTCTTGCTTTAAATTTAAGAGCACCTATAACTTCCATAGGTCCTATGATAGAACATATTCAAGAATATTACAATATTAATTCTACTTTAGCAGGTATGCTAACAACCTTACCTTTAATAGCTTTTGGTCTTATATCGTTTTTTGTAGCGTATTTTTCACAAATTAAAGCTTTGTTTTTTGCTTTAATTTTGATTGTCTTTGGAGAAGTTATTAGAAGTTATGGAGGAACTATAGGTTTATTTTCTGGGGTTTTTTTGATAGGAGCAGGCATTGCAATAGCTAATGTTTTATTACCTTCTTTTGTAAAAGAAAAATTTTCTAAAAATACTTATAAGATAATGGGTTTATATGGATCAATTATAGGCTTATCTTCAATTGCTGGCGTGGCCTTATCACTTCCTTTGCTTAAATTTTTTGATGTACCTCAAGCTATGTTTTTTTGGGCTATATTGGCTTTAATTGCTTTGATTTTTTATTTTCCGCATTTGAAAAATAAAAGATTATTACGCCCTAAAAAGAAAAATATTAATAAAGTGAATATCTTTTTAAACTTAACAGCCTGGAAAGTTACTATTGTAATGGGATTGCAAAGTTTTTTATCTTATAGTCTTTTTGCATGGCTTAGTGTGATGATTAGTGAAAAGGGCTTTGGAATTGACTTTGGTTCTAATGTTTTATTATTATCTCAAATCATAGGGATGCCCGTGGCATTTTTACTACCTATCATTTTAGGAAAGCTTAGATCTCGTGCTAAAAGTTTTGCTATAGTGATGTTAGGGTTTTTGTATTTTTTAAGTTTTATGATGATTTTTCTTTTTAAAGTAAAAGCGATTTTGTTTTTAGCGGCTATTTTTTTAGGTTTTGCTTCTAGTGGAGTTTTTACAATTTCGTTATTATTTATTGCTATCAAAAGCTCAAATTCTATCATAGCGGCTAAACTTTCTGCTATGTCGCAAGGTATAGGGTATTTAATAGCTGCTCAATCACCTTGGATTATAGGCATGCTTCATGATAATTTTAGAAATTTCACTTCAGGCTTTATTATGCTTATTGTGGTAGCTATAATACTTAACATTTTTGTATTTTTAGCATATAAGGCTCCTGTGATTAAGTGAAAATTAAAAATAAATTAAAGCCTTTTTTGTTAGAATTTTAGGATTTTATTTTTGTGAGTTAATAATGCGATATACAGTAACAGAGGCTTCTATTTATGAAGCACAAGGCTTAAAAGATGAGGCTTTGGAGATTTATAAAAATATATTAAAACAAGATCCGCAAAATAAAAATGCCATTGATGCTATAAGGCGTTTGAGTGGCTTGCGTTCTAATCATGAAGATTTAAATTATGATATGCTTGATTTTTTTGTCAATATGAAAAGTGAAGAAGAAATTAATGAATTTAAAAGGTGGTTGATAAAACTATGAATATAGAAGATTTAGCAAAAATGGCTATTAGTGAAGTTAATTCAGAGTTAGATAATAAAAAAAATAAAAACGATGAATTTGCCCCTATGGTAGAAGAAATTACTCAAGAAAAAAATGCTAATGCTCAAGAGAAAAAAATCAAAGAAGAAATTAGTAAGGTTACACAAGAGCTAATCCAAGAACTAGATGATTTAGAAGTAAAAGTAAAAGATGATAAACAAAATGTCGCTATTAAGGTTGAAGCTTTAGAAGAAAAAGAAGAAAGCATTATAAATAATGAAGAATTTTTCTTGAAAAATCTTAGAGAGCGTATTTTGGTTTTATTTGAAGGATTAAAAAATACCAAAGATGAGCATATGGAAAAAAGACTAGATATGACCATTACTTTTTTAGAGTTTTTACTTGCAAAGATTGAAGATAGACTTAAAAAATGACCAAGATTTTTTAAGAATTAAAAATATACTTAAGCCTTACACACAAAGGGTTTATTTAGTAGGTGGTTGTGTAAGGAATTCTTTTTTAGATTTATCTAGTGATGATTATGATATAGAAATTTATGATATTGAGCCTATGCTTTTTGATGAGCTTATGCAAAAACTTGGTGCAAATGGAGTAGGAAAAAGTTTTTTTATGTATAAATATAAAAAATTTGATTTAGCTCTAGCACGCTATGAAAATAAAATTTCTACAGGCCATAGAGGTTTTGAAGTTAAAGTTTGTAATAATGAGCAAGAAGGAGCAAGAAGAAGAGATTTTACCATTAATGCATTGATGGTAAATATTTTTGATTTTGAATTTTTGGATTTTTTTAATGGTTTGCAAGATTTGCAAGCAAAGATTATAAGACATATTGATGATAAAAGTTTTATTGAAGATAGTTTAAGAGTACTTCGTGGAATTTCTTTTGCATGTAGGTTTGATTTAACAATTGCAAAAGAAAGTTTAAAATTAATGCAAACTATGGATATAAGCGATTTATCTAAAGAGCGTATTAATAATGAACTTTATAAAATTTTTAAAACTTCAAGACTAAATAAAGCTTATGAGTATTTTAAAATTTTAAATTTAGAAGAAAAAATCTTTTTTTATCAAAGTTGTAATAAAGAATTTGAGAGACTTTTAGAGTATAGCCAAAAGTTAATTTGTGATGAGGCTTTGTTTTTGTATTTGTATTTGAATTTTTTTCATATAAGTAAAGAGGAATTTTTTAAAAAAACAAAATTAAAAAAAGAGCTTTTAAAAAAATGCGAACAAGAATTTATTTTAGGTAAAATTGATGATTTTGATTTAGCTAAAATTGCTTTAAAAATACCACTTTGCAAATGGCTTGGACTTTGGAATAATGAGCGTATAACACAAGCAAAAAAAATAAATTTATACCATCATGCTTTTGAAAGTAAAATTAGCGCCAATGACTTACTAAAGGAAGGATTTAGTGGGAAAGAACTTGGAATTGAACTTGAAAAAAGAAAATTACAAGAATTAAAAAACTATATAAAGGAGTAAAAATGAATGAGTATATTTTAAAAATTTCATGCAGCGATGAAAAAGGATTGATTTATAGAATTTCAGATGTTATTTTTAAATATAGAATCAATATTATAAAAAATGATGAATTTGTTGGAGAAAATCGTTTTTTCTTTAGGGCACATTTAGAAGGTGAGCTTGATATAAAAGCTTTTAAAGGAACGCTTGAAGCTATGCTTCCTGATAATGCACAAATTGAAATTACTTCAAAGAGAAAAAAAGATATTATTGTTTTAGCTACTAAAGAAACTCATTGTTTAGGTGAGTTACTTATCCGTCAATTTAGTGGAGAATTTAATGCAAATATTAAGGCAGTTATTGCAAATTATGATGTATTAAAACCTTTAGTGGATAAATTTAACATACCTTTTCATACTATTTTAGCACAGGATTTAAGCAGACAAGAGCATGAAAAAAAACTACTAGAGTGTTTAAAACAATATGAGTTTGATTATATTGTTTTAGCAAAATATATGAGAATATTATCTCCATCTTTTGTAGAGAATTTTGAGGGAAAGATTATTAATATCCACCATTCTTTTTTACCTGCATTTATAGGAGCTAATCCTTATAAGCAAGCTTATGAAAGAGGGGTAAAGATTATAGGCGCAACAGCACATTTTGTAAATAATAACTTAGATGAGGGGCCAATTATTACCCAAGATGTTATACCAGTTACTCATGAATATTCTTGGCAAGCTATGCAACAAGCAGGGCGCAATGTAGAAAAAAATGTTTTTTCTAAGGCCTTGGATTTAGTGTTTGATGATAGGATTTTTATATATGATAATAAAACAATAGTATTTTAATCTTGATGCTAAAAAGCATCAAGATTAGCATGAATAGCAAGTTTTAAACTCATATGCAGTTGGTCTAGCTTCTACAGGCCATACTTGGGTTTCAAATTTTATATGTTGATAATCATCAATAAATACATCACTCATAACAGGCTTTAAGAAGGCATTTTTTCTAATGAGTGCTTCCAAAGATCCTCTTAAAGTGTGAGGTAATTGCTCTATACCTTTTTCTCTAATCTCATCTAGGGTTAGTGCAAATAAATTTTCATCCATAGGGCCTACCGGTATGGTTTTATTTTTAATACCATCAAGTCCTGCCATAAGCAAGCTTGTAAAAGCTAGGTAAGGATTGGAAGTGCTATCAGGAAATCTTATTTCAACTCTTGCGCTTTTTTCATTAATACCATAAGGCACGCGACAACTTGCAGAGCGATTTTGGCAAGAATAAGTTAGTATACAAGGTGCTTCAAAACCTGGAACTATTCTTTTATAAGAATTTGAACTAGGATTGGTAAATGCAGCAACACTTCTTGCATTAGCTAAAATTCCACCGATGTAATTAATCGCATATTCACTTAATTTTCCATATCCTTCTTTATCATAAAATAAATTTACTCCATCTTTCCAAAGGCTCATATGCACATGCATACCACTTCCATTATCTCCATAGAGTGGTTTTGGCATAAAGGTCGCTGTTTTTCCATTTAAATGTGCTACCATTTTAACTACATATTTATAAATTTGTACATTATCAGCAGCTTCAACTAAATTTCCAAATTCTACACCAATTTCAGCTTGTCCTTGTGCTACTTCATGATGATGTACGAAAGTTTTTAAACCAACTCTTTCTAAAACTTGTACCATTTCAGCTCTAATATCCACACTAGAATCAATAGGACTTACAGGAAAATATCCACCTTTATTTCTTGGGCGATGTCCACTATTGTAACTATCTGTAAAATCTTTATTATCATTCCATTCACCTTCTTCAGTATCTACTTCATATTTTGCACAGTGAGAAGAATCAACTATTTTTACATTATCAAAAATAAAAAATTCATTTTCAGGACCAAAATAAGCAGTATCAGCGATATTGCTTGTGTTTAAGTGTTGCATTGCTTTTTTAGCAATACTTCTTGGACATTTTTCATACATTTGATCTTTGTAAATATCATATACATCGCAAATTACTATGATAGTAGGATCAGCTGTAAAAGGATCTAAAAACGCACTTTCCACATCAGGTTTTAAAATCATATCTGATTTTTCTATAGGCTGCCAACCATGCAAAGAGCTTGCGTCAAAAGGAATTCCGTTTTCAAAGGTTTTATCATCAATTGCTTTTATATTATAAGTGATGTGATGCCAAGTGCCTATCATATCAGTAAATCTAAAATCAACAAATAAAACTTCATGTTCTTGACAATAACTAAAAAACTCATCAATGTTATTTACAAATTTACCCATTTTTTTCTCCTTTTTATTTTTTGGGTTTTTTAATTTATTTTATAGATTGTAGTATATTTTTTTTAAATTAAGTTTAAATTAATATTTTTTTTATAATCAAATTAAAAAAAAGATTATTTTGCGTAAAAAAATAATTAATTGGTAAAATTAATGTTGATTTATATTTTTTTGTAATATAATCTCGCATTAGTTTTTTTATTAAAAAAGGTGTAACAATGACTCAAGAAGAATTAGATGCTTTAATGAATGGCACTGAAGACTTAGATCTTGATTCTGTAGAAGAAACAGAAGAAAAACCAGATACAGATTATGAAGATGAGGAAAAAAATAAGCAAATTGTTAATGATATGATTAATGGTGATTATAAAGCAAGAGCGGATATGGCTTGGCCACCACCGCCACCTAGTAAAGAACATAAAGTTGTACATCAACTTGATGATGTTACAAGAGATAGTGAAATAAAAGCCACAGAGATGATGGAAAAATTAGAAGCTATTAACGACTTTTTTGCAAATTCTGAGAGTGATCTTTGTGTAATCAGTGATGCTTTAAATAAAAATATAGAAATTTTTGAAAAATTAAATGCAAAATTTCCTAATGTGGTAAGCTTTAAAGAAGCTATTGAAATAAATAACAATGCTAAAAATATCATAGATGAGATTACAGGTTGTTTGCAAACTGGACAAGATGAAGTTATGATGGCAATGGATGCTATGCAATATCAAGATATTCATCGTCAAAAAATTGAGCGTGTTATTAATGTTATGAGAGCTTTAAGTAGATATATGAGTAGTTTGTTTGAAGGTAAAATTGATGATGAAAAACGCGTGGGATCTGCTGTGCATATCGAAGGAGATACAACTGCAGATGTTGTAAGTAATGATGATATTGAGGCATTAATCGCAAGTTTAGGAAAAAAATGATTATTCCTGAAATAGTAGCTCCTGCAGGTAATTTTACAAAATTAAAAATAGCTTTAGCTTATGGAGCTGATGCTGTTTATGCAGGAGTGAGTAATTTTTCATTAAGAGCAAGAACTGCTAGAGATTTTAATTATGAAACTTTTAAAGAAGCTATTGAGTACACGCATGCAAAAGGAAAAAAAATTTATGTAACGATTAATGGATTTCATTTTAGCTCACAAATTGAAGGTTTGAAAAGGCATATTTTAAAACTAAAAGAAATGAAACCTGATGCTTTTATAGTAGCTTCTGTGGGTGCTATGCGTTTGGTTAAAGAGCTTGCACCTGAAATCAATCTTCATGTATCAACTCAAGCTAATATTTTAAATTACTTAGACGCTCAAGTTTATAAAGATATGGGAGCTAAGCGTGTTGTTATAGCAAGGGAACTTGGTTTAAAAGATGCAAAAGATTTGAAAAATAATTGTGACATAGAACTTGAAAGTTTTGTCCATGGTTCTATGTGTTTTGCGTATTCTGGCAGATGTTTGATAAGCTCAGTGCAAAGTGGACGCATGAGTAATCGTGGATCATGCGCAAATGATTGTAGATTTAACTATGAACTTTATGCAAAGAACCCAGAAACTAATACACTTTTTAGACTTGAAGAAGATGAGAATGGCACGCATGTGTTTAATTCTAAAGATTTAAATTTAAGCTCGTATATTCAAAAAATTATGCAAGAAGATTGCATTCATGCTTTTAAAATAGAAGGAAGAACGAAAAGTGAGTATTATGTAGCTTTGACTACAAGAACTTATAAAATGGCAGTGCAAGATGTATTGCAAAATACTTTTGATGCGGCTAAGTATGAAAAAGAAATTCATACTTTAAAACACAGAGGTTTTACAGATGGATATTTAGTTTCAAGAGCTTATGAAAAAACCGATTCAATAAATCATAATACAAGTATAGAAGAAGGAACCCATCAAGTGCATGCTATTAGCGAAGATGGTGAATTTTTTAAATGTAAGGGTAGGATAGAATTAAACAAAGAATATGAAATTCTAGCTCCGGTTGATTCTAATATAGAATTAGGGGAAAATAAACTAGGTTTAGTATATGAAAATGAAGGAAAAAAATTCATAGTGTTTAAACAATTATTAGCAAAAAACAATAAAGAATTTAGTGAAATTCATAGTGGTAATGAAAATGAAATTACTTTGCCATTTAAACTTCCAGAATTTAGCTTTTTAAGAAGGAGTGTTGAATGAAATTTGTTTCCATATTGATGGGAAGTAAGAGTGATTATGATATAGTAAAAGAAGCTTTAGGAATTTTGGAAAAATTTGATGTAAAATATGAAGTCTTGATCACTTCAGCTCATAGAAGTCCTCAAAGAACCCAAGAATACATCAAAAATGCTGAAGAAAAAGGTGCAAAAGTATTTATTGCTGCAGCGGGTATGGCAGCTCATTTAGCAGGAGCTGTTGCAGCACATACAACAAAACCTGTTTTAGGTATACCTATGCCAGGAAGTAATTTAGCTAGCATGGATTCTTTATTTTCTACTGTGCAAATGCCAAGTGGAATTCCTGTAGCAACTGTGGCTATAGGTAAAGCAGGGGCTATTAATGCAGCTTATTTGGCAGTGCAAATTTTAGCAATAGAAGATGAGTCTTTAGCGCAAAAATTATTAGAAGATAGACAAAAACAACAAGAAAAATTAATCCAAGATTCTAATACAATTGAAGTTTTTCTTTAAGGAGCGTATATGCAAACTTACTTGGAATTAAAAGAATTTTGTCAGTTAGTTCATTTATCCGAAGATGTTGTAAAAGGAATGATGGCAAATGGTGCTTTAAATTTCAAAGAAGAAGAAGGTAAAATTTATATAGAAGCTAATCAAGGTACTTTTAGCGTAGTTCCTTCAAGTTCAAAGCAACCTGCTATGGTAAATTCTATGACCTTGGCAGGAGAAAGTTTTGTAGAAAAAACTATAGGGACTATTTTAAATTTACATGAAAAAGTTCTTGATGCTAAGGATGAAACCTTAGAAGCTTTAAAGGGTGAAAACAAATTTTTAAAAGATGCTCTTTATTCTATGCAAGAGCTTTATGATGAGGATAGAAAAACTATAGAAAATCTTAACGAGCAACTTAAATATGCGCGTAATGAAGTTGAATTTCTAAAAAGAAAATATAAAATGATGTGGAATAAAACAGTGGAATTATATGCAAATTCGCCTGAGAAGTCTGAAGAATTAAAGGAAGAAAAATGACTTTTTCTCAAATGATTTTAAATTTACAAGAATTTTGGCAAAAGCAAGGTTGTGCTATTATGCAACCTTATGATTTTCCAGCAGGTGCAGGGACATTTCACCCGGCAACTTTTTTAAGAAGTTTAGGTAAAAAACCTTGGGCGGCTGCTTATGTAGCACCAAGTAGAAGACCAACTGATGGAAGATATGGTGAAAATCCTAATAGGTTGGGTGCTTATTATCAATTTCAAGTTTTAATTAAACCAAGTCCTGATAATATCCAAGAATTATATTTAAAAAGTTTAGAAAATTTAGGCTTTGATTTGAAATCACATGATATTCGTTTTGTTGAAGATAATTGGGAAAGTCCAAGTTTAGGTGCTTGGGGTTTGGGCTGGGAAGTTTGGCTTGATGGTATGGAAGTTACACAATTTACTTATTTTCAACAAGTTGGTGGTATAAGCGTAGATTTAGTTAGTGCTGAAATTACTTATGGCTTGGAAAGACTTGCAATGTATTTACAAGATGTAGATAATGTATATGACATAGTTTGGAATGAATTTAACGGCGAAAAAATTACCTATAAAGATGTTCATAAGCAAGGCGAGTTTGAATTTAGTAAATATAATTTTGAAGTAAGTGATGTAAAAACTTTAAATGTACAATTTGAAAATGCTTACAATGAGTGTAAAAATGCATTAGATGCAAAACTTGCTTTACCAGCATATGATTATTGTATGTTAGCAGCACATACTTTTAACTTGCTTGATGCAAGAGGAGCTATTTCAGTAACTCAAAGACAAGATTTTATGCTTAAAATTAGAGAATTATCTAAAAATTGTGCTTTAGTATATAAAGAAAGTTTAGATGAAAATTAAAGAAATTTATGATTATTTAGATGCTATTAGTCCATTTAATACGCAAAGTTCATGGGATAATAGTGGTTTATTGCTTGGAAATTTCGATCAAGACATAAATAAGATTTATCTTGCGCTTGATGTAGATATGCATTTAATTGAAAATGCAAGCGAAAATTCACTTTTTATAGTCCATCATCCTTTAATTTTTAAAGGTTTGAAGAATTTAAGTGGAGTGCTTTATCCGCAAAATCTTCTTACAAAAATGATACAAAAAAATATAGCCTTGATTGCTATGCATACAAATTTTGATTTAAGTCATTTAAATACTTATTTTACTAGCGAAATTTTGGGTTTTAAGATCAAAGAACAAAATGAATTTTTGATCTATTGTGATGTAGATTTTCAATTAGATACATTAGTTGATCATGTTAAAAAGTGTTTAAAACTTAATCATATTAGGGTTGTTAATGCTCATCAAGAAAAAATAAAAACTTTAGCAATATGTACAGGCAGTGGTGGAGATTTGATTTCTAGTGTAAAAGCAGATTGTTTTTTAAGTGGGGATTTTAAGTATCATCAGGCCTTAGAAAGTTATCATAATAAACTCAATTTGATTGATATGGGTCACTATGAAAGTGAGTCATACTTTGGTGAAATTTTAGCAAAAGATTTGCAAAAATTTCATTTAGAAGTTATAATATCAGTTTCAAAAAATCCATTTCAATATTTTTAAGGAAAAAATCAATGAATAAATATTTAGAACAACTTATAGCTTTATCGCAAATTGATAAAGAGTTAGATGGTTTTGCAAATAAAGTAGAAGATGCTACAAAGGATTTAAAAGAAAAGCGCAATTTGCTTGATAAAACTGAAGAAGAAATTGCAGGTTTTGAAAAAGATATTAAAGATATAGAAAATCAAAAAATACAAAACAATAACCATATTGCAGAATTTGGTGTGAAAATTAAAGAAATAGCCAAAAAAAGTGCTGCAGTGAAAACTGAAAAAGAAGCAAATGCTTTAAAAATCGAAGAAGATATAGCTAAAGAGCAACTTGATGCAGCAAATGAAGAGATAGAAAGATTAGATAAAATTTTAGAAAACAAAGAAAAATTTATACAAGAATTGCAAGCTAAGAGAACTGAACTTGAAAATGAAGTGGATCAAATAGATGCTCAAACAAAAGTTGTATTAGTTGATATTGAAAAAGAAAGATTAGAGATTTATGATAAAAAAGTAAAGCTGGTTGGCGAAATAAATCAAAAAGTTTTAACTTTTTATGAAAAAATTAGAAAATGGGCGGGAAATAGTGCTGTAGTTCCTGTGAAAAAACATGCTTGTTATGGCTGTTTTATGAGAATTTATGATAAAACTTATTTAGCAGTTTTAAAAGGTGATGAAATCGTAACTTGTCCGCATTGTGGAAGAATTTTATATAAAGAAAAAGAAGAAAATCAAAATTGATTTTTTTTTATTACATTTTTGCTGTGATTATATATGTAATCGCAGTTCCTTTTTTGTTGATTTTAAGTTTTTGTAAAGAAAAATATAAAGTATCTCTAAAATCTAGATTTTTTCTTTACAAAAACTTAAAACAAGAACAAGGAGATATATATTTTCATGCTTGCTCCTTTGGGGAGATTAAAAGCATTGTTCCCTTAATAAAACTTTTTCCAACTTGTAAAATTTCAACTATCACGCAAACCGGATTTAATGAAGCTTTAAGACATTCTAAAAAAGTAAATTTTTTACCATTTGAAATTTTTATACCTTTTTGGATGAAACCTTGCAAAGTTTTGATTATTTTTGAAGCAGAGCTTTGGCTTATGCTTGTATTGATGGCTAAATTTTATAATGCAAAAGTTATTTTATTAAATGCTAGGATTAGTGATAGATCTTTAAAAAACTACAAGCGTTTTAGCTTTTTTTATCGTTTGATTTTTAAATATATTGATGTTGTGTTTGCGCAAAGTCAAAAAGACAAAGAAAGGTTAGAGCGTTTGGGTGCTAAAAATGTTGCAGCATATAAAAATATCAAAGCATATATAAAACAAGAACAAGTGAAAAATTATTCAAAACCTAAGGCTAGGGTTATTATATTTGCTAGTACGCATGAAAATGAAGAACTATTATTGCTTAATGAGATTAAACTAGAAGAAAATGATAGATTAATTATCGCTCCAAGACATCCGGAGCGTTTTGGCGAGGTTGAGGGGATTTTAAAAGATTTTTGCCAAAAAAATCATTATAATATGCAAAAATTTTCAGACTTTACTTTAAGTGAAAATGATTTTGCAAATTTTTTTAAGACCAAGTGTTTATTACTAGATACTTTGGGTGAGCTAGAAAGTTTTTATAAGATTAGTGATGTGGTTTTTTTGTGTGGCTCTTTTGTAAATAATATAGGCGGGCATAATCCTATAGAGGCAGCTAGATGGAATAATGTTATTATCTCAGGGAAATATTATTTTAATCAAGAAAGTTTATATCAAGAAGTTGATGATTTGTATATTTGTGAGAGTGTAAAAGATATAAATGATTTTTTAAAGCAAAAATTATCACAAGCACGAGTCAAAGAGCAAAATGATTTAAATGAAATTATATTAAGTATAAAAGAAGGTTTAGATGCAAGAAAAAGCTTATAAGTTGCTTGCAATGCAAGAAAAAATTTCCAATAATGCAGCAAAAGATTTGATTGATAAAGGTTGTGTTTTTGCTATGGGAAAAAAGGTTGTTATAGCTAGAGCTTTGATGAGCTCAAAAACAAGATTTGTCGTGCAAAAAATAAAAAAAGCAAAAATACTTTTTGAAGATGATAAAATCATAGCTTTAAATAAGCCTTATGGGGAAATTAGCGAGAATTTAGAAGGTGTTTATAATGCTAAATTAATTAACAGGCTTGATAAAGAAACAAGCGGGGTTTTGCTTTTAAGCAAAGATGAGGAATTTAGACTAAAATGCATTCAAGAGTATAAAAAACAAAATGTTCATAAAAGCTATTTAGCTATTGTCGATGGAGTAATTGCTGAAGAACTTGAAATTTGTGAAAAAATAACTACTATAAAAAATAAATCCGGAGCCTTTAGTAAAATCGATAAATTTGGCTTAGAAGCTCATACTCAGGTTATACCTTTAATGGTAAATGCAAAAAAAACTTTAATAAAAGCAGTCATTAAAACAGGTAGAACACATCAAATCAGAGTGCATTTAAATCATATAAAACATGGTATTATTGGCGATGAAAAATATGCAAAAAATAGCTCTTCTAGAATGTATTTGCATTCTTATGAAACGCATATTTTTGATTATCAATTTAAAGCTTTACTTGACGAGAGTTTTAATGCTTATGGTTTTGAAATAAAAAATTTAAATTTTTAAAGGCGTTTAAAGCTAAAAGGGTTTATAATTTAGCTTTTTAAAATTTTAATAAAGGGAAAATAAAGTGTTTGAAATAGTTAGTGAGTCATTTAAATCCGCGGTTAATAAACTTCGTTTTGTTGATGATGAAAAAGCTTTAAAAAATGCTCTTGACACTTTAAAAAAAGCCCTTTTAAAAGCAGATGTACATCATAAAGTTACGAAAGAATTACTCACTTTAGTAGAAAATGATGTAAAAACTAATGGCATAGGCCAAAAGCAATTTTTAGACTCAATTAAGAAAAATTTAGAAGAAATTCTTAGTGTTAAAGGTAAAAATCAAGGTTTTGTATTTGCTAGTAAGCCACCTACGGTTGTTTTGATGTGTGGTTTGCAAGGTGGTGGTAAAACAACTACTACGGTAAAAATTGCTAATTACTTAAAACTAAGAAATAAAAAAGTATTAATTGCTGCATGTGACTTGCAAAGATTAGCTGCGGTAGAGCAATTAAGACAACTCACTCAAGCTAATGAGCTTGATTTATTTTTCATAGAAAATGAAAGTAATCCTTTAAATGTAGCTAAACAAGCTTTAGAAAAAGCAAAAAATTCTATGTATGATGTTTTGCTTGTAGATACTGCCGGCCGTTTGGCAATTGATATAGCTTTGATGAATGAGCTTAAAGAAGTAAAAGCTATTTTAAATCCTGATGAAGTATTTTATGTAGCTGATGCTATGAGTGGTCAAGATGGAGTTAAAACAGCAAGTAGCTTTAATGAAGCTTTAGAAATCACTGGGGTTATTTTAAGTAAATTTGATGCAGATACTAAAGGTGGTGTTGCGCTAGGTATAGCTAAACAAATTGGTGTGCCTTTAAGATTTATTGGTGTTGGTGAGAAAGTAGCTGATTTAGAAGTGTTTATCCCTGATAGAATTGTTAATCGTATCATGGGCGAGGGTGATTTAGCGACTTTGGCTGAAAAAACTGCCGCTATTATAGATGAAAAAGAAGCAAAAAAACTTAATAAAAAAATCAAAAAAGGTGAATTTAATTTCAATGACTTTTTAAATCAAATGGAAAGTGTTAAAAAACTTGGTAGTATGAAATCAATCATTGGTATGATACCTGGTTTATCATCTATGGCAGCAAATATTAAAGATATTGATTTGGATAATTCTAAAGAAATTATTCATATTAAAGCAATGATTTCATCAATGACGCCAAAAGAAAGAGAAAATCCTGATTTGTTAAACAACGCAAGAAAGCGTCGTATTGCAGAGGGTGCTGGTTTATCTCAAATGGAAGTAAATCGCTTTTTAAAACAATTTAGTAATGCGGCTAAGTTGGCAAAGAAATTTTCAAACAAAAAAGGAATGGAAAATTTTATGAATATGTTGCAGCAAGCTAAAAGACCGCAATAATTAAAGCTTTTTTATGGATATATGAGTTAAAATATCTATAACAAAATTTTAATTTTTTTAGGAGTATTAAAATGACAGTAATCAGACTTACAAAAATGGGACGCAAAAAAAGACCATTTTATCGTATAGTTGTAACTGATAGTAGAAAAAGACGCGATGGTAGTTGGATAGAAAGCATTGGATATTATAATCCTATGGTTGAACCTGAAGTAGTAAAATTTGATGCTGAGCGTTTAGCTTATTGGAAGAGCGTAGGTGCTAAATTAAGCGATAGAGTAGCAGCTATTACAAGCAAATAAAAATGGTTGAAAATTTTTTAAGAGAATACGCAAAATTAATTGTTGATTTTCCTGAAAAAGTTGATATACAAAAACAAAATTTAGAAAACAATTTTGCTGAAATTATCATTTATGTTGATCCAACTGATACTGGTAAGTTGATCGGAAAAAACGGGAAATTAATCAACGCAATAAAAACAGTTATTATGGCTTATAAAGTTAAAGATGCAACTTCATATCGTATAACGGTAAAAGCTATTGAAGAATGATTTGGTCCAAGTTGCTAAACTTGGGAAAAGTGTTGGTTTGAAAGGTTATGTAAAATTACATAACTTAAGTGATTTTTATGAGCAGTTTAAAGCAGGTGCTAAATTTTTTGATGGTAATCAAAAAATTTACACCATAAAAGCTTTTGATAAAACAAGATCTTTGGTTTTATTTGAAGATTTTGAGAATTTAGAATCTGCAAAAAAACTAACTAATATTACACTATTTCAAAGCATAAAAACTACAAAAGAAACTTGTAAGTTAAAAAAAGATGAGTATTTTTATTTTGATATTATAGGCTGTGAAATTTTTGAAAATGAACAAAAATTAGGTGTAGTTGAAGATATTTTAGAAAATGGAGTTGGATTTTTATTCTATATAAAATGCGATGAAAAACTACAGACAAAGGTTAAAAACTTTTATATTCCTTATGTTGATAAATATATTCAAAAAGTTGATATAGAAAATAAAAAAATATTCACACAATCTGCTTTAGATATTTTAGAAAATTCATGAAATATACTTTTGTAAGTTTATTCCCAGAGCTTATTGAGCCTTATTTTAAAACTTCTATTTTGGCAAGGGCAAAAGAAAAAGGAATTTTAGAATTTGATTTTGTTAATCCTAGAAATTTTACTACAAATAAACATCTAAAAGTAGATGATTATAAAATAGGCGGTGGTGCGGGACTTTTATTACAAGCTCAGCCTTTATATGATTGTTTAACGCATATTAAAAGCCAAGATAAAAATACGCATTTTATTTTTCTTTTACCATGTGCTAAAACTTTTAAGCAAATAGATGCTAAAAGATTAAGCGTCAAAGAGCATATTTGTTTTGTATGTAGTAGATATGAGGGTTTAGATGAGCGTATTGTGGAAGAATTTGCTAATGAAGTGTTTTCTATAGGAGATTTTATACTTACAGGTGGAGAGTTGGCATCTTTGGTGATGTGTGATGCTATTAGTAGAAATATTCAAGATGTTCTTGGAAATAGTGAAAGTTTAAGTGAAGAAAGTTTTGAAAATGATTTATTAGAAGCACCATCATTTTCTAAGCCATTTGTTTTTGAAAAGGAAAATAAAAAATTTTATGTTCCTTCAGAGTTTTTAAAGGGAAATCACGCTAAAATCACAGCTTTAAAAACTACTTTGGCGTCTTGCAAAACGAAATATTTTCGTCCTGATTTGTATCAAAAGCATGAACGCAAATTTTAAGGAATATCGTTATGAAAAATAAATACATTGAGCAATTTGAGCAAAAACAAATTGAAGGTAAAAATGTTCCAGAATTTCGTGCTGGAGATACTTTAAGACTTGCTATTCGCATTAAAGAAGGCGATAAAACAAGAATTCAAAATTTTGAAGGTATTTGTATAGCGCGTAGAGGAAATGGTGTAGATGAAACTTTCATTGTGCGTAAAATAGGCGCTAATAATGTAGGTGTTGAAAGAATTTTCCCTATTTATAGTGAAAGTTTAGAAAGTATTACAGTATTAAGAAGAGGTCGTGTACGCCGTGCTAGATTATTCTATTTAAGAGATAGAAGAGGTAAGGCTGCTCGTATTAAAGAACTTAAAAAATAAAATGAAATTTAGAACTCAAATGCATGAAGTAATTTCTTGGGAACAAGAAATTGAAAATGGCATAAATATATCTAAAAAAATAGAAAATGCTTATGCTAAGGAAATATGCATAAATATGTCAAAGGATAGCTTTATGAAAGATCATAAAGCACCTTTTGATATTACTATACAAGTATTAAAAGGCTCTATTGATTTTGGAGTTTTAAATCAGCAAATTCTACTTAAATCTTTAGATAGCATTAGTTTAAAAGCTAATGAAATTCATAATCTTTTAGCACTAGAAGATTCTATAGTGCGTTTAACTCTATATAAACAAGATAGCCTTGAACGCGTTGAGAGTGTTTTGAAATCTTAATTTAAGTCTCATTTTGTATAATTTTAGCTTACTTAAAATTAGGAAGTTAAGCTATGAAATGGACTAAAGATTCTTGGAAAAATTATAAAATTCAGCAACAGCCGCAATATCCTGATGAAAATGAATTACAAGATGTTGTTAAAAAATTAGAAAAATTACCACCACTTGTTTTTGCAGGTGAGGTAGATAAGTTAAAAAAATCCCTTGCTAAGGTTGTAAATTCTCAAGCATTTTTACTCCAAGGAGGAGATTGTGCAGAGAGTTTTGTAAATTTTGGTGCTGATAATATAAGAGATATGTTTAAAGTTATGCTTCAAATGGCCATAGTACTTACTTTTGCAGGATCTTGTCCTATTGTTAAAGTAGGGCGTGTTGCAGGACAATTTGCAAAGCCAAGAAGTAGTGATTTTGAAGAAGTAGATGGAGTAACACTTCCAAGTTATCGTGGGGATATTATTAATGGTTTTGAATTTAATGAAAAATCAAGAATAGCCGATCCTAAAAGAATGTTAGAAGCGTATTATCAAAGTGCTACAACTTTAAATTTATTAAGAGCTTTTTCAAGAGGTGGTTTAGCGGATTTAAGAGTAGTGCATAAGTGGAATTTGGGTTTTTTAAAAAAAGCAGAGCTTGGGAAAAAATATAATGAACTTAGTGAAAAAATCACTCAAGCTTTAGCTTTTATGCAAGCTTGTGGTATCACTGATACCCCAAATCTTTCCCAAACAGCCTTTTATACTTCCCATGAAGCCTTGCTTTTGCCTTATGAAGAAGCTTTAACTAGAGTAGATAGTTTAAGCGGGGAAATTTATGATTGTTCAGCACATATGCTTTGGATAGGTGAGCGTACTAGAAAAGCAGATGAAGCACATGTGCATTTTTTAAGTGGAGTAAAAAATCCACTCGGTGTTAAGCTTAGTGCTAATTATGATTTAGATGAAATAAAAAAGCTAGCAAGTATTTTAAATCCGCATAATGAAGCAGGAAGATTAAATTTCATCATCCGTATGGGATGTGATAAGATAGAAAATGCCTTGCCAAAATTATTTAAAGAGTTAAAACAAGAAGGGTTTAATATACTTTATAGCATAGATCCTATGCATGCAAATACGGTTAAATCAGGTAATTTTAAAACAAGAGAATTTGATAAAATTATTCAAGAAGTGCGTGCGTTTTTTGAGATAGCTATGAGTGAAGGAGTGTATCCTGGTGGGGTACATTTGGAAATGACAGGGCAAAATGTAACAGAATGTGTAGGAGGCTCTTTAAATATCACTCAAGAAGAACTTTCCAAACGCTATGAAACACAATGTGATCCAAGATTAAATGCTGACCAAGCTTTAGAATTAGCATTTATCATAGCAGACTTAGTTAAAAAGGCAAGAAAATGTTAAAATTTTATGGTATTAAAAATTGTAATAGTGTTAAAAAGGCCATGGATTATTTAAATTCTAAGCAAATTGAATTTGAATTTTTAGACATTAAAAAGCTAGATGAAGAAACTTTAAATTTTTGGCTTAGCAAAAGGAGTGTTTTAGAGCTTGTAAATACAGCGGGTATGAGTGCTAGAAAATTAGGGTTAAATAAAGAAAAACTTCAAAATTTAAACCAAGATGAAATTAAAGTGATGATTTTGCAAAATCCAACGCTTATAAAACGCCCATTAATTATAAAAGATGATGAAGTTTTTATAGCTAAAGAGTATGAGAGTTTTTAAAATGCTAGAGTGAAAAACTCTAGCATTTAGGAGTTTCTCAAAAAATATTTTTTTTAGAATTTGTATTTAAAACCTACTTGACCACTTACATAAGTTTCATTTTTACCATCTGTTTTACCAGCTAGTATTTGTTTAGCCCCAACACCTGCATTTAGGCTAAATTGCTCGTTAATATCTACATTTCCACCTATGATGATTTGTCCATAAGTTTTTTTCTTATCATCACTTTTTACGCTAGGTAGTGCTACTCCATTTAAACTCGCTACATAATCATCTCCATTATTCATTACATATTGTTCTATTTTTGGAGTGATAAATAAATACGATGTTTCGCTCATATATTTTCTAAATTCAGCACCAAGTTCTAAAGAAATAGAATTATTACTAGCGCTATTGACATCTTTTCCTGCAATTCCGTTTTCTTTATAGCTTGGGGTATGTGCATAGTAGTAGTTTGCTCCGGCAAAAGGTTTGATAAATAAGGTATTACTACTAAAATCAAAAATATATCCCATGTTAGCACTCAAACCAAGGAATTTTCTATTAAAGTCAGCACTATTTGTAGTGTTAAATCCTCTATTTACAATATCTTGATCTGTTGGAGAAATTTGAGCATAAGCCTTAACATTAACTTCTACCTTTGGACTTATATGGATATTAGAATAAGCACCAAATTGGAAATTATCTGATTTTTGGGTTAAAAGATTATCTTTTATTTCAGCGTTTGCATAAGTAAAATAAGCACCAATAATAACATCATCATTGACTTTTCTATCCATACCTATAGTGGCTCCATATAAAGCACCACTATCTCCATCTATGATGTTTGCACCGCCTATTACATTACCCCAAATGCTGTTATTATAATTATCAACATAATTTCCTCTATAATCATTAGTAGCAAATCTTATTTGAGATAATTTTGTAGCGTAATTTCCATAAGGATTATTTAACATAGCTACACGAGAACCTATGGATACATCATTTGATACATTGATAGTCGAGTTTATACCTGATGAGGCTTGATTTACATTTGAGATAGATTTAGCTGAATCTTTTATATCATTTGCTACTTGTTCCCCGACTTTATCAAATTTAATACTACCTATTGCATTTAAATCTCCACCAATTTTAAGTCCATCTAAAATTTTAGAAACAAAGTCTTTGTTAGAAGCTGAAACACTAGAATCGTTTTTAATATAATCATCATTAGAGATTTCTCCACTTCCAGCATTGCTAATCATATCTTGAATTTGTTTTATTTGCTCATTAATTTTTGCAATAGCTTCATCAATTTTTTCTATATTAACACCTTCATCATCTTTGGCATCTTCTAAATCAGTTTTAACTAATTCTAGATATTTTTTATCGCTTTCTAGAATCATCTTATTGTTATTTACATTTTCATTTGCACCACCACTAATTAAAAGCTTATTATCTTTTGTAGAAAGTTCATATTCAACAAAATCTTTTACATCCATAGCTCTTACAACTTCATAATCAAGTCCTAAGTCTTTGTTGCTCATACCAACAATGCTTTCAAAATTTTTACTTATGTTTGCACTTGCTTTGTTTGAGCTTGTTATATCTTCATTAAATCCTTCACTTGCACTCATAAAAACATAATTATTTAAAGCTAAATCACCAAAACTTGTTGTTCCTATGGAAAAGTTTGAATTTGTGATATTTGTTTTACCATTTACTTGTATATGATTTTGACTTTTATTACCACCTATAGTAAATAGAGTAGATTGATCTGCTGTAAAATTTCCATTTACTTCAAGAGAGCCTCGTAGGCCATGTCCATCGCCGATTAAAATAGCTGAAGATTTTATATCATCTAAAACACCTTCTGTAGGACTAGATGAACCTTTTATACTAAAATCTCCATTTACGATAGATTTTCCATTTGTGCTTTGAAATATTACATCTATAGCTTCAGTTTTTTTAGCATTGATGGTATAATTTGTTACATAGGTAGAAATATCTCCATGTGAAATATTTTTAATAGTAAGATCATTAGAGCCTAAATTAATATTCACTGTCGCAAGATCTTCATAGCCTTCTTTTGCTATGCTGTTAGGTAGATCTGTATTGTTGATATTTATGGTTAAATTGCCATTAGTATAATCATTTTTTAAAGTAAAATGTTGCCCATCATTTGTTTCAAAATGTTGTTCCATACTACCATCGCCATCAGCAATAGTAATTTCTTGAGCTAAAGCAGCACCGCTTAATAAAGCACTAATGCTAACTCCCATTAAAACTTTACTTGTGTAATAAGAAAGTTTCATTTGATTACTCCTTGTAAATTTAAATTGAAAAAAGCATTATACCCCCCCCCATAAATTTAAGTTTAAAGTAAATGAAAAAAATATAAATATTAGATTATTGCAAAGTAAGAAAGTTTTTAAGTAGCTTTTTGCCATTTTGACTTAGTATGGCTTCAGGGTGGAATTGAACTCCATAAATATCGTATTTTTTATGTTTTAAAGCTATGATGATATTATCTTCACTATGGGCTAAAATTTCACATTTTTTACCTATATGATTAACATAAAGAGAGTGATATAAACAAATTTTAAAATTTTGCTCAAGGTTTTTAAAAAGTGGGTTTGGTTTAAATTTTATAGTTTTTACCTTACCATGAGTTGGATTTGGAAGTTTAGAAATTTTACCACCAAAAGCATGTGCTATGCATTGGTGTCCTAGACAAATTCCAAGAATTTTTTTATCTTTTTTAAAATACTTTATAGCTTTTAAACTTAACTTTGATTCTTTTGGAGAATTTGGTCCAGGGGAGATTAAAAGATGGGTAAAATCATATTTTTTAAGCTTTTTTGGATTTTTGATTTTATCGTTTTTAATAATTTTATAAGCAATGTTTAATTCTTTTAAATAAAAGGCTATGGTGTAGGTAAAAGAATCATAATTATCTATAATCAAAACTTTCACAAAAATACCTTTTTTAAGCCTCTTAAAGAATTAATAGCATAAATTTCTTTAGCATTTAAAAGCTCATCTTTAGTGATATCTTTTTCTTTGATGAGCTTGTGTTTTAAGAGTGTTTGTCTATAAATACCATTTAGGCAGTTTTTAGCATAAGGGGTAAAATACTCATCATTTAAATTTATAATAATGTTACTTCTTGAACCCTCACAAAGTATGCCTTTTTCATCAAAAAAAACTATGTCATAGCAAATATTTTCTTTCCATAGATGAGAATTTGTCTCATATAAACTACGCAGAGAAGTTTTATGGTGTGTTAAAAGATTTACTTTTATGATGTCTTTATTTATGAGTAGTTTTTTGCTTGAATTTTCTTGTATATTGCTAAAATCAAACTCATAAAGGCCATTTTTAAAAAGTTTTAATTTAATAGCCTTTGAGCCTTTTTGAGTAAAATTACTTTTTGTAAAAAAATGATGATGATTGAAAACAAAATTGTTAAAATTTTGTAAAGATTTAAAATGGAATTTTTTATCTTTGCTCTCTAGTATATTTTTAAAATCATGTTTTAATCTTTGAGTATCAAAGCCAAAAAAATTAGCTGAGTTTAAAATTCTTGTCAAATGTTCTTTGAAAAATAAAATAGAGTGATTTTTATAATACATTGTTTCAAATAAATAAAAGTTAGGTTTTAAAATTTTACTTTTTAGTTTTAATTCTTCAAATTCATCTTGTTTTTGTGAGTCCCACACAAGTCCGCTTCCTACACCATATCTTAAAAAATCATCATTATTTTTTTTCTCTAAAGTGCGTATGGCTACGCTAAATTTTGCTTTATCTTTATGGATTAAACCTATCGCTCCACAATAAATCCCGCGTTTTCTTTGCTCTAAATTTTCTATGAGTTTAATAGTTTCTATTTTGGGCGCACCTGTGATAGATCCACATGGAAAAAGGGCTTTGAAAATTTTAAAATAATCATTTTCTTGTTTTAATTTCCCACTTATTTTTGAAATGAGTTGGTGTAAGGTAGGGTAGGTTTTAACCTTAAAAAGTTTGCATTTTAAAGAATGTTTTTTGATGAGTTTTGAAATATCATTGCGTAATAAATCAACTATCATTACATTTTCGCTAATAGTTTTTTCATCGCATTTTAAAAAGTTTTTTAGATTTTCATCTTCTTTTGGATTATTTGAGCGTTTGATTGTGCCTTTCATGGGTTTTGTGATGATTTTTTTATTTTTGATTTTAAAAAAAAGTTCAGGTGAAAATGAAGCCAATTCTAAAAATTCATTTTTCATATAAGCTTTATAGGGGGTATTTTGCTTAGGATAAAGGCTTAAAAAACTCTCATACACATTAAGATTTGATTGTAAATGTAGTTCTTGAGTAAGATTAACTTGATAACTTTGACCTTTAGCTATGGCTTCTTTGACTTTGTCAAAGTTTTCAAAATACTTTTCTTGGTTTAAATTGGATGAAAAACTTGGATAAAAGTCTAAATTTTTTTCTTCGTTTGTAAAGATTTTTTTTGATTTAAAAGCAAAAAAATATAAAAAAGGCTCTTTGCTTTTATAATTTTTATCTTCTAGATATTTATAGAATTCATATTGAATATAGCCTAAAAAATAATATTGATTTTTATATTTTTCTATGATTTTAAAAGCTTTTTTACTTTCTTTTTGAGTGTGAGCTTTAAGAGTGAAGGCAAGATTATCATAAAGGTATTTTCCAAATATAGCAAATGCCATTTAAAATCTTTGATTTAGAAAAATACAAATAAAGCTAATAATACACATATTTTTGCTCTAAATTGCTAAGTTAAAAAGCTTTTGACGAGATTTTGTATAAGCAAATTCCATCCATCTACCAAAACAAAAATAAGCAATTTAAAAGGCATGGAAATCATAACAGGTGGTAACATCATCATACCCATAGCCATTAGCACTGAGCTTACTACCATATCAATAACTAAAAATGGCAAGAAAAGTAAAAAGCCTATTTCAAAGGCAGTTTTGAGTTCACTTATCATAAAAGCAGGCACTAAAACCGTTAAAGGAACATCATCTATGGTTTTTGGATTTTCTAAATTTCTGATCCTATAAAAAAGTGCTAAGTCTTTTTCTCTGGTATTTTTTAACATGAAATCTTTAAAAGGTTTAACGCCTTTAGCAAAGGCTTCTTCATAGCCTATTTGTTCAGCAATATATGGTTTTATGCCTTCATTGTATGATTTTGTAGCAACAGGTTCCATAATAAAAAAAGTTAAAATCAAAGCTAGTGTCGCTAAGATGGTATTTGGAGGCATGGTTTGTGTGCCAAGAGCAGTTCTTAGAAAAGAAAAAACTACTATAAGTCTTAAAAATGAAGTCATTACAAAGATGATAGTTGGAGCAAGTGCTAGTATAGTTAAAACTATAATTATATTTAAAGTTGTTACGAGCTGTTGAGGGCTATTTGGGGCACTAAGGCTTAAATTTACAGTTGGTATAGTTGCTTCAGCGCCAAAAAGAGCTAGGCTTGATAAAAATAAAACTAGTAAAACCCTCAAAATATTTCCTTGGTTAAAATTAAAAGCATTATTTTAGCAATTTTACTCTTAAAAATGCAATTTATATGATTGAATTAATGGTTTATTTTTAAAATGCTAGAGTGAAAAACTCTAGCATTTAGGAGTTTCTCAAAAAATATTTTTTTTAGAATTTGTATTTAAAACCTACTTGACCACTTACATAAGTTTCATTTTTACCATCTGTTTTACCAGCTAGTATTTGTTTAGCTCCAACACCTGCATTTAAGCTAAATTGCTCACTAATATCTACATTTCCACCTATGATGATTTGTCCATAAGTTTTTTTCTTATCATTACCTTTGATGATAAAATTTGAATTTGATCCAACAAATCCAGCTACATAATCATCTCCATTATTCATTACATATTGTTCTATTTTTGGAGTGATAAATAAATATGATGTTTCGCTCATATATTTTCTAAATTCAGTACCAAGTTCTAAAGATATGGAATTATTTGTCATACTTTGAACATCTTTTGCAAACATACCACTTTCTTTATAACTTGGAGTGTGTGCGTAGTAGTAATTTATACCAGCAAAAGGCTTGATGAATAATGATGATGAATTTGGATTAAAAATTCTACCGGCATTAGCACTTAAACCAAAGAATTTACTATCAAAATCAGCCTTATTAGAATCATTTAACATTACAACACTTTGATCTGTTGGAGAAATTTGCCCGTAAGCTCTTAGATTAATTTCCCATTGATCGTTTGGATTAATTAAAGAATAAATACCAAATTGATAGTTATCTGATTTTTGTTCCATAACTCCATCTTTGATAGTTGAATCAGCATAAGTAAAGTAAAAACCAAGCAAAGCATTATCATTGATTTTTCTATCAGCACCTAGTGTAAATCCATATAAAGCACCACTATCTCCATCTATGATATTTGCACCACCAAAAACATTACCCCAAAAGCTATTATTAAATGAAGAATTTCCATAATAATTATAAACATCGCTTGCTAGTGCTGCTATATGGGTTGTAGCAAATTTTTCTACTAAAGCTTTATCTTGATAAGGATTTGAAAGTTTTGCTATTCTTGTTCCAATTGCTAGGTCATTTGCTACACCTATAGATGAATTAACAGAAGAATTTTGAGCATTATTTACTATAGCTTTTGCACTTGCTTTTGTATTTGTGGTAAGTGTGTTTAGATTTTTTCCTGTGGTATCTAGAGTGAGTGCTGCGATAGCATCATTGCTAAGTTTAGAATCTAAAATACTATTTAGCATATTTACAGCTAAATTTTTATTTTCTAAGCTAACATCTTTCATATTTTCAACTAAATCACTACCATCAAATTTTCCATCATTATCTTGTATATCTTGGATTTGTTGTTCTAATTTTTTAATTTGTTCTTGCAGTTCTTTTTCTGCTTGTGCTATGGCTTCAAGCATAGCATCATCGCCAATATATCCTGGTTTTTGGTAGGTTCCAAATCCAGAATTTTCTAAATTTTCATTTCTTTTAATATCTTCTTTTATATTATTAAAGCTATCTAAAGCTTCTTTTCTAATATCAATTTCAGATTTTAATATTTTTGATAAATCTCTTACATTTTCATTAGCACCACCGCTAATTAAAAGACTTTTGCCATCATTAGAAACACTAAGTTTATAATCTGTAAATTGAGCCAAATCAGTATCTTCAAAAAATTCATTTTTTGGAAGTAAATTTAAATTGAAAAAAGCATTATACCCCCCCCATAAATTTAAGTTTAAAGTAAATGAAAATCTGTAAAAAACAAATAACAACTAGTAAGAATTTTTACTTTAGCTTGTTAAAATAAGCAATAATTTTTAAAACAAAGGTAAATTATGAAAATTTCTGTGCTTATTTTGGCTGCTGGACTTGGCACGCGTATGAAATCACACAATCCAAAAGTGCTTCAAAAAATTTGCTCAAAAGCAATGATTTTACATATTTTAAAACAAGCATATAAAATTAGTGATGATGTATGTGTGGTGCTTTCTCATCAAAAAGAAAAGGTTGAACAAGTTGTTTTAGAGTATTTTCCAAATACACGCTTTTTAGAACAAGACTTGCAAAATTTTCCAGGTACTGCAGGGGCTTTAAGGGGTTATGAGAGTAAGCATGAAAAAGTATTGATTTTATGTGGCGATATGCCTTTAGTTAAAGCAGATGGTTTAGAAAAAATAGCTTTAAATGAGAGTGATTTTAATGTGGCAGTTTTTGAGGCAAAAGATCCAAAAAGTTATGGAAGAATAGTTTTAAAAGAAAATAAAATTCAAAAAATAGTAGAAACAAAAGATGCAAGCAAAGAAGAGCTTGCTATAAACATTTGCAATAGTGGTGTTTATGCTATAAAAGCACAAATTTTAAAAGAAGTATTGCCTTTGATAAAAAATGATAATAAAGCTAAAGAGTATTATTTAACCGATGCGGTTTATTTAGCAAAAGAAAAGGGCTATGAAATCGATGCGGTGTTTGTAAATGAGCAAGATTTTATGGGGGTAAATGATAAAATTGAGCTTTGCCTAGCTCAAGATCTTATGCAAGAAGCGATTAAAAAAGAATGGATGAAGCAAGGAGTGATTTTTCACATGCCTGCGACGACTTTTATTTCAGATGAAGTTGAGTTTGTAGGTGAGTGTGAAGTGTATGAAAATGTGCGTATAGAAGGAAAATCAAAAATCATTAATTCTATCATTAAAAGTTCAAGTGTGATTGAAGATAGTATAGTAGAAAATAGCGATGTAGGGCCTTTAGCGCATTTGCGTCCAAAATGCCAGCTTAAAAATACCCATATAGGAAATTTCGTAGAATGTAAAAATGCTTTATTAAATGGAGTTAAAGCAGGGCATTTGAGTTATTTAGGGGATTGTGAGATAGATGAGGGAACTAACATAGGTTGTGGCACTATCACTTGTAATTATGATGGGGTTAAAAAGCATAAGACCAAAATAGGTAAAAATGTTTTTGTGGGTTCAGATACGCAATTTATCGCTCCGGTTGAGATAAAAGATGAGGTAATCATCGCAGCAGGAAGCACCGTGTGTAAGGATGTAGAAAAAGGCTCTTTGTATATTAATAGAGCAAAGACGCAAATTATAGAAGATTTTTACTATAAAAAACTAGGTAAAAAATGAAAACAATCTTACTAGCAGTAAGTGGAAGCATAGCCTTTTATAAAGCTTATGAGCTGATTTCTTTATTAAAAAAAGAAGGCTTTAGGGTTAAAGTTTTGCTAAGTTTGGGAGTTTTAAAATTTGGCACTAAGCTTAGCTTTGAAGCTTTAGCGGATGAAATTTTATGTGAAGATAATGAAAGTTGGCAAAATACTAATAATCATATAGCTTTTAGCAAGACTTGCGATTGTGTGCTTTTTGCGCCTGCTAGTATAAATTCTATTAATAAATTAAACTATGGTATAGCAGATAATTTATTTATTCAAACTTTAATAGCAGTAGATAAAAATAAACCATTTTTAATCGCACCCGCTGCAAATACAAACATGTATTTACATTTTAGCACTCAAAATTCTTTAAAAAATTTAAAAGAGCAAGGTTATATTATCATTGATCCTATAGTTAAAACTCTAGCTTGTAAAGATGAGGGCTTAGGAGCTTTGGCTGAGCTTGATAGTATTATAAATGCTTTAAAAAGAAGTCTAATGCAAGAAGATTTTTTTAAAGATAAAAGTTTTGTTATAAGCGGTGGCGGTACTAAAGAAAAGATCGATGATGTAAGATGTATTAGTAATTTTTCAAGTGGAAAAATGGCAAAGGCGGTTGCTGATGCTTTATATTTTTTAGGTGCTAAGGTGGTGCTAGTTAGCTCAGTAGAGTTTAAAACACCTTATAAATTAGAAAAATTTGAATCTTCTTTAGAACTAAAAGAAAAATTGCAAAAATACAAAGATTTTGATGCTTTAATTATGGCTGCTGCTGTGAGTGATTTTACTCTAAAAGCTTATAAGGGGAAGATTAAGAAAAATGAGCATTTAAACGGACTTGATTTAAAATTAAAGCTTAATGAGGATATCTTAAAAAATTTAGATTTTAAAGGCAAAAAAATAGGCTTTAAAATGGAATTTGATGCGCAAAATGCTTTAGAAAATGCTAAAAAATCTTTAGTTAGTAAAAATTTAGATATGGTGTGTTTAAATGTCTTAAATGAGCAAATGAACTTTGGAAGTGATGAAAATAGCATTTGTTTTATCACTAAAGATAGCATCTCTCAAAGTTCTAAACAAAGCAAAGAAAAACTTGGTTTTATTTTAGCACAAGAATTAAGGAAACTTTGGTGAATATCATCAACTCAACCTTACCTGTAAGAATGCAAATTTTAGAAAAACGCGCATATAATCGCTATGTATTGCTTTTAAACACTAAAAAGCTTGAAACAAAAAGTATGATAGAGCTTGAAGTAGGGGAGGAGTATTTAGCTGAAGTTTATGAAGACAAAGGCGTGATTTCTTTTAAAAATCTTTTGAAAAAGCCTAAAATTAGACTTTTTGAAGAAGGGACTGAACTTATAGAAAAGCTTTTACAAGAAGGTGATGAAAAAGCTTGGTATAAAAAATTCATTATCCAAAGACTTATGGAAAGCAAAAGCGCATATGAGTTTGAAATTTATAAGGAAATGTTTTTTGCGTTTTTTGAAGGAATTTATCATATACCTTTTGTTTATGAGGGAAATAGAGCTTTATTTGAAGCTAAGAAAAATGGAAATATTTTAGAGGTGTATTTGTATTTTGAAATTTTTGGTGCTTTAAAAATTATAATTGATAATGGTAAAATCACACGCATACAAACACCTTTTGCCAAAGTAGCACATTTTTTAAACGAGTATTTTAAATTTGAAGTAGTTAATACGCTCAATCCTATGTTTGTTTTTAAAAGATTGATGGATATAAAGGGATAGAATGAATGAGTTAAAGCATCTTGCCGTAGTAATGGATGGTAATAGAAGATGGGCTAGAAAAAATGGACTTTTAGAAAAAATTGGCTATAGTCAAGGTGCTAAAGTTGTTGAAAAAATTATAGAAGTATGTATAGATGAAAAAATTCAAAATCTAACCCTTTATGCTTTTAGTACAGAAAATTGGCAAAGACCAAAAGAAGAAGTGGAGTTTCTTTTTAAACTATTAAATAAATATCTTGATGAATCTTTAAACAAATTTGTAGCTAATGAAGTGCGTTTTAAAGCTATAGGAAATTTAAGTCTTTTAGATGAATTAACCTTGAAAAAAATACAAAATTTTCAAGAACAAACTAAAAATTACACAAAATTATGCGTAAATTTAGCTATTTCTTATGGAAGCAAGGATGAAATAGTTAGAGCGGTTAAAAAGGTGATTGAAAAAAATCTTGAAATTAATGAAGCAAATATACAAGCTAATCTTGACTTAAGTGAAGATGTGGATTTGTTTTTAAGGGTAGGGAGCGCTAAAAGAATTTCAAATTTTTTATTATGGCAATCAAGTTATGCAGAAATTTATTTTAGTCAAACCTTATTTCCTGCACTTACTAAAAAAGAAATCACAAATATCATTACTGAGTTTAAAAAACGCAAAAGAACTTTTGGTAAATGATATTTTTATTTTTATTACTAGGGCTTTGTGTGGGTTCTTTTGTCAATGTTTTGATTTTAAGAACGATTAATAAAGAAAGTATAATAAGTCCAGGATCAAAATGCCCTAAGTGTTTTAAAACTTTGAAATTTTATCATCTTTTTCCTTTGTTATCTTTTGTATTTTTAAAAGGCAAATGTGCCTTTTGTAAAGAAAGAATTTCTTTGATTTATCCTTTTAATGAATTTATTTGTGCGTGTTTGTTTGTCTTTGCTTTTTATTTAATTGAAGATGTTTTTCAAATTTTAATTTTTGCTTGTATGCTAGCTGTATTATTAGCACTTTCTTGGATGGATTATTATCTAAAAGCAGTGAGTGAGCTATGGCTTTGGATTTTATTTATTTTAGCTTTTTGTTTTGATTTTTTGCAAAATGGTTTAAATTTAGAGGATTTTCAAGATAGCTTTTTATTTAGAGTGTGTTTTGGAGCGGGGTTAATTTTTATACTAAAAAGTGTGATTAATTTTATTAAAAATTTTAAAAAAAGAGATGAAATTTTAGAAAGTTTAGGGGAAGGTGATGTTATAATAATAGCTTTGATTTTTGGAATTTTTGGCTATGAAAAAGGCTTTTTGATTTTATTTATTGCAAGTTTTTTAAGTCTTTTGATGTTTATAAAAATAGCCAAGAAAGATTATCAAATGCCTATGATTCCTTTTTTATTTTGTGGAATTTTGATTAATCTAAGTATAGAAAGTATATTATGAAACTAGTTTATAAGTATTTGCTTAATCAGTTTTTAAGTACAATGTTATCTTTATTTTTTACTTTATTTATTATTGTTTCGATTATTTTTTTTATACAACTTGCTAAAATTACTGCTTATATTGAAATTACTTTTTTTGAATTAATCAAATTATATATTTTTCTTTTACCAAAGATATTAATTTTTACTCTACCCATATCTTTTTTCATAGCTTTGACTTTGGCCTTTTATAGGCTTTCTAGGGAAAATGAAAGCACAGTGTTATTTGCTTTGAGTATAGCTCCAAGCATGATAGCAAGTTTTTTTGCAAAAATTGCAGCTTTGGTAAGTGCTTTTATGCTTGTGGTGGTTTTGGTTTTTATACCTATATCTTTTGAACTTTTTGATAATTTTGTAGATTATAAAAAAATTAGTGCTAAAGTAAGTATAAAAACAGGGGAATTTGGACAAAGATATGGAGAATGGCTTGTTTTTATCGATGCCAAAAATTCTGATGAAACTTATAAAAATATCATAATGTATCATCCAAAGAAAAACCCACAAGATAAAGAACAAGTGATTTTAGCTAAAGAAGGAAAGTTAGAAACAAATGATGGTGTTATTACTTTTAAACTAGATGAAGGAAAAGCTTATGAGATTAAAGAAGAAGATTGGCATATTTCTAGTTTTAAAAATTTATTAATTAAAAGCAAACTTTCTTCTAAAGAATTAAATACTCAAAGTTTTTATGGGTATTGGTCTGATGTAACAAGCAATAAAGAAAAAGCAAAAGAATTTGTTATTTATATTCTTATAGCTTTATTTCCTTTAGCTAGCGTGCTTTTTGCACTCTCTTTTGGTATAGTAACTTATCGTTATGAAAAAGGTTTTGCTTATTTTGGAATTTTTGTGATTATTTTTGCTTATTTTATGCTTTTGATTAGTTTTTATAATCCTCCTTTTGTAGCTATTGCTGTGATTTTTTCAAGCTTTTTAATTACTTCTTTGTTTTATTTTAAAGCAAAAATTGCAAGTAAGTATTAATGCTTTTAAAATTAACTTTTTCTTATGATGGTTCTAAATTTCAAGGTTCAGCCACCCAGCCACATAAGCTTAGTGTTCAAGATACCTTAGCGCAGGCCTTGTCGCATTTGGGTATTTATGAAAAGCCTTTATTTGCTTCAAGAACTGATAAAGGTGTGCATGCATTTAATGCAGTCGCTTGCGTAAAAGCGGGAGAACATTTTAAAGATTTTGTATATTTAAAAAATAAAATCAATCATTTTGTACACCCATTTATACATATAAAGCATATCCAAAGAATGCAAGAAAATTTCCAAGTACGTTTTGATGTGCAAAAAAGAGCATATCGCTATATTATAAGTCATGGAAAATATAATCCCTTTTTAGCCTCATATGTGTATTTTTATCCAAAAATAAATATTAAATTAGCCAAGGAAATTGCTTTTTTATTTGAAGGAGAGCATAATTTTAAACTCTTTCAAAAAGAAGGCTCTGATAATAAAACAAGTATAAGAAAAATGTATAAAACTAGAGTTTATGCTTATAAAAATTACACTGTGTTTTATTTTGAAGCAAATGGTTTTTTAAGATCTCAAATTAGAATGATGATGGCAAGTATTTTAAAAGTATTAGAAGGAAAAATGAGCAAAAATGAGCTTTTAGATCAAATCAATGCCAAAAAAGCTCATTATAGATTTTTAGCTCCTGCTAGTGGTTTGTATTTGAGTAAGATTTCTTATTATAATAATGCATGATTTTTTTATGTATAAAAAATGAAAAAAGAATGATCAAGGTCCCTATGCAAAAAGGTAGTAGCTCTACATCTACTCCAAAAATACTCATATTGATAAAAATACTTATAGGTATAATGGCATTATTCATCAAAGCTAAAACCCCGCTATCTACTTCAGTAGAGCCTTTGTTCCATAAAAAATATCCAAATCCTGAAGCAATAGTCCCAAGATAAATCAAAGCTATCCAAGAACTTAAATTGGATGGTAAATTATTATAATCTCCAAAAAATAAAAAAGCAGGTAAGGTTATACTGGTTGCGCCTAAATAAAAATAAGCGAAAGCTTCTTTTTGATTTAAGTTTGTATTTTTTTCTAATAAAATTTTATAAAAACTTTGTCCAGCGCCAAATACTAAATTAGCTCCTTGAATAAGTAAAAAGCCATATAAAAAATTAGAGTTAATATTATCAAATTTAACTACAAAAGCACCTACAATACATATAAAAATACTTATAAAATATAAATATCTAAGATTTTTTGAAAAAAGCCCATAAAAAAGTACAACATAAAAAGGTGTAAAAATCGTAAAAAGTGCCACTTCGCTTACACTTAAATATAAAAAAGAATGATAATAAAATAAATTCATCACACCAAGTTGTAAAGCTCCAATGCTTATGAGTTTTAGTTTTAAATGCAAATTCAGCTTAAAATTTAAAAAAGGTAAAAATACTAATAAAGACAAAAAAACTTTTGCAAATGCAGCAAAAAAACTATCCATTTCTAAGGTTATAAAATGCCCAATTAATGGAAAAGAAAAAGCCCAAATAAAACTTGCTAGTAATAAACTTGGCATTTTAAAGCACACCTTCTAATTTAAGTAAAGCTTCTTTGATAAATAAACCACCATTGTATCCGCCTAAGTGATTTTTAGCTACCACTCTATGACAAGGTATAAAAATTGCAAGTTTGTTTTTAGAATTTGCATTACCTACCGCTCTAAAAGCTTTTGGATGATTGATAAAAGAAGCAATTTCTTGATATGTTTTAGTTTGTCCATAGGGAATTTTAATTAAAGCTTTATATACTTTTTGCTCAAATTCGCTCCCCTGAAGAGCTAGGGGTGTATTAAAGAAAAAAAGTTTTTTATTAAAATAAAGGTCTAACTCTTCTAAGGCTTGTTCTAAAATAGCGTGTTTATCTTTAGTAAAATTGGGCTTATATGTTATAAAATCAACATTGATAAGTTTATTTTCATTGCTCTGCAAAAGAATATAAGCAAAACTAGCTTTGTAAAAACTTTGATACATTTTTTCCTCATTTTAAAATAATCATTGTATGAATTTTAAATTAATTAATTGTTATTAAAGCAAAAATTTAGTTAAAATAGTGATTTAATTTATATCAAAGGAAAATATTTGAGGATTTTATTATTTAGTTTGATTATAAGTTTAAATGCATTAGCTTTAGATTACACTTGTGGGTATGTCAAAGAAAATAAGATGGATTTTTTTAAAGAGTTTAAACCACAAGTTTCTCAAGATTTTGCTCAAGTAGATTTAAATTGCGATTTTTCTTTAAAAAATAGTCAAATTACAAAAAGATTATATGAGCTTGCTAATGAAATTAGAGGAAGTAATAGTGCCTGTATGGGAGGGGAATATTTTAGCGATTTGAGAAAATTTGATTTTAAATTATTAGAAATTGCGCTTGATCCGCAAGTTTATCAAAAAACTTTACAAGATCCTATAATACTTGAAGAAAAATTTGCAAAATTAAAAGCTTATTTTAGATTTTGGGCTTATCAAAGTATAGGAAATTTTAAGCTCTTTAAGGAATTTTGGAAAGAATATAATAATGCGATTAATCCTTTAACAAAATATTTTCAAAACGAATTTAATCTAGATAAAGCAAGTGCTATTTACTTTGCTAGTAATGCTTTGAATGAATTTTTAAATTGGGCAGTTGGCGAGACTAAAATCTTTAAAGATATTTCGGACTTTGAAAAATTTGTGGCTAATAAAAACAACTCTTTAGAACAAATAAAAGAATATATTTATTCTAAAAAAATTAGCAATTTAGAATTAAATAATGGTTTTAAATCTGCTTTGTTAAACAATAGAGAAAGTCAAATTATAAGTGAGTTTATAAAATTAGGTGTAAAAATAAATGAAGGTTATGAGTCTGCTTTGTTTTTTGCATTAGATAGTGCAGATAATGTCAAGCTTTTATTAGAAAATGGGGCTATTATTGATTATAGAAATTCTTTTGGAAAAACACCTTTGTTTTATGCAGTTGAATACAACAATTATAAGGTTGCAAAAGTTTTATTAGAAAATGGAGCTAATGTAAATCAAAAATACATTAACGATAATGAAAAACTTTCTATTGCTAGTATGGGAAGTAATACGCCATATTTCATTACTTTATGTGCACTTGAGCATACTTCTAAAAATATTTTTATGCATGGAGCAAACTATGCAGATGTAAAAATGCTTAAGTTACTTATAGATTACAAAGCAAATTATAAAGAAATTGATGATTTGGGATTTAACGCTCTTGATTTTGCCATAATTGCAAAAAAAGAACAAAATATTAAATATCTAAAAAAACTTGGTTTAAAGGAAAATGAGAATTTGATGCTATATGAAGAGACACAACCATGAAAACTGCTTTAATAACTGGAGTAAGTTCAGGTTTTGGACTAGAGAGTTTAAAAGCTTTAATAGAACTTGATTATAAAGTTATAGCTATAGCAAGACGCAAAGATAGATTAGAAAAACTACAAGAGCTTTATGGGGATAAAATTTATCCCATAGAACTTGATGTTAGAGATAAACAAGCAGTTTTTGCATCAATTGAAAATTTACCTCAAGATTTTGGCAATATTTCTTTGCTTATTAACAACGCAGGTCTTGCTTTAGGTTTAAATGAATTTGATTCTTTGGATATTGAAGATATTGAAGCCATGGTAGATACTAATATCAAAGGCTTTTTATATGTAGCAAGAGCTGCTTTACCTTTACTTAGAAAAGTAAAAAATGCCCACATAATTAATCTTGGCTCAATTGCAGCTAATGTACCTTATTATGGAGGTAATGTTTATTGTGGTACGAAAGCTTTTGTGGCACAATTTTCTAAAGCTTTAAGAACGGATTTGCGCGGAAGCAATATAAAAGTAACAAATATTGCTCCAGGGCTTTGTAAAACTGAATTTAGTGAAGTGAGATTTAAAGGTGATATTAAAAAAGCTGATGAGGTTTATGAAAATACTAAATATATCAAAGCTGAAGATATAGCAAAAATTATTACTTTTATCATTAGCTTACCTGAGCATATTAATATTAATGAAATAGAGCTTATGCCTGTGACTCAAACATGGGCGGGAACTTTTAGCGAAAAAATATAAAAACTTAAGGATAATTATGAAAATTTTTTATTTATTATTAGCTCCTTTGTTGTTATTTGCTGATACACAAGCAAATGCAGAACTTTTTGGAGCTTGGACGCTTTTACCACCGGTGATAGCTATTATTTTAGCTTTTGTTACTAAAGATGTAGTACTTTCGTTATTTATTGGTGCATTAAGTGGTACTTTTATGTTAGGACTTATTGAAAATAGTATTTACCATGCTATCATTGCTTCTTTTGCAGGCTTTATTTCCAAAGTGGTAAATGCCATGGCAAGTCCGGGTAATGCAGGAATTTTATTGCAAGTTTTAACTATAGGTGGTGTTGTAGCTCTTATTACCAAAACAGGGGGGACAAAAGCAGTAGCTATTTGGCTTTCTACTAAAGCTAAACAAGCAAAAAGCTCACAATTTGCTACTTGGTGCATGGGAATTTTTATTTTCTTTGATGATTATGCCAATTCATTAATCGTAGGTCCTATCATGCGTCCGGTAACAGATAAATTTAGAGTAAGCCGTGAAAAGCTTGCTTTTATAATGGATGCAACTGCAGCACCAATTACCGGTCTTGCTATCATTTCTACTTGGATAGGACTTGAAATTTCTTTAATTCGCAGCGGATATGATCTAATTGATAATGCAACTTTTGCACATTTAGGTGTAGTAAAAGAAGAAATTAACGCTTTTGAAATCTTTGTACAAACCTTACCTTATAGATTTTATAATCTTTTTATGTTGATTTTTGTTGTTTTGACTATTTATACAGGTAGGGAATTTGGACCTATGTTAAAAGCTGAGCTTAGAGCTAGAGCGGGTAAATTTTCTCATGGTCATGAACAAATTGATAATATAGAAGATAAGGTCTTAGAGCCAAAAGAGCATGTAAAATTGCAAGCTTCTAATGCTATTATACCTTTGGCTGTCTTGATTGTGTTTTCATTTATAGGTTTTTATTTTAGTGGTTATAATGCCTTAGATGATGTGAGTGTTAAAGCACAAATTGATGCAGCACCGCTTAGTTTATTTGCTTTTAGAGAGACTTTTGGCGCAGCTGATGCTTCAGTTGTATTATTTCAAGCAGCACTTTTAGCTACTATAGTAGCTATTATTTTGGGAATGTATAGAAAAATATTTACTTTAAAAGAAGCTATTGCGGTTTGGACTCATGGCTGGAGAACTATGATTATGACTGTGATTATTTTACTTTGTGCATGGTCATTAGCTTCTGTGATTAAAGATTTGGGAACTTCTAAATATTTAATTGACTTATTTTCAGATAAAACACCTCTTTATTTGCTTCCTACAGCAATTTTTATTTTTGCTTCTATTATTTCTTTTTCAACGGGAACTAGTTATGGAACTATGGGTATTTTAATGCCTTTGGCTATTCCTTTAGCTATGGCTGTTGGGGTTCATAATGAATTAAGCGGAGCAGAGTTACACCAATATATGATTATTAATATTTCAGGGGTTTTAACAGGAGCTATTTTTGGAGATCATTGCTCGCCAATTTCTGATACAACTATACTTTCGTCTATGGGAAGTAAGTGTGATCTTTTAGCTCATGTTAGTACACAAATGCCTTATGCTTTGAGTGTTTGTGCTATTAGTATACTTTGTGGTTATTTACCGGTAGCATTAGGACTTAATGTGTGGCTAGGACTTGTTTTTGGAATCTTAGCTATGATAGTTTTACTTTTTGTGGTTGGCAAAAAGGTAGATGCGTAAATGCATTTTGAAGAAAAAATTGCTTTAAACAAAGCATTGTTTTCTTCTTTATATGATGGAGAAATTCAGTGCTTTAAATCACCTTTAAAAGCTTATAGAACTAGGGCGGAATTTTCTATATATCATCATGAAAATGGGAAAATTTCTTATGCAATGTTTGAAAATAAGAAAAAAATTCCTATTGAAAATTTTGATATAGCAGATGAAAAAATTCAAAAATATATGCCTATTTTATTAAATAATCTAAATGAAAATTTAAAAGAAAAGCTTTTTGGAGTAGAGTTTTTAGCTACAAAATTAGATTTAAGTATAACTTTACTTTTCCATAAAAATATAGAGCTAATCACACAAGATTTACAAGAATTAGCAGAAAAATTAAATCTCAAGCTCATAGCAAGAAGTAGGGGTAAAAAACTTGTATTTAATGGAGAAAATTTAAGACAAATTTTAAACATCAATACAAATGAATTTTTATATGAGTTTAATAATGATTGTTTTATCCAGCCCAATACTTTTATTAATGAAAAGATGATCGAATGGGTTGTATCTTGTATAGAGAGTGATTTTAAGCAAGATTTATTAGAGCTTTATTGTGGTTATGGAAATTTTACCATAGCTTTAGCAAGAAATTTTAAAAAAGTTTTAGCAACTGAAATTTCTAAGAAAAATATTGAGTTTGCTTTAAAAAATTGCGTTTTAAATTCTATTGAAAATATAACTTTTACAAGGCTTTCTAGTGAAGAGTTAAGTCAAGCATTGAAAAAAGAAAGGGAATTTAATCGCTTAAAAGACATAGATTTAGATGGTTTTAAAATATCTCATGTCTTAGTTGATCCTCCAAGAGCAGGACTTAATTTAAGTGTGATTGAACTTATTAAAAATTATGAAAATATCATTTATATATCGTGCAATCCTATCACTTTAAAAGAAAACCTTGAGAAATTATGCAAAACTCATAAAATATCCAAATTTGCATTTTTTGATCAATTTGCAAACACAAATCATCTTGAATGTGGTGTTTATTTGAAAATCAAATAACAATATAAAACATTAATTTTGCACATATTACAATAATTATAGTAAAAATAAATACAATAGGATGAATATATGCATGAAAAGGATTTTGTTTTTTTAAGATTATTTTATAAAAAAGAGAAAATAGTATTAATATAAAAATACATAAAGCAAAGAATATTTTGCAAATAAATATCCAATTTAATGAATTTAAGTGAAAATGAGCTAAATATAAACCGCTAAGAAATAAAATCAATACAATAGGTGGCATTATTTTAATTGTATTTTTTATATCCAAATTTAATTTTCTTAATAAGAATACATCGGTAAATAAAAATCCTATAAAAAATATAGCGCAAAATAAATGTATTATTAGTATATAAGGATAAATATCGATCATGATTACAACCTTTATTGCGATAATTTTTAATATTTTACAATACTCAGTGGTAAAATTTATTGACTTATGTTAAATTATATTAAGCATTATAAAATAATAATGCAAGTTTTATTAGTATAAATAAAGTCTCTAATGTCATAGTTTAATCTAAGCTAAATTGAGTTTGTCAATACTACAAATATTTGTAAATTTAAAATATTATAACAAAGTTACAAGCTTTAATTTTTTGATATTTTTTATCTTAAATGCAGAATGTATTTAAGGAAAAAACTTATATAAGTTAGAATTTATGTAATCTTTGTTACTATTAAAATAGTTGATTTAATCAATTAATTTTTACAAAGGATTTCTCATATTTTTTCAAAAAATTACTTATACAAATAGAAAAATACTCTATAAAGTCAATGAAATTTTAAAGCCATTTGGATTGAAATCAAGTGATTGGAGAGTTTTTGTTTATTTAAGCCATCATCAAAATAGCACTTTAGCTCCAATATGTGAATTTTATCAAATGGATAAAGCTATACTTTCTAGAGTTGTTTCCAAACTAGCAAAACTTGAATATATAGAGTTTTTAAAAGCTGATGATAAAAGAGAAAAGATCATTACTTTAAGTGCCAAGGGTAAAGAAATTTTTTTTGATGCAAATGTTTGTATAAGAAAATATGAAAAAGAAATCTTAGATATATTAGATGAACAAGATCAAGAAGTGCTTTTAAAATTACTTGATTATATCAATGAAAAAATTTAAGAAAGGTTTTTTCATGGGTCTTAGTAAGAAATATAATTTATTTAATATAAATTTTTTCTGTATTTTTGGGATAAATTTTGTTATTTGTCTTGTTTTTTATATGAGTACTATTTCTAGTACAGATTATGTTTTGGGTGTTTTAAATCTTCAAACTAGCACCGCAGGACTTATAATGGGTGCTTTTGTTATAGGTGCTTTGCTTTCTAGACTTTATTTTGGTTCTATTATTGATGGTATTAATATAAAAAAAGTGATTATATTTTCACTTTTATTTTATCTTTTTATTAATTTAATGTATTTGAAATTTTATAATGTGTATTTTTTGGTATTGATACGCTTTTTAGCTGGAGTTTGCTATGGAATTTGTTCTTGTGCTTGTGGGGCAGCTATTGCTAGAATAATACCTAGTAATAAAAGAGGAATTGGTATAGGGTATTATGCTACGAGTGTTGTTTTAACTTCAGCTTTAGGACCTTTTTTGGCCATAAAACTTGACTCTATCAACTTATTTCAACTAAGCTTTTTAATTGCAAGTGTGAGTATTATCTTTGCATTAGTTTTATCAATTTTTTTAAAAGTAAGAAGATTTAAAAAACATTATCATGTAAAAAGAAAATTTAGTATTTATAATTATTTTGAAAAATCAGTTTTAAATTTGGCTTTGATTACTTTTTTGATCGCATGTCCTTTTGGAGCTATTATAGCTTATATGAGTGCTTATACTCAAAGTTTAAATTTAAGCTTTGCTGGATCTATGTTTTTTGTAATATATGCTGGATTTTCTATAGTTTTTAGACCTCTTGCTGGAAAGGTATTTGATAAACATGGAGCTAATATTGTAATAATTTTTTCATTATTTAGTTTTATATTGTGTTTACTTTTACTTGCGTTTGCAAAAAATTTTTATATGATTATTATCGCCGGTATATTTTGTGCACTAGGTTATGCAAATGCTACTTCAAGTGCACAAGCTTTGGCTATCAAACTAGCTCCTAAAGAAAAAATGGGGTTAGCTAATTCTACTTTTTTTCTATCTTTGGATTTTGGCATAGGAGTTAGTCCTTACTTGTTGGGTATTGTTGAACCAAGTATAGGTTTTGCTAATGTCTATGCACTTTGTGCTGTACTTGTTTTGTTTGCTCTTGTTTTATATTATTTATTAATAGTTAAAAAAACTTTTTGTTAATTTTATTTTAGATACAATGCTTTTTTAAAAATAAGGAAAAAGCATTGTGTGATACTCATAAAATACTAAGTTCTATGAAAAATATCGCCATTATAGGACTTAGTCCTAATCAAGAAAAACCTTCGTATTTTGTAAGCAAATATTTACAAGATTTATCTTATACAATTTATCCTATCTATCCTAAAGAAGATTTTATTTTAAACGAGAAAGTTTATAGAAATTTAAGGGAAATTCCTTCTGAAATTGACACGGTTGTAATGTTTAGAAAAGCAAGTTACGCAAATGAAATTTTTGAAGATCTTTTAGCTAAAAATGTTAAAAATTTTTGGATGCAACTTGGTATTATTAACGATGAAATAATGCAAAAATGTAAAAAATTTGGTATAAATTGCGTTCAAGATCGTTGTATTAAAATAGAATTAGATAAAAAGGTAAATCATGATTGAGTTAAATAAAATTTATCAAGCAAAGCAAAAAATTGCAGATTTTGTATTAAAAACCCCTTTGGTGCACTCTTCTTTTTTAAGTGAGTTTTTAGATACTGATGTTTTTCTAAAATGTGAAAATTTACAAAAAACAGGTGCTTATAAAATCAGAGGTGCTTATAATGCTATTGCTAATTTAAGTAAAGAACAAAAGCAAGCAGGTGTAATAGCTGCAAGCGCTGGAAATCATGCACAAGGAGTTGCAATTAGTGCTAAAAAATTTGGGATAGAAGCTGTGATTGTTATGCCTGAAGCTACACCTTTGCTAAAAGTAAGTGCGACTAAAAATTTAGGCGCAAAAGTGATTTTAAAAGGAGATAATTTTGATGAGGCTTATGCTTATGCGTTAAATTATGCTAAAGAACATCATTTAAATTTTATTCATCCTTTTGAAAATGAAAGTATTATAGCAGGGCAGGGTACTTTAATGCTTGAAATGCTTGATGAAATAAGTGATTTAGATATGATTTTAGCTCCAGTTGGTGGTGGAGGTTTGATTAGTGGAGTGGCGAGTGCTGCTAAGCAGATTAATCCTAATATAAAAGTTATTGGAGTGAGTGCTAAAGGAGCTCCTGCTATGTATGAGAGTTTTAAAAGTAAAAAAATAATCAATTCAAAGGCTGTGAGAACCATAGCTGATGGTATTGCAGTGCGTGATGTAAATAAAATTAATTTTGATATTATTCTTGAATGTGTTGATGATTTTATTCAAGTTGATGATGAAGAAATAGCTAATGCGGTGTTATATTTACTTGAAAAACATAAAATCACAGTTGAAGGTGCTGGAGCATCAGCAGTTGCTGCACTTTTACATAAAAAAATAGATTTAAAAAATCATAAAAAAATAGGCGTGATTTTAAGCGGTGGAAATATTGATGTACAAATGTTAAATATTATCATAGAAAAAGGTTTGTTTAAAGCTTTTAGAAAAATGCTTATCAATGTTACTTTGGTTGATAAACCAGGAGCTTTGAGTACTTTGAGTGATGCTATAAAAGAAGCTCAAGCTAATATAGTTAAAATTGATTATGATAGATTTTCCACTAAGTTAGAATATGGTGATGCGATGATTTCAATTACTTTAGAAACAAAAGGAAAAGAACATCAAGAATTAGTCAGAAAGATACTTTATGACAAAGGTTTTAATTTCAATGAAATTTTATGATAAATGAAATATAATATTTTGTAAATAAATTATAAGGAAAAAAATGTCGCAAGAAAAAATTTTAGAACCAGATACATTAATAACCTCTAAGACAGATTTAAAAGGGGATATTATTTATGCTAATGATGATTTTTTAAAATATGCGGGTTATAAAATGGAGGAAATTTTATATAAACCTCACAATATTGTGCGTCATCCTGATATGCCAAAAACTGTTTTTAAATGTTTATGGGATTATATACAAGATGGAAAAGAAATTTTTGCTTTTGTTAAAAATAAAACCAAACAAAATGATTATTATTGGGTTTTTACTAATGTTACAGCTTCTTTTGATGAACAAGGAAATATTATAAATTATTATTCAGTTAGAAGAAAACCTAAAAGAGAGGCAATATCAACCATAGAGCAAGTTTATAAAATTCTTTTAGAAATAGAAGAAAAAGATGGTATAAAAGCCGGAGTGGATGAACTTGTTAAGATAGTTAATTCTTATGGTATGAGTTATAATCAATTAATTTTAGAGCTTCAAAGATGAATTTGATAAATTTTGTTTATAAATTATTATTTTGTATTAAGATATAATCACTCTCTTTTTAATTTTAAACTAAGGAGATTGTGTTATGTCTTTAGAAAAAATTCTAACCTCGGATGTTTTAATAACATCAAAAACTAATTTAAAAGGTGAGATTATTTATGCAAATGAGGATTTTTTGAGATATTCTGATTATAAAATTGATGAAATTTTATACAAACCTCACAGTATTATGCGTCATCCTGATATGCCAAGAACGGTTTTTAAATATTTATGGGATAACATTCAGCTTAAAAAAGAAATTTTTGCTTTTGTAAAAAATAAAACAAAATATAATGATTATTATTGGGTTTTTGCTAATGTAACTGCTTCATGTGATGAAAATGGAAGCATTTTAAATTATTATTCAGTTAGAAGAAAACCTAATGTTGATGCTATCAAAACAATAGAAGAAATTTATAAAGTTCTTTTGTTGAAAGAAAAAGATGGTGGTATTAAATCTGGAATAGAGGAGTTAAAAGCAATAGTAAAATCTTATGGGATGACCTATAATGAACTAATGATGAAAATTCAAAAATAAAAAAAGGATTTCTTATGAAAAATATTTTGTTTCTTGGTATAGTTTTAAGTATAGTAGCCTGTATTAATTCTTTGCTTTATGCAGAGTTTATTTCTTTAGGTTTCTTTTTAGTTTTGTTTTGTTTATTTATATATGGATTGTTTATTTTAAAAAAAGAAGAACAATTTAGTGATAAGATTTTACATCTTAGTAGAGAGTTAAAAAATGGTAATTTTGATTCAAGAATTGTATATATTAAATGTACTAATAAAAAATTAAAAGAAATTGCTGATAATCTTAATAACACAATAGATGGTTTAGAGGCTTATTTAAGAGAAATAAATACTTCAATTGCTTGTTCTCAAAAAGGTGAATATTTTAGAAGAGCTATCCCTGAAGGTTTAAAAGGTATTTTTGTTCATAATATTAACTTTATTAATAAAGCTTTGGATGAGATAGAAAAAACTGGAAAATTGGTGTTTAAGAATGCTTTATCAAGAGAACTTATGGACTTGAGTTTAAATAGTCAAAATAAAAATTTATTAAAATTATCTACAGATTTAAATGCTATCATTAAACTTATGAGGAAAGTTTTTGGTGATATTAAAGTTATTTCCAATACAGCGCAAAAAAATGGTATCGAGATTGGTGGCTTACAAGAATCAATTGGTTTTATGATGCAAGTAGCCAATGAAAGTAAAAATGCTGTTGATACTTTTGCTTCAAATTCTCAAAACATTAATGCGATTGTTGAAGTAATTAGGGATATTGCAGATCAAACTAACCTACTTGCTTTAAATGCAGCTATTGAGGCAGCTCGTGCGGGAGAGCATGGTAGAGGTTTTGCGGTAGTTGCAGATGAAGTAAGACAACTTGCTGAAAAAACACAAAAAGCAACAGGTGAAATTACTTTAGCAATTCAAGTAATGAATCAAGAAATAGGCTTAATACAAGAAAATAGTGAGAAGGTTTATGGTATAGCTAGTTCTTCTGATGCTAAAATTTTAGATTTTAGCCAAGCTTTTAAAGATCTTGAAGGAAAGAGTTTGCATTTAGGAGAAGATTTTGTTAATTTTGCATCTGATTTAACTCTTTCTGCTATGAAAATAGATCATATATTATATAAATCTGATGTTTATTTAACTCTAAATGGTTCTCAAGAAAATCTTCAAAATCTAGATCCTATTTCAACTTTATGTAAAGATGAAGATGCAAAAAGCATTTTTTGTCCTTTAATTCCTCCTAAAGAATTAGAGTCTAAAAGTGAATTTATTCAAAATGTAGCTAACAAAGCAGTGAAGCTTTCTAAAAAGGAAAGCATTTCTAAAGAGGATTATGATTGTATTATAGAAGATATACAAAATTTAGAAAGAGAAAGTAAAGCTATTATAGATAAATTAGAAGCTTAAAGCTTCTAATTTAGATAAGAGCTATTTTTAAAACTTCTTGTAAATTTTTTACCCCAATAATTTTCATATTTTTTACTACTTCTTCAGGAATATCTTTTAAATCTCTTTCATAGTTTTTATGTGGGATAATGGCTGTTTTAATATCAGCTTTATAAGCAGCAATAAGTTTTTCTTTTAAACCACCTATTGGTAGAACATTGCCCATTAGATCAATTTCTCCAGTCATTGCAACATTTGATTTTACTTTCTTGTCGCTAAAAATAGAAGCAATGGCTGTGGTAATAGTTATGCCTGCACTTGGTCCGTCTTTTGGAGTGGCTCCATCTGGTACATGAATGTGAAGATTGTATTGATTGTATATGTTTTCATCTTCTTTGTAGAAAAGTTTCTTTGAGACTTTAATTTGTTCATCATCGATTAAATTCTTAACAAGACTTTGAGCAATTTTTGCTGATTCTTTCATTACATCGCCTAAGCTCCCTGTTAAAGTTAGATCACCCTTGCCTTTGATTTTAATGGCTTCGATTTTCAATACATCTCCACCTACTGCAGTCCAAGCAAGTCCATTTACCTGTCCGATTTTATTTTCTTTTTCGTGCTTTTCTATTTCAAAGACTTTTTTACTTAAAAAATCTTTTAAATTTTTATCATTAATTTCAATATTTTTAATATCTTTTTCTAAAAGAAGTTTTTTAACACATTTTCTACAAATTTCAGCAATTTTTCTTCTTAAATTTCTTACACCTGATTCTCTAGTATATTCATTCACTATTAATTCTATAGCATCATCACTAAAGCTTATTTCTTCTTTTTTTAATCCATGTTTTTTTATTTCATCAGGTATGAGATAGTTTTTGGCTATTTGGAATTTCTCTTGAGGAGTGTAAGAGCTAAGTTCTATAAATTCCATTCTATCTTTTAGAGCAGGTGGAATTAAACTTGCATCATTTGCAGTAGCTATGAAAATGATTTTGCTTAAATCGATGTTGAAATTTAGATAATAATCTCTAAATTTAGTATTTTGTTCAGGATCTAAGATTTCAAGTAAAACTGCACTTGGATCTCCTCTATGATTGCGACTTAGTTTATCAATCTCATCAAGCACAACTACTGGGTTGCTTTGTTTTGCTTCTATAAGTCCTTGTATAATGCGTCCTGGCATAGCTCCTATATAGGTTCTTCTATGTCCTCTTAGTTCATTAACATCTTCTAAACCACCTAAAGCTATGCGCACTAACTCTCTTTTTAATGCCTTTGCGACTGAATTTGCTAAAGAAGTCTTGCCAACACCAGGAGGACCAACTAAGCACAAGATGACTTTTGCACCATCTCTATCTTTAATCTTGCGTTTTTCTAAAAGTTCTTTAACTGCAAAGTATTCTTCAATACGCTCTTTTGGTTTTTCTAGGGCATAGTGATCACTATTGAGTTGTAAAGATACATCTTTTAAATTTAGTTTTTTCTTTGAGGAGTGCTCAAAAGGTATATCTAAAACCGTTTCTATGTAAGTTTGCACCATAGAAGCTTCTGAATTATCTTGATGAATTCTTTCATATTTTTGAATTTGCTTTTTGATTTCTTTATAAGCCTCTTCATACATAAAAGCTTTTTTCTTTTCTAATTTTTTATTATATTCCTCTACTTCGCTTTCTTTTTGTATATCGCTTCCAAGCTCTCTTTGAATTTGTTTGAGTTGTTCTTTTAAAAAGTATTCTTTATTAACCTTGTCAATTTTAGAGTGAACTTTATTTTTGATTTCTTTTTGGATTTTATTTGCTTCAATTTCTTTAGCTAAATAATCAATTAAATTTAAAAGCTTAGTTTCTAAATTAGTTTCGATAAAAAATTCATAAGCTTGTTGTTTTTTGATTTTAATAGAATTTAATATTAGATCACAAATTCTGCTAGGCTCGACATCTTCTTCTATAGTTCTTAAAAGATCAGGTGGAAAATAATGACTCACAGTCGATAAAGCTTTGGCTTTTTCTCTAACTACTTCTATAATAGCTTCTTTTTTTGTATTGCAAATTGGCTCTTGATGAATTAAATCAACTAAAGCATATAAAGGATCATCCGAAATTCTCTCAACAATCTTGGCTTTTGCATATCCTTGGAATAAAATTTTAATCCTGCCATCAGGCAGTGGAACTTTTCTCATAATACTCCCAATGACACCACAATCATATATATCATCAAAGCCACGCCCACCTTCAATTTTTGATGGTGCTACAAAAATCATACTTTCATTTTGTAAAGCGGTATCTAAGGCTTTAATATTTTGCATATCATTTAAAAAAATAGGTGTTATCATAAAAGGGTATAAAAAAAGCTCATCTTCTACAAGAATGGGAAGTTTTGTTGGATAGTTTTGAGTATTTTCTAATTTCATTACATTATACCTTCTTCAAATATTTTTCTATACCATGGAAGTTCTGGTTTAATCATATCGATTTTATTAAAATCGGAATTTTCGATTTTTTGCTTATAAATCTCATAGCTTTGTTCTCTGTTTTTTTTCTGATATAACTCTGCTATACTTGTATCAAGGTAAAAAACTGCAAGATTAAATTTAGTTAGCATAGTATCGATTAAATCATTATATTGTACATTAGGATAGTTTTGATTATATTCTTTGATTTCTTCTATTGTTTTTAGCATTAAAGCTTGGTTACGATTTGGAACAGCAAAAGAGTCAAATTTAGCTTTGATTTTTAAATATCTTATATAAGCTACATTTTTAGAATCACCAAATTTGTTTAAATATTCATCAAGATAAAAATTTGCCATTTCATATTCTTCTTCACTAATATGAGCTTGAGCTAATATAAGTAAAGTTTGTTCTAATAATGGATCAGCAATATGTTCACCTGCCATTGAAGTATAGTGTTTATCAGCTGCTTCAAGATTTTTTTCTTGTAAATCTTTTATAATTTGTTGATACCATTCCATAGAACTTAGATTATATAAATCTTCAGCTTTTTTCGAGCTACATGCTCCTAAAAATAAACCTGCAATAATAAGTGAAAAAATAAAAAGTTTTTTCATTGTGTTACCTTATAAATTTAATAATTGTAATTATAATGTTTTTATGTTTATGAAATTGTTAATTTTTAAAACTAAAATTATAGTCAAAAACTCTTAATTAGTGTAATTTTTAAAATTGGAACTAAAATTGCTTAATGAGTTGTAATTTCTTAGTCAATAGATTTTAGGAGGCAAGATGAACTTAGAAGTTAAATGTCCTATTTTAGGTTTTGAAGATACCAAAAATATGAATTTTTATAAAATAGACGAGGTTTTTTATAGACTTAAAAGCCTTGATGGTAAAGATTTTTCTTTTGTGATGATTGATCCTTATATGATCCGTCCTGATTATGATTTTGAAGTGCCTGATTATTATCAAGAATTATTAGCTTTAAATGAGCAAACTAATTTTGGTGTGTTTGTTATAGTGGCTATTAATGAGCCATTAGAAGAATCTACGGTAAATTTTTTAGCACCTGTTGTGATGAATTATGATAATAACTCTTTAGTGCAAGTGATTTTAGATACAAGCAAATATCCTAATTATTTTCAGTCTGAAAAGATTTCAGCTTTTATTAAACAAACAAAATAATGTCTGAAATTTATATTTTAGGAAATGGTGCTATGGCAAGTGCTATAGCTAAAGGTTTAGAGGATACTTATAAAGTAGTTATTGTTGCTAGGGATTTAAAAAAAGCCAGTGGTTTAAATTTAAAAGTATTATCGTATGATGAGTTTGATATGGATAATAAAAATATTATTTTGGCTTTTAAACCTTATGCATTAGAAGAAGTAGCTGTTAAATTAAAAGGCAAGGCAAGATGGCTTATTTCGGTTTTAGCAAACACTACTTTTGAGCGGCTTCATTGTATTGATGCACAAAATTATGTGAAAATTATGCCAAATACAGCAGCCGAATTTAAAGCTTCTACAACTGCTTATTTAATGGAAAAAGATTTATTTAAAGATGAAATTTTATCTTTGCTAAATACTTTTGGTAAAGCCATAAGTTTGCAAAATGAAAAAGAATTTGATATAGCTATGGTTTTGAGTGGTTGTGCTCCTGCATTTTTGGCTTTGGTAGCAGAAAGTTTAGCTAATGCAGGTGTGAAAAATGGTTTAAAAAATGAGCTTAGTTATGAGCTTACTCGTGCAAGTTTTGAAAGCTTTAGTGCTTTGTTTAATCATGCTCATCCTGCTATTATTAAAGAAAAAATTTGTTCTCCAGCAGGAGTAACTATAAAAGGAATTGAAGCTTTGGAAAAAAGAGCTTTGCGCGGTGCCTTTTTTGAAGCTTTTAATGCAAGTTTAAATAAATGAAGCAAGCTTTTAGTCTCCTAGAGCTTGCTTTTTGTATTGTAATTTTATCTTTTATTTTTGGATCTTATTATCTTGTATTTGCAAATAAATCTTTAAATGTTATATGGCAAAATCAAACCCTTTTTAATGAAGAAAAAGAATTGCTAAAGAAAATTCCTTTATATAAAGCAAAAGAGATAAATATAAATAATTACAACTTTTTAGAATACACTAGTGATGAATTTAAACTCAAATCTTTAAAAATAAAAGATTTATCCTATAAAGAAGCTTTTGTAGATGAAAAAGGCTTTTAGTTTATTAGAACTTGCGTTAAGCCTTGTTATTTTGGGTATTTTGATTACTATTTTAATTAATCCAGCTATGTATATTTATAATTATAGTTTTAATGTTAAAAAATCTAGTGAAATATTTTTTGATTTAAATCAAGCTTTACTTAGCATGGAGAAAATTTATAATTCTTGCTTGAATGCAATATTTACAAGTAATTCTTTTGAGTGTTATATGAGTGCAAATGATGATATTTTTTATGATTTGTCATTAAAAAAAATAAACTTCAGTGGTATTATTTTAGAAAATAATGGAAGTTTTTTTAGCCCAAAAAGTAATTTGCATTTTATAGAAAATGGAATTTCTGAAGGAATTTTGAGCAATTATAAAGATATGCATAGTATGAAGAAGTTGAAAATATATACTAGTGATTATATGTATATTTATGATATAAAAAATTCAAAAATCTATAAAATATTAGTTGATGATAGAGAAAAAATCAATTTTTTTGATGAGAGTTTTAGCGGATTTTATACTATTTTATATGCTTATATTAAGGTGTATTTGAAAAATAAAAATATTTATATGCAAATTGATGATTTAAATCATAACAAACAAGTATTTTTATTAGCTCAAAATATTTCAAAACTTATTTTCAAGCATGATGGTGAGTTATTAAAAATTACAATTTGCAGTAATACTCAAAATAGATGTTTAGATAAATGGATGCTTTTGTGAAAAAATCATTTGCAATGATATATACAATATTTTTTATTTTATTTATTTCTTTTATTATGGCGTTTATAATAAAAATTTCTTCATATCCACCAAGAATTATGAAAGATTTAACGCTTTATACCCAAGGAAATATTTTACTTCATGATGCAAAAGAGTTTGCTAAATATTTTTTATATCAAGCCTATTTGGAGGGTAAAGAATGTTTAAGTGAATATAATTTTGAATATAATAATACAAAAATACGAATTGATTATGCTTATCCTTTGGGTGAATGTAAAAATAATAAATTAATTGCAAAGTATATTCATGCAAAAAGTATTATAGTGGTAAATATTAGTGTGTTGTTAAATACTAATAAAGCAGTAAATGAAGAAGTGTTTTTACAAAAAAGTTTTTTTATTTATCCTAGGTAGATTGAATGTAAGTTTGAATTCCAATAGCTATCATTTTTACTCCCATAGCCATAATAAAAACTAAAGCAATGCGTGAAAAAACATAAAGCACAAGCTTACCGATAACTTTTTCAATAGTAGCTGAAAAGTGAAATAAAGCAAAAATAAAAGCAAAAGTAAGTAATACAGAAGCTATGGCTATAGCTAAATTTTGATCTTCTGAAATAACTACTATGGTAGAAAGTGTTCCAGGTCCTACAAGCATAGGAAATGCCATTGGCACTATGCTTTTTTTTAATAATTCTTTGTGGCTTAATCCTTGATAGTGTTGAAATTGAGTGCTTGATGGGGTGAAAAGTAGATTTTTTGTACTCATAATGATTAAAATCAAACCACCTGCAACTCGTAAATCATTAATATCTATTTTAAATAAATATTTCATGATAAATGGTCCAGAAAGTAAAAAAACTAAAACAATACAAAATGCAGTGTAAATGATATTTCTAAAAAGTTTTTTTCTTATATCAGCATCTAGACCTTCAGTCATTGCAATAAATTGTGGAAGATTTCCAAAAGGATTTAAAACTGCTATAATAGCAACGGATGCAAGTAAAATAACATAAATTTCAGATTCTATATCTGAAAACATAAAACAACCTTTTATTTTCCCAAGCTTAAAAAGCTTGGGTTTGATTTAATAATTATAGTCCTTCAAAAGGATTAGTAACAACTTCTTTTCTATCTACGATATAAGGGATAAGTGCTACATGTCTTGCACGCTTAATAGCAACTTCAACCATTTCTTGGTGTTTTTTGCTAGTGCCTGTTAAACGGCGTGGCATGATTTTAAATCTTTCTGATAAAGCATGTTTTAGCAATGCTGTATCTTTATAGTCTATAAAATCAACTTTAGCTTCAGTATATTTACAATATTTGCGTGAGTATTTTCTTTTTTCTGCCATGTTTTTTCCTTTAAAATGGTAATTCTGTATCATCATCATATTTATCAATATCAATTTCCTTCATAGGGGCTTCCTTTTGAGGATTTTGATAGGTATTATTAGATGAATTTGTTCTAGTTTGTACTTGAGCATAAGGATCAAAGCTTTGTTGTTGATTAAAATTTTGATTATAACCATAATTTTGATTTTCAAAATTACTTTGTTGATTATTTTGTACAGTTGAACCTAGCATTTCTAAATTTTCAACTTGAATACTATGCTTTGATCTGTTTTGCCCATTTTGATCGCTCCATTGCTCAAATCTCAAACGACCTTCGATTAAAATTTTACTACCTTTATTAAGGTATTGATTAGCAATTTCTGCAGTTCTTCCAAAAAAGCTAATGTCGATAAAGCAGGTTTCCTCTCTTTTTTCTCCTGTATTTGTACTAAATCTTCTTGTTACAGCTATAGCAGAAGAGCCTATTGCGCTACCTGATGGAGCATAACGCATTTCTATGTCCCTTGTAAGATTCCCTACTAAAACGACTTTGTTAAACATTAATTAGCCTTCTGTGCTTTCACTAGCTTTAATTTCTTTTTTATTTTGTTTGATACCCTTGCTTAGTCTTTCCCAAGCTGCAATTTCTTTTTTATTTTCATATTTTACGATTAAAAATCTGATTACTTCTTCAGTGATTCTTAATACCCTTTCAAGCTCTGCTATTAAATTTGTAGGAGCTTTGAAATAAATCACAAAATAAGTTCCTCTTTCGTATTTTTTAATTTTGTACGCAAGTTTTCTTGTTCCCATTGGAACTACGCTTTCAATTTCTGCGCCATTTTTTGTAAGGACTTCTTTTACGAATTCCAACTTAGCACTTACTTCTTCTTCTGTAAGTGTTGGTTTTAATATGAATAAAACTTCATAATGTCTCATTTAATTTCTCCTTATGGATATAAAGCCTAAAATTTTAGGCAAGGATTTGCATAAAATGCAAATTTCATTTTACCATAAGTTTTCTTAATTTAACTTTTTAATATGGAGCTAAGTTGTAAAAGTGTTGCGATTAAAAATTCTTTTTTTTCTATTTTAGAATTCTTTTTTAATTCATATTCGCAATTACAAAGTGTCAAAAAGATATTTTTGTATTGTGATATTTTGATCATAAGAGCTTGTTTTTGAAGATTTTGTGCCACAGAAATAGGTGGAGCATAGCCTAAAATTTCTTTTAAGTCTAAATTTCCATAAATTTTAATATGTAAAGCTATTTTAAAAAGTCTAGAAAAATTTGCATATAAGGCATTAATCAATGCTATTTCATTATAATTTTCTAAAATATTTTCAAGTTCGTTTCTTAAATCTTGTTTTTGCATTAATTTATCAAAAAAACTTTCAAAGCTAATAGTACTTAAACTATAACAATGCTCTTGGATGATTTTTTCATTGATATTTAGACCACTAAATTTATTTAACTCATTAGCCGCTAAATATAAATTTTCATTAAAATTATAAAAAAGAGCATAAAGGGCATTTTGAGTAATGTTAATATTTAATTCTTTAGCTTTTAAAGCTAGTAATTCCATGCCTTCCTTAGCTGAATTTACTTTATAAAATCTACAAAAATTATTAGCAAAAATTTTCTCCGCTTCACTTTGTTTGGAGCTTTCATCATAAATTTCAAGTAAAAAATAATTATCTTGCGAATTTTGACAAAGCTGTAAAAGTTGCTTGAGTTCTTTACTTGAGATTTTCTTTTGAGTTTTGATTTCTAGCAGTTTTCTCTCGCTAAATAAAGAAGCGCTAGATAAATAATCATATGCTTGCTTAAAATCATATTCTTCAAAATAAAATCTTAAACTCTCATCAAAAGAGTATTTGTCTTTAATAAATTTAGTATAAAGCTCTATTTGGAAATTATCCGCTCCATAAAGCAAGAAATAATTGGGAAAACTATTACCATTAAGTAAGCTTTGGAGTTGATTTTTATACATTTTGGTTTCTTTCTAAACTAAAATGCTTAGTGATTTTACCAAAAATTTTAGCACTAACAATATCTACTTCAGTGATTTCCACTTCTATGTTTTCTAATAAATTTGCCCTTGAACCTATGATGGTAATCAAAGCTCCCTTAATTTCATCATTTAATTTTACTTGCAATGAACTTTGATTTTCTACCACTAAAGCCTTAAATCTTTTTCCTATATTTTCTTTTGCCCATCTTGCAAATTTTCTATCCATAAAATGCCAAGCAACCTTATCTGCTTCTCTTTCTAATAAACTTAATTCCTCGCAAGTACTTTGTATATTTAAAAGCAAATAATTAAACATTTTTTCATCATTGTTGATTTTAGCTTTTAAAAGTCTATGCAATATAAGATCAGAATATCTTCTAATAGGACTTGTAAAATGGGTATATTTATCAAAACCTAAGCCAAAATGCCCTGCATTTTCACTAGAATATTCTGCTTTTTTTTGCGCTTTGATGATGAGTTTATCTACTTCTTCTCTTATATTTAGCTCATTTGCTAAGACTTGAATGTCTTTAAATAATTCTATGACATTATTTTTAGGATTAATATCTATACTAAGTGTTGAAAGATCAGCTAGCAATTGATCTATTTTTTTATAATCAGGATTTAAATGATTTCTAAAAACTCCTATATCAATGAGTTTTGCTGCAGCTTTATTAGCTAAAAGCATGCAATCTTCGATTAAATTATGCGAGGCAGTGTCATTTTCAAGGCGTGTTTTTATGAGTTTATTATTTTCATCTAAAGTCATTCTTAGCTCTTGGGTTTTAAACTCACAAGCATTTTTTAATCGTTTTTTTCGTAAATTTTGAGTGATTTTGAAAACCTCATAAAGCCAATTGATTGTGCCTAAATCTTCTTGCTTTTGTAAATACTCATCAACTTCATCGTAATTAAAACGGCGTTTTGAGTTGATAATAGCCTCAAAAAGCTCTTCTTTAATCACTTCATTGTTTTGATCTAAGCTTATTTTAAAACAAAATGCTAACCTATCTTCATTAGGTTTTAGTGAGCAAATATTTTCACTCAAAGCTCTTGGTAACATAGGTATGGCAATATGAGGAAAATAAATCGAAAAACCCCTTGATCTTGCTTCTTTATCAATAGCACTATAAGCATGCACATAAGCACTTACATCAGCTATGGCTACATAAATAGCATGCTCATTTTTATCATAATAAATTGCATCATCAAAATCTTTTGCATCAATTGGATCAATGGTGCAAAAATTTAAATTTCTAAGATCTTTTCTTGATGGATACATACTCGCATCAACTTCATTTCCATAAGCTCTTGCTTCATTTTCACATAAATTATCAAAAACTGCATTTTTATTAAAAAGTGCTAAGGAAATTTTTTCATCTACAAAATCATCATTAATATGCCCTATCACTTCAGTGATATTATTATCATGATTTTCTATTTTTAAAATAGTTCCTAAAGGTAGAGTTTTTAAGGATTTTTGAGAGGCTTTTAAGGCACATGTGAGTCCTGTTTGAATATTTACTCCAAGGACTGCTTCACCGTATTTTTTAGTTATAACCAAAGAAGTTTCATGGGCTCTTTTAAGTATTAAGATAACTTTAGCACTTGGACGCTTTTTTTTAAGAGGAAGTAATTTTGCTACAACTATATCAGCATAATTTGCTCCTTTTAAATTTTTATTTTCTATGAGCAAATCACGCTTAAAAACAGGATCAAAACTTTCTAAAAATCCCGTTCCATTAGCTGAAATATCAATCTTACCAAAAGTAAAGCCATCTTTTAAATAGTATTTGTTTTTATAAAATTTAATGATATCGCAAGTTAGCAACTCTCTAATGATTTGCTTGCTTTTATTGGTAATTTCATCAGCATTTAGACCATAGCTTAGTTGATTAAATAATTCTTTCATAATACTCTTTATAGTAATTTTTCAAAACTTAAATTTTATCATAAAAGGATTAAATTTATATTTTTTAGTTATAATCTTTGCTTTAATTTTAATTTTAGGAGTGCATAATGGCTGTGTCAATTTATTATGATAAAGATTGTGATATTAATTTAATAAAATCAAAAAAAGTAGCTATTATAGGTTTTGGCTCTCAAGGTCATGCTCATGCTATGAATTTAAGAGATAGTGGTGTAGAAGTGATCATAGGCTTAAAAGAGGGTGGGCAAAGTTGGGCAAAAGCTCAAAAAGCAAATTTTATAGTAAAAAGTGTAAAAGAAGCTACTAAAGAAGCAGATTTGATTATGATTTTAGCTCCTGATGAAATTCAAAGTGAAATTTTTAATGAAGAAATTAAAACTGAATTAAAAGCAGGTAAAACTCTAGCATTTGCACATGGATTTAATATCCATTATGGACAAATTGTTGCTCCAAAAGGTATAGATGTGATTATGATAGCTCCTAAAGCTCCAGGTCATACTGTAAGACATGAATTTAGTATAGGCGGGGGTACTCCTTGTTTAATTGCTATCCACCAAGATGAAAGTAAAAATGCTAAAAATTTAGCTTTAAGTTATGCTAGTGCTATAGGTGGTGGTAGAACAGGTATTATAGAAACGACTTTTAAAGCTGAAACTGAAACAGATTTATTTGGCGAACAAGCGGTGCTTTGTGGAGGACTTAGTGCTTTAATCCAAGCTGGTTTTGAAACCTTAGTTGAAGCAGGGTATGAACCTGAAATGGCGTATTTTGAGTGTTTGCATGAAATGAAATTAATTGTAGATTTGATTTATCAAGGTGGTATTGCTGATATGAGATATTCTGTTTCTAATACTGCTGAATATGGAGATTATATCACAGGGCCTAAGATTATTACCAAAGAAACTAAAGAAGCTATGAAAGGTGTTTTAAAAGATATACAAAATGGAAGTTTTGCTAAAGATTTTATCTTAGAAAGAAGAGCGAATTTTGCAAGAATGCATGCAGAGCGTAAATTAATGAATGATTCTTTGATAGAAAAAACAGGACGCGAACTTCGCGCTATGATGCCTTGGATTAGTGCTAAAAAATTAGTTGATAAAGATAAAAACTAATTTGAAAACTATAAATAAAAAATACAAAGTGCTTTTAGCACTTTGTCTTGTTGTAATTGGAATTTTTCTTTTTGCATTTGGAGCTTTGTTTTTAAAAAAAGAAGAAAATAAAGGTTTAGATTACAATCAAACAATAAACAAAAAAGAACCATTACCTATAATAGAACAAGAAAATAATTTTAGTTTTAATGATATAAATTTGACTTTAGAAAATGAAAATTTAGAATTTTTAGATAAAAATATTAGTGAAATTTTAAATTTAAACCCTGTAAATACAGAGTTAAATCAAACTAAAGAAGATAATCAAACTTCAATTTTAGAAGTAATAGATCAAAATACAAGCAAAGAATCAAAAAATGAAGAGCAAAATATATCAGATAAAAGCGAGGATAATAAAACTCAAATTCTAGTACAAAAAAATACCAAGCCTCGTCTAGCAATTATCATAGATGATATGGCAAGTCACACTCATGTAGATATGCTTAAAAAAACAAATTTAAAATTAATCCCATCTTTTTTTCCACCTGATAAACGCCATCCTTATACAGCTGAGTTTGCAAAGGATTTTGACTTTTTTATGGTGCATTTGCCTCTTGCTGCTATAAAATATGACAAGGCAGAATTAAACACTTTACACCCTAGTGATGATATGGAAAAAATAAGCAAGCGCGTAGCTTTTGTAAAAGAACAATTTCCAAAAGTAAAATTTATTAACAACCATACAGGAAGTTTATTTACTGCAAATAAGCAGGCTATGGAAAAATTATTTAATGCTTTTAAACAAAATGATTTTATTTTTGTAGATTCAAGAACCATAGGAAATTCTAAAGCTAAAAATTTAGTAAGTCAATTTAATCAGCCTTATATAGCCAGAGATGTTTTTTTAGATAATGAAGATGATATAGCATATATTAAAAATCAACTCAAACAAGCAGTAGAAGAGGCAAGAAAGAAAGGTTTTGCTATAGCTATTGGTCATCCAAGAGAAAAGACTTTTAAAGCTTTGGTGCAAAGTAAAGATTTGTTAAATTCAGTTGAACTTGTATATTTAAATGAAATTTATTGAGAATATTGAAGATTTTAAAAATCTTTTAAATCCACCTTCAAAGATTTATTATAAAGGCAATTTAGAGCTTTTAAATGCTAGAAAAGTAGCTATTATAGGTTCTAGAAAAATGAGCGTTTATACTAAAAATTGTCTCATTGAGTTAGTATCTTTGTTAAAAAAAACTAAGGTTTGTGTAGTAAGTGGTGGGGCTTTGGGTGTGGATATCCAAGCAGCTAAAATAGCTTATCCTCAAACTATAGCCATATTTGCTAATGGACTTGATGAGATTTATCCAAAAGCTAATACAAATGAAATTTTAAATATTTATGAAAATGCATTAGCTTTAAGTGAAAATGAAGCAAAATATAAAGCAAAGCCATATGATTTTTTATTAAGAAATAGGCTTATTATTGCTTTAAGTGAGGTTGTTATAATAGCTCAAGCTGATTTAAAAAGTGGTTCTATGCAAAGTGCAAGGCTTGCTTTGAGTATGAATAAACCTATATATGTATTACCTCATAGGAAAGATGAAAGTGAAGGAACAAATTTACTTTTAGCCACAAAAAAAGCAAATTTAATTCATAATTTTGAGGAATTTGCAAAAATGTTTGGAGAGCTTTATCAAGAGCAAAGTGAGGATGATTTGTTAAGCTTTTTAAAGCATGAAAATGATTTAGAAAAAGTTTTGAAAAAATTTGGTGATAGAGTTTATGAATATGAACTTGAGGGTCTGGTGGAAATTTCTGGAGTGAAAATAAGAGCTTGCATATGAATACTTTAGCGTTAGATATAGGTTTAAAGCGTATTGGTGTTGCTTTGTGTATTAATAAAAGCATGGCCATGCCGCTTGAAGCTATCATTAGAAAAAACCGCAATCAAGCAGCAAATGAGGTAAAAAAATACATTAAAGACTATGATGTAAATACTTTGGTGGTAGGAATTCCTTTGGGCGGATCTAGTGAAGATGAAATGCGAAAAAGAATAGAGCATTTCATATCTTTACTTGATTTTGATAAAGAAGTTTTTTTTGTTGATGAGAGTTTTAGCTCTAAAAACGCACAAGAGCTTGGTGTAGTGAATTTAAAGAAAAAAGATGGCAAACTTGATTCTTTAGCTGCATATTTATTTTTAAAGGATTTTTATGGCCTTGCTTGATTTAAATACAGCTTTAGATGAAATTTATACAAAAGAGCAAAAAGAACAAATCCTTCAAAGTTTTAATCAAGAAAAATATGTCAATATTTTTAGAAATTCTTTGCTTATTGACAATGAAAAACTAGAAGAAATTCTAAATGAAAAAAATATAAAATTTGAAAAAATTGATTTGTATTGTTATAAAATACCTAGTGTTTTTAAAAGCAAATTAAGCTCAATGAATGCTTTTAATGAGGGTAAGTTTTATATACAAAATTATTCTTCGTATTTATGTGCTAAAACTTTGGGTGTTAAAGCTGGTGAGAATGTATTAGATATGTGTGCAGCTCCTGGTGGAAAAAGTTTAAATTTGGCCAATTTTATGCAAAATGAGGGTTATTTAGCAAGTTGTGAATTATCTAAAACACGCTTTTTTACCTTAAAAAAAACTATGGAAAATTATCAAGTTAAAATTGCAAAATGCTTTTTAAAAGACGCACGCACTATAGGTAAAGCTTGTCCTTTGAAATTTGATAAAATTTTGCTTGATGCGCCTTGTTCAACTTTTGCAAAAATGGGTTTTGAAATACAAAAAAACACAAAAGAAATTAAGCAAATAGCAAATTTACAAAAAAAACTTTTACATTCAGCATTACTAGCCTTAAAACATGGTGGGGAATTGGTTTATAGTACTTGTACATTTTTAAGAGAAGAAAATGAAGCTGTTTTAGAAAATGCGTTAAGAAGTGAAAATTTTAAATTAGAATTACTAGATTTTGATTTATTAAATGTTAACTTCATTAATGCAAAAAGTGATGATTTTGATTTGTCATTTGCCAAAAGAGTTTTACCAGATAATTATGCAGATGGATTTTTTATAGCAAAAGTGAAAAAACATTAAAAATCAATAAAATTAAATGTGAAAAATATTTTTACTCATAAAACTTAAAGTGCTATTTTTAGATACTTAGAAGCTAAAATCACATCGTGAAACTCTTGTGAATAAAATATTGAAATTTTGAAAACTTAAATTAAAGAAGTGGTAAATAACTAAAATAAAATATATTAAAGATAAATAAGCACGAGGCTTATTTATCTCTTAAATTTAATTCGCTGATTAATTTAGAATAAGCTTGATAATCTTTTCTTTTTAGATAAAATAAAAGTCTTTTTCTTTGACCAACAAGCTTTAAAAGACCTAAACGAGAAGAAAAATCTTTTTTGTAGATTTTTAAATGTTCTGTTAAATCTGAAATTCTTGCGCTTAAAAGTGCGATTTGAACTTCTGGAGAACCAGTATCTCCTTCTTTTCTAGCAAATTTTGCAACTATTTCTGCTTTTTTAGCCGAATCTAAAGCCATAATAGACCTCCTGAGCGGTATTTAAAATAAAAAGTGCAATTATAACTAAAAAAAACAAAAAAAATGCTGAAATTTAAAAAATAAGAAATTTAATATTTAACAACACATATTTTTGATATAATTAAAATTTTTATTTAAAATTAAAAATAGATATTGTTTATTAATATTTCAATGAAAGGAAAAAAGTGTTATTTACCAAAGCTAGCGAATATGCTTTATTGTCTTTAATTCATATAGCAAAATCCCAAGAACCACAAGATGTAGATACCATGTCAAGTGTTTTAGATATACCAAAAAGTTTTTTAGCAAAAATTTTACAAGCACTTGCTAAAGACGCACTTTTGAAATCTTATAAGGGTGCTAAAGGTGGATTTATGCTTGTTAAAAAGCCAAGTGAATACACTTTAAAAGAAATTATTAATAGTGTAGAGAAAAAATCTATCAATGTATTTGAGTGTAGTAATGGAATTTGTCCTTCGCAAAAAGAAGAAAATTGTAAAATTATGCCTGTGTTGGTGAAGCTTCAAAATAAGATAGATTATTTTTTAGTTTCTATTACTCTAGAGGATATTATTCAAAATAATGGCTAAAAGGGATATTTTTAGCTTAGTATTGCCTTGGATTGCTCCACTTGTTGCACCTATTTTAAAGGCAAAGAGTCTAACTATAGTAGCTGTAATTATTGCAATTTTAGCTATTATTATAGTACCTTTACCAAGTATAGTTTTAGATTTTTTTCTTGCATTAAGTATAGCAATTTCAGTTTTAATTATTTTAATTTCTTTATATATACCAAAACCTACAGATTTAACAACTTTTCCAACTATGATTTTAATTATTACGCTTTTTAGACTTTCACTTAACATAGCTACAACGCGTATGATTTTAAGCGAAGGTCATCAAGGTCCAGCTGCTGTTAGTGATATAGTGGCAAGTTTTGGTGAATTTGTTGTTGGTGGAAATTATGTTATAGGTATGGTTGTTTTTTGTATTTTAGTTTTAATCAATTTTATGGTTGTAACTAAAGGTAGTACAAGGGTTTCTGAAGTTCAAGCAAGATTTACCCTTGATGCAATGCCAGGTAAGCAAATGGCTATTGATGCGGATTTAAATGCAGGTTTGATTGATGAAAAAACTGCACGCGCAAGACGCCAAGAAATCATAGCTGAAGCAAATTTTTATGGAGCAATGGATGGTTCTTCTAAATTTATAAAAGGGGATGCTGTTGCTGGGATTATTATCACCATTGTAAATTTAATTGGTGGGTTTATGATAGGTTATTTTCAGCATGATATGGAGCTTGGAGAATGTGCTTCAACTTATACTATATTAACAATAGGTGATGGACTTGTTTCTCAAATTCCTGGACTTATAACTTCAACGGCAACTGCAATTATCATCACGCGTGCTAGTAAAGATGAGGATAATTTTGCTGAAGGTTCTATCAATCAGCTTTTAGGGGAATACAAAACTTTATTAATTGTAGGCTTTGTTTTATTTATATTTGCTTTAGTACCAGGCTTACCACATTTTTCTTTGGGCTTTATGGCTTTGGTGTTTTTAGGACTTGGTTATATGATAAAGCAAGTGCAAGAAGGTAAAATTCAAATCAATGCAATTTCAGCTAAAAAGTCTCAAGAAACCCATGAAGAAGAACAAGCTAAACCTCAAAAACGCAGCGAAGAAGAAATCTTAAAAGAAGAAGAAAATAAAATCACAGATATTTTAAAATTAGAAATTTTAGAATTAGAATTAGGTTATGGACTTATCAAACTAGCAGAAAGTGAATTAACAGAGCGTATTAGATCAACAAGACGCAATATAGCTCAAAGTTTAGGTTTTTTAATGCCAAAAATTAGAATTAGAGATAATTTGCAATTAAAACCAAATGAATATACTTTTAAACTCAAAGGTGTGGGTATAGCTAGTGCTGAAATTTATCCTGATAAATATCTAGCTATGGATAGTGGTTTTATCACTGAACCTATCGAAGGTATAGCTACTAAAGAACCTGCTTTTAATTCTGATGCTTTATGGATAGAATCATCTTTAAAAGATGAGGCAACGCTAAATGGTTATATTGTAATTGATCCAGCAAGTGTGATTTCAACCCATATGAGTGAGCTTATAAAAGCTAATGCTTCAGAGCTTTTAACTAAACAAGAGGTTCAAAATTTATTGGATAAAATCAAAAATGATTATCCTATCGTAGTAGATGATTGTTTAAGAGTTGCTAGTATAGGTTTAATCCAAAAAGTTTTAAAAGCTTTACTTAAAGAACATATTCCTATTAAAGATATGCTTACAATTTTAGAATCAATTAGTGATATAGCTGAAGTAAGTAAGAGTTTGGATATGATTATTGAGCATGTAAGGGCTTCTTTAGCAAGAGCGATTACAAATTTATATGTGGATGAAAAAGGGCAAATTAGTTTTTATATTTTTGATGCAGCTGCTGCTGCAAAATTAATGGAGCATGTGCAGTTTAAAGATGGTTCGTATCATTTAATGATAAATGTAGCTCAAACTGGTGCTTTAGTAGAAGCTTTAAAAGCTGAACTTGCAAGTGTGGCAAATACAAGAATTAAACCTTTCTTGCTTTGTGTTGAGCCGCAACTTAGAAAATTCATTGCCGATATTTGTTCTAATTTTGGTATTAATATTACGGTCTTAAGTTTTGCTGAGATTGCAGAAAATACCAAATTTGAAACAGAAGGTATTATAAAAGTTGATAATTTATAAAGGAAAAATATGAAAATTTATCATCTTTCACATACGGATTTAGATGGTTATGCTTGTCAGTATGTGCTAGATTTTTATTTTAAGAATTGTTATTTTTATAATTCTAATTACGGTAAAGAAATTAATGAAAATTTTAATGTGATTTTTAAAAATATAGAGGAAGATTTAAAGCAAAATCCTAATGAAGAATTTGTGATTTTAATCACGGATTTAAATTTAACATTAAGTCAATGTGAAGATTTTCAAAAAGCTATAGAAGGCAAAAAAATCAAACTTTTACTTTTAGATCATCATCAAAGTGGCTTAGAATGTATGCAAAAATATCCTTGGTATTTTTTAGATGATAAAAGATGTGCTACTAAGATTGTTTATGATTTTTTTAGTAAATGTTATGGCGAAAATAAGGCTTTGTCAGAATTTGTGGATGTGGTAAATGCAGTAGATATTTGGTTGAGTGAAGATGAGAATTTTGAGCTTGGAAAAGTACTGCTTGGTATGGTTTCTGGAGCAAAAGAAATCAATAGGGTAATGTTTGCACAAGAAAATATCAAATATCTTTTTTATCTTTTTGATGTTTGTAGAAAATACATTCATCAAAAAAATGCTCATATTAATTTAGATGATGATTTACATGGCTTAAAAAAATCTTTTTTTAAAAAAGAAAATGATGATACTTTAAGCAATTTAATTTCTAAATTTGTGGTAGAAAGATTAAGTGTAAATAAAGAAAAATTTAGTGTATTTTATAAAGGAAGTAAAGGTTTATTAACTTCAAATATAGGCAATACTTCCGTAATTGGAAATGATTTTTTAATACAAAATCCTGATTTTGATTTTTTTGTTGATCTTAGTTCGAGAAAAACCTTAAGTTTTAGAGCAAATAATAAAATCGATGTGAGTTTGATGGCTAAAAGTTTGGTTAATGGGGGAGGGCATAAAAATGCTAGCGGAGGATTATTTGCTGCGTATAAAGATAGCTCTAATTATGATTTTATAAAAGCACAATTTGTAGATTTAATTAAAAGTAAAGAATTAAAGGAAAATAATGAAAACAAATCATGATTTTAAAGAAGAAATAGAAAATTTACAATATGAATTAAGTATAGTTTTAGAAGCAATGCTCTTGTTTGCTGGGGTAAAAAGAGTAAAATTAGAAAAAGCAATTGGAGTTTATATTGATTGTATTGATGAGGTTTGTCAAAATACCCAAAAAGAAGGAGTTGATGAGATCTTAGAAGTAGTAGAGTACTTAAAAATTCATCATAAAGATTTATTTGAATGAAAAATTTATTATTGCTTTTTATAGGAATTTTTTCTTATGCAAATATCTATGAAGATTTAAGTGATTTTGCTTATAATAAACAAAACACGCTAAATTTAAGCTCTAGTCAAGCTTTATTTTTAGAATACAAACAAAACAAACAAGCTTGTGTGGATATAGTGCTTGCTAAAGATAAGGCTTTCGTGGTTAAATTTTATCCATTGTGTGAAAATTTAAACGAAAAAAATCTAAATGAATACTTAAATACGCAATTTATAAGTTTATACACTAAAGATTTATCAAAACTAAGAAAAGAAATTGCTGATATTAAAAATATTATGCGCGATTTTATGATTTATTATACCTTACATCAATCTTTTGCAAATGAAATTAATAAAATGAGTAAAAATGATAAATTACAAGTGTATGAACTAGATGAGAAGAAAGGTGGAAAAATTCTCTACAAGGTCAATGATCAAGCTTGTGTAATTTTTGATTTATATTTAGATGAAAATTTGCAAGCTAGTATGCAAGTAAGTGGAATGGAAAATTTGGATAAAACTTGTATGGAGTTAATCTCATCCCCTGATTTTAAAGACTTATCTTTTACAAAAGAGGGTATGAGAAAATATAAATTAAAAAACTAATCTAAAAAATCTTAAATAATATAACTTTAAAATTCTACTTAAAGCCATTTTTTTTCTTTCTATATTGGAAAACACATAAGCTTCAAGATCTTGCTTTTCTCTTAAAGTAAGATTTTTCATTATTATAAACCTTTTAAAAAATATTGCTAGACGCAATTATATTATCTTTTCTTTTAAAAAAACTGAAAAATAAGTTTTTATATATTATATATAAATGGCTAAATAAACTTTAGTTATATAGACTAAATAATTTTAAATATTTTTATTTAAAAATAACTTGACATTATTATACTAAAGTTGTATAATTATCTTGTCACTTAAAAACATTGAGTGCTAAAATAAAAAATTTAAGGTTTTATAGTGAAGTCTTATAGTAAAAAAGATTTAATTTTAAAAACTATCATTGAAACCTATCTAGAGGGTAATAACCCTGTGGGTTCTAATGAGTTAAATCATAAAGTTAGCATACCTGCTTCTACTATAAGAGTTTATTTTAAAAAATTAAGCGATGAGGGTGTATTAACGCAACTTCATATTAGCAGTGGTCGCATACCAACTTTTAGTGCTATGAAGGCTTATTGGTATGAGCAACTTTGCGAAGATGAGATTGTGATTAACGATCTTGCATTATTAGAATTTTTGCTTGATAAGTTTGAAATTTATACCTTAGTTTATGGTGGCGATGAGCTTATTTTGCAAGATATTACCAAGGTTAATGATAAATTTATCATACTTGATTTTGGACAAAATGAGTTGGTTTTAAGATTTAGCCAAGATAGTCTGGTTTTCTTACAAAGGCTAGTAGGACTTGATCTAAAAAGTATTGAAAATTTAGCTTTTAGAGTTGAGTTTAAAGAGTTATTGGAAAAAATAACTATGCTAAAAGAAGCTATGGTTTATTATAGATATAATGAGAGTAAAGCTTATCAAATTTATCAAAATGATGAATTTGCTAAGCTTTTATCTCCTCAAATTGGATTTTATTTTAACGATAAATTGCAATTTGATCCTTTATTTGAAGAGGGTTTTATGGGATTAAAGCTTAAGAGTACATTTTTAGGCAAAGAATCTAATGTGGTTTTTGCTGGTAGTGTGTATTCTGATTTTAAAACAATGTTAAATATTATAAAGGAGGCTGCGTGAGCGAAGAAAAGCAAAATGAGCAAATGCAAGAAGAAGCAGTGGAAAATTCAGAAAATCAAAACAATGAATTAGAAAAACTTCAAGCAGAGTATAATGAGTTAAAAGATACTTATTTAAGAGCAAATGCTGAATTTGAAAATATCAAAAAAAGAATGGAAAAAGAAAAAATTTCAGCAACAATTTATGCAAATGAAAGTTTTGCTAAAGATTTGCTTGATGTAGTTGATGCATTAGAGGCGGCTATTAATGTAGAAGCTAATGATGAATTAAGTTTGAAAATAAAAGAAGGGGTTCAAAACACTTTAGACTTGCTTTTGAAAAAACTTGAAAAACATATGGTTAAAGCAATAGAAGCAAATGGTGAGTTTGATCCAAATTTACATGAAGCAATGTTTCATGTTGAAAGCACTGATCATGAAAGTAATCATATTGTCCAACTTTTACAAAAGGGCTATATGATGAATGATAGAGTAATTAGATCAGCAAAAGTTAGTGTTGCAAAATAAAATTTAATAAAAAGGATAAAAAATGGCAAAAGTTATAGGTATAGATTTAGGTACAACAAATTCTTGTGTGAGTGTATATGAAAGAGGTGAGAGTAAAGTTATCCCAAATAAAGAAGGTAAAAACACTACCCCTTCAGTAGTTGCTTTTACAGATAAAGGTGAAGTTTTAGTTGGAGATAGCGCTAAGCGTCAAGCTGTGACTAATCCTGAAAAAACTATTTATTCCATAAAAAGAATCATGGGTTTGATGATTAATGAAGAAGCAGCAAAAGAAGCTAAAAATCGCTTACCTTATCATATCACAGAGAGAAATGGGGCTTGTGCGATTGAAATAGCAGGTAAAATTTATACTCCACAAGAAATTTCAGCAAAAGTTTTAATGAAATTAAAAGAAGATGCAGAAGCTTTCTTGGGTGAAAAAGTAGAAGATGCGGTTATTACTGTTCCAGCGTATTTTAATGATGCACAAAGAAAAGCTACAAAAGAAGCAGGACAAATTGCAGGATTGAATGTATTAAGAATTATTAACGAACCAACTGCAGCAGCTTTGGCTTACGGACTTGATAAAAAAGAAAGTGAAAAAATTGTAGTTTATGATTTAGGCGGTGGTACATTTGATGTTACTGTGCTTGAAACAGGTGATAATGTTGTAGAAGTTTTAGCAACAGGCGGTAATGCATTTTTAGGCGGTGATGATTTTGATAATAAATTAATCGATTTTTTAGCAAATGAGTTTAAAGATGAAACAGGTATTGATCTTAAAAACGATGTAATGGCTTTGCAAAGATTAAAAGAAGCAGCTGAAAATGCTAAAAAAGAATTAAGTTCAGCTAATGAAACTAATATTAATTTACCATTTATCACAGCTGATGCAAGTGGCCCAAAACACTTAACTAAAACTCTAACAAGAGCTAAATTTGAAAGTATGATTGATGGTTTAGTTGCTGAAACTATTAGCAAAATTAATGAAGTAGTAAAAGATGCAGGGCTTGATAAAAGTGAAGTAAAAGAAATTGTTATGGTGGGTGGTTCTACTCGTGTTCCACTAGTACAAGAAGAAGTTAAAAAAGCCTTTGGAAAAGAGCTTAATAAATCAGTAAATCCTGATGAAGTTGTTGCAATAGGTGCGGCAATTCAAGGTGCGGTTATTAAAGGTGATGTTAAAGATGTATTATTGCTTGATGTTACTCCGCTTTCTTTAGGTATTGAAACTTTAGGTGGTGTGATGACTAAAATCATCGAAAAAGGTACAACTATACCAACTAAAAAAGAGCAAGTTTTCTCAACTGCTGAAGATAATCAAAGCGCAGTTACTATCAATGTTTTACAAGGTGAGAGAGAATTTAGCCGTGATAATAAATCTTTAGGAAATTTCAATCTTGAAGGAATTCCACCAGCACCTCGTGGTATGCCACAAATTGAAGTAACTTTTGATATTGATGCAAATGGTATTTTAACAGTTAGTGCAAAAGATAAAGCTACAGGTAAGGCTCAAGAGATTAAAATCACAGGTTCAAGTGGATTAAGTGAAGAAGAAATCAACAACATGGTAAAAGATGCAGAGCTTCACAAAGAAGAAGATAGAAAACGCAAAGAAGCAGTAGAAGCTAGAAATGCTGCTGATAGCTTGGTACATCAAGTAGAAAAATCTTTAAGTGAGCTTGGAGATAAAGTAGGCGATGATGATAAAGCAAATATTCAAAAAGCTTTAGATGAGTTAAAAGAGACATTGAAAAATGCTAATGCTTCTAAAGAAGAAATCGAAGGCAAAATGAAAGCTTTAAGTGAAGTTTCTCATAAATTAGCAGAAAATATGTATAAAAAAGAAGAACCAAACGCTCAAAAGAAAAAAGATGATGATGTAATTGATGCTGAAGTTGAGTAAAAACTAAACTAGAAGCCTTGTTGCTTCTAGTTTAATCAATATATTTTTTACAATCTTCCTTAAAATAATTTCTATCAAATCTTGCAAAATTATCATTATTTGGCACTTTATAACATTCAGTGAAATTTTTAGCCTTAAGAATTTTGATATAAAAACTAGGAATGGCTATGTTGTTTTTAATGCGTTTTGGCTTATCATCATAAAGTACTAAATTTAAGACTTCTAATTCTTTATTTTTCTTTGCTAAATATCTTTCTCTTTGTTCGATTTCATTCCAAATTTCTGCATTAATATCTTTTTTTTGCGGAGTGATATTGCTCATTAAAAAAGTGCTAAGTTGGGCTTGTGGGGTTGCATTCATGGATTGATTTGGTACAACATGCCCTCTTGTATAACCACTTCTTAGATAATCCTCCCAATAAGTTCTATACTTTTTAGGAATATTGGTATCATCTTTAAATTTTGGGCGTTTTTTGATGTGCCCTTGATTTAAAATTTTAGCTTCTAGTTTATAAGCAATTGCCTTAGTGCCTTTATAATTATAATCATAACAATTAATATAATAATATTTATCCATTAATAAAGAGCAGTCTTTAAAATAAGCTTTAAAGCTAGGATGTAATTCATATTGAGTATAAGCAAAAGAGCTTAAAGCTAAGGCGCAAAGTGTTAAAACTTTTTTCATGCTAAAAGCTTTCTTACCATTTCATTAAGTCTTTTACCATCAACGCTCGCGCCAAAAGCTGCTTTAGCTTCTTTCATCAAAATACCTTGTTCTTTTAAAGAGCTAATTTGTAGTTTTTCTATAAGTTTTTTTAGCTCACTTTCTAATTCCTTATCGCTAAGTTGTTTTGGTAAATAAGCACTTAAAATAGCTACTTCTTGGAGTTCCTTTTGTGCTAAATCTTCTCTAGAACCTTTGCTAAAAGCAAGTGCGGCTTCATTTCGTTTTTTAATCTCACTCGCAATGATTTTATATATTCTTTCATTATTAAGTGTGATTCTCTCATCAACTTCTATTTGTTTAAAGCTAGCATTAAGCGTTCTTAAAGTGTTTCTTTTAAAATCATCTTTATTACGCATAGCTTCTTTGATATCTTCTAAAATTTGATCTTTTAAACTCATTTTTTCTCCTTTAAAATTTGATATTTTTAAAATGTGCTATACACACACCTTCTCTAACACCATCATCAATCACAATGAGCTTTTGCTTATTAAATAAAGCAAAAAGTATCATTGAGCCTGCTATGAGGTATTTTTTTCTATTTTCTCCAAGATAAATTTTAGCTTTTTCTTGTTCTAAATTCCAAATTTTTAATGCAAAATCAAAAAAATCTTTGCGTTTGAGTATTTTGCCATTTACACTTTCTTCTAGATAATCTTTGTATTTTATGTTTTGTTTATAAGCACAAAGTGTGGTAGGTACTCCTGAATTTAGTATGAAAAAATTTCCTTTTAATTTTATATCTTTACTAAGATTAAAAGCTTTTAAGGCAAGTTGCTTTAAATGCGCAGGGTAGGGGCTTAGATGAATTTTTAATTTTTCATCTTTAATACGCACAAGATTTTGTGGATATTTTTTAAAAAATCTTACATAAATACTTGGTTTTATGGCTTTAAAATGCATTCTTTCATAAAAACTAATGATTCCAAAATCATAACTTTTGCTAAACTTATCATTTGAAATTTCACAAGAAGCACCGCCCAAATCACAATAACTTAAGTCTTTTCTAAAAAGTTTAAGAGCTTTAAGACGCTCTTGCATACCTAAAACGCTTAGTTTTGCTTCGGTTTTTGCATCGATTAATTTTATATCAAGTTTAAATTCTTTTTGAATTTTTTCAAAAATAAGCTTAGTATTTTTTGCTTTTCTAAAAGCAGCTGTGGCGACTGCTTTAGCTTGACTTAAGTTATAATTTTTTTCTTTTAAGATTTTCAAAGCGCTAAAAATTCTTTCTATAGCTTCATCACTAATGGTGTCATTTTGCATATTTTTAGCTGCTCCTATGATAAATTCTTCACTTTTTAATTTATTAAAATTCTCATCCATCAAAACAGCTCTTAATGTATTTGAACCCATATCAATACCTAGCACTAGCTCTCCTTAAAAAATTTAAAGTATAATAGCAAAAAACTTATAAGGAAAACTTATGCTTTTAGGGGTTAATATCGATCATATAGCAGTTTTAAGAGAAGCTAGAAAAGTAAATGATCCTGATTTACTTGAAGCTGCTATTTTGAGTGCAAATTTAGCTGATCAAATCACTATCCATGTGAGAGAAGATCGTCGTCATGCTAATGAGTTTGATTTAGAAAATATCTTAAAATATTGCAAGTGTGTAGTGAATTTAGAATGCTCTATTGATATGATAGAATATGCTTTAAAATACAAACCCTCGCGCGTTACTTTAGTACCTGAAAAAAGACAAGAGCTTACAACAGAAGGTGGTTTAAATTTAGACAATAAAAAACTACAAGAAGCCATTAATGCTTTAAAACAAGAGCAAATTGAAGTTTCTTTATTTATTGATCCAAATTTAGAAGATATTAATAAATCATCTTCTTTAAATACTGATTTTATAGAGCTTCATACAGGATTGTATGCTAATATTTATAATGCATTATATACCAATATCAATCAAACTTCTTATGCATTGCCTGAATTAATTTTAAGTAAAAATGAACTCAAAAAGCTTTTAGAAAATGAACTCCAAAGATTAAAACAAAGTGCGAGTTTGGCTAAGGGTTTAAATTTAAGAGTGGCAGCTGGTCATGGGCTTAATTATAAAAATGTAAAAAATATTGTGGATATTTTAGAAATAGAAGAGTTAAATATAGGTCAAAGCATAGTAGCAAGATCGGTTTTTGTAGGCTTAGAAAAAGCTATATTGCAAATGAAAGCTTTGATTAAAAGATGAAAAAAATTGCTATTAGTATAGGAGATTTAAATGGTATAGGTATGCAAATTTTATTATCTTGTCATGATGAGCTAGTAAAAATTTGTGAGCCATATTATTTTGTGCATTATGAATTATTTCAAAAAGCAAATAAACTTTTAAAAATAAATCCTAAATCTAAAATCAATTTAGTTGAAATTTCTAATGCTTTAAAACCACATTTTGCCTTTAAAGAAGAAAAAGAAAATTTTTTAATTTATGAGTTTTTATATCAAGCTAATAAAATTATTGATTTTGATTTTGAGTTAAATCCTGCAAATTTAGACGCTAAAAGTGGAGCTTATTCTTTTTTAAGTTTTGAAGGAGCTAGTTATTGCACGCATTTATTTTTAGATGCTTTAGTAACTTTACCGATTAATAAAAAAACTTGGCAAATGGCAGGAGTGAGCTATAAAGGTCATACTGAAGCACTAAGAGATTTTTTCAAACAAGATGCTATTATGATGTTAGGGTGTGATGAGCTTTTTGTGGCTTTATATACTGAGCATATGCCTTTAAGAGATGTTTATAAAGAAATTAAGGCTTTTGAACTTGCGAAATTTTTAATTAATTTTTATCAATGCACTTTATTTGAAAAAATTGGAGTTTTGGGTTTTAATCCTCATGCAAGTGATAATGGCGTAATAGGCGGAGAAGAAGAGCAGGAAATAAAAAAAGCTATAAGAATGGCAAATGTATTTTTAAAAGATCATGCATTAAATTTACAAAATTTGGAAAATGAATATTTTTTAAGTCAAAAAGAAAAAGAGTTTTCTTATAAGGAAAATATTTTTTTAAGTGAGCCTTTAGTGGCCGATAGTGCTTTTACTCCTTTTGCATTAAGTAAATGCAAGTATTTAGTTAGTATGTATCATGATTTAGCTTTAGCACCTTTAAAAGCTTTGTATTTTGATAAAAGTATTAATGCGAGTTTAAATTTACCCATAATTCGAACTAGTGTTGATCATGGAACAGCTTATGATAGGGCTTATAAAAATGAAAAAATAAACTTACAAAGTTATATGCAAGCAGTAAAATCTGCTTTACAATTTTTACAAATCAAAGAAAAAAATAAGTAAAAGTTACTAAAATATTCTTAAAATAATTTCTTAAGGAGAATGCTTGAGTAAAGACAATACCATTGCATTTTTTATTTTTATTGTAAGCGTTTTGTGTTTTTTTGTTTGGGGTTATAATTACATTCCTAATAATTCCATGATATTATTTATTCTTGCTAGTGTATTTGGAATTTTTATGGCCTTTAATGTTGGCGGTAATGATGTTGCAAATTCATTTGGCACTAGCGTGGGAGCTAAGACAGTTACTATTAAGCAAGCTTTAATTATTGCAGCAGTATTTGAATTAAGTGGGGCTGTGTTTGCAGGTGGGGAAGTAACTAATACTATAAGAAGTGGTATAGTGGTTTTACCAGATAGTGTTGATCCTATGGTGTTTGTATGTGTTATGCTTTCAGCTTTGCTAAGTTCAGGTATTTGGTTATTTATAGCAACAAAAAAAGGACTTCCAGTTTCTACTACTCATAGCATTATAGGTGGTATTGTAGGTTCAAGTATAGCTATGGGGTTTGTATTTTTTGATCAAGACCAAGCTTTTTCTATGGTAAATTGGAATGGTATTTATAAAATAGCTATGAGTTGGGTTATTTCTCCTTTACTTGGTGGACTTGTGGCGTATTTAATTTATGCTTATATTTATAAAAAAATACTTCAACCTTCGGCTTTGATTAATATGCAAATAAAAGAAATTAAAAAAGAAAAAAAGGAGTTTAAAGAAAATTTTTTTATCAATTTAAAAAACAAAAGTCAAGAAGAGCAAATTAAAGAATTAAGTGCCATTGTTTTAGATGATGATGAAAAAAGAAGTGAATATAAGTTAAAAATTAAAGAATTAAAAGAAAAAGAAAAAAATATAGATGTTTTTTCTAAAATGAAATTTCATGTTCCTTTGGTTGCAGGGATAGCTGCTTTAATAATAGCGTCAATGTTTTTATTTAAAGGTTTAAATAAAGTTTCTACTTTAGATATGGTGCAGAATTTATGGATAGTTTCTATTATTTCTATTTTTGCTTATATAGTTACTTTGGCTGTTGTAAGATTGATGAAAAAAACTGAAGTAAATAAAACTATAGAAAAGATTTTTTCGTGGTTTCAAATTTTTACTGCTTCTAGTTTTGCTTTTTCGCATGGAGCTAATGATATAGCTAATGCTCTTGGGCCATTTGCTGCGATTTTGGATGTGCTTAAAAATAATACCATTAATCCAAGTTCGCCAGTGCCATTTGCTGTAATGCTTATGTTTGGTATAGCTTTGGTTATTGGACTTTGGTTTTTAGGTAAAGAAGTTATTCAAACTGTTGGTTCAAAACTAGCAGAAATTAAGCCAACAACAGGCTTTAGTGCTGAACTTGGTGCAAGTATTGTTATACTTTTAGCAACTCAACTTGGAATTCCAGTTAGCTCAACCCATATTTTAATCGGTGCTATTTTAGGTATAGGGGTGTTTAATAAAGATGCTAAATGGGGTATGATGAAACCTATTGGTTTAGCTTGGGTTATTACTTTACCAGTTGCTGGAATTCTTTCAAGTATTATTTTTGTAATTTTTGTAAATATAATCTTATGAGTTTAAACTCATAAGATATTTTTTAGCTTCATTTAAATTAGAGCTATTTATAAAATAATCAATTTTTGCAGGTTTTTTATATACTTTATCATAATATTCAAAAAGCATTTTTACACAAAGTTCTAAATTATTCTCTTCATAATTTTTACAAAGTTTTATCTTGAAGTCTTTACTGATATAGGGTGAGATTTTCTCAACACATTGATAAAACACTTTTTTATCCATTGGAGTATAGTTTTTTAAAGCTCTTTGAATGCGTAAATTTATATCACACTCGCACCAAATTTTCTTAGCTTTTTGCATACTATTATATAAATTTAGCGGGATAGTTAAATTTCCAATTTGTCTGCTTTCAGCTTCTATAAAACAAGTTTTGTGAGTATAATCTTTTAAAAAATAAAACAACTTATCTTCAAAGGCTTTTTGGCTTGGTTGTTCTCCATAAATTTTACCAAAACTTGATCCTTGGTGATTAGCTAGTTTTTCTAAATTTAAAGCATTGTTTAAAGTTTGGATTAAATCACTTTTACCACTTGCTGTATTGCCACAAAGACATAAAAACTCAATATTTAAATCTTTCCTAAAAAACTCACTCACATAACTTCTATAGGCCTTGTATCCACCTTCTAATCTTACAACTCTATAACCAAGTTCAGCCAAGATTAAAGCAATAGCTTTTGATCTTTTACCACCTCTTGCACAATAAATTCCCACCAAAGAACCTATTTTATAATTTTGATAAAGTTTATTAATATGTTCACTCATATTTTTACAAATATAACTTGCACCTTTTGCTTTAGCTAAGCCTTTATTTTTCTTATAAAGTGTGCCTATTTCTTCAAATTCATTATCATTTAATGCGTAGTAATTTTGCGCAGATTTTATATGAGCAAGTTTGTATTCTTTGGGACTTCTTACATCAATTAAAAGATCAAAATTAAATTTTAAAAAATTTTCAAAATCAACTTCTTTATACATAGTCTTTAAAAGCTTTGCATAAGGTGGTATAAACTTTTTCCAAATCACTCCCACAAATTCTAGTTTGTCCTATGGTAGTGATAAAATTTGTATCCCCTTGCCATCTTGGGATTAAATGATAATGACAATGCGGCGCTATGCCAGCTCCTGCTGCACTGCCTAAATTCATACCTATATTAACACCCTTGGCATGAAAGTTTTCTTTTAAAATTTTAACTCCAATACGCACAAAATGGCTAATTTCTAGCCATGCATCATTATTTAAATCTTCTATATTTTCTAAATGCTCATAAGGGATAATCATGAAATGACCCGGACTATAAGGGTATTTATTCATAATGCCAAAACATTCTTTAGCTCTAAAAATTACCCCAAGTTTTTCATCTTCATTGAGTTCATACTTACAATGACAAAAAGGGCAAAAATTTTTATCTTTATTATTAAAATAAACATCCCTCCAAGGTGCGTATAAATACTCCATCAACTCTCCTTTATGCAAGCATGCAGATTTTTGATATTTTTACTTATAAGAGCTTTATTTTTTGGTATCAAAGGTAATAGCTTTTCATCTTCTAATAAAAAAATTCTAGCTCCTGCTAAAATAGCATTATTAAGATCACTTTTGCTTTCAATATAAAAAATGGCCTCTAAGCCAAGATGTATTGCAAAATTATAAAGTTTTTTTAGTTGTATAGTTTTTAGCATTTTAGGAAATACAATAAACGCATCAGCTCCATATACCAAGCTTTCTAAAATTTGATATTCATCAAAAATAAAGTCAAATTGCACAATGGGTTTTTCATGATAGCGTCTAAAAAGACTTAAATTTTGTATGTCTTGATTAAGCAAAGGACTTGTTGGTAAAACGATAGCATCAAAATTTTCATGATTAAAATTTAAATCTTTGGAATATAAAAAATGCGAAAGTTTTCTTTCAAGCAAAAGTGTGTAAATATCTTTAGGATAAAAAGCATTAGAAGCTAGGCTTCTGCCTAGCATATCATAAGGAAAAATTTCTTTTTTATTTTCTAGAATTTTTTGTGTTTTTGAAAAATGATCTTTTAAATCTATTGTTTTAAACATTTTTCAATGGCCTTTAAGTGATCTTTGCTTTCTTGGGAATTTGCAAATTCTTTATCGTGGAATGTTTTTTGTAAAATTTCATAAGCTTTTTTGCAATTTTTAAGTTTATAATAGCCCCAAGCTAAAGAATCTAGGTAGTAAAGATTTTGTGGTTCTTGTTCAAGTGCCCAGCCTACTAATTCTATGCCTTTTGCAATATCAATATCATATTCGATTAAGGCATAGCCATAGTAGTTTTGATATAAAGCATCGCTACGCACATCTACACTTTGTTCAAATTTTTTCATAATAGAAGCTAGAATTTTTGGATCCGTGATTTTTTTACTTTTAGAATCCATATAAATTTCAAATTCTAAAACCCCTGCCATAGAAAGGTATTTTTTATCTTTGCTAAGTTCATAATGTTTTAAAGTTATTTCGTAAGCTTTTTTATAATTTTTTGTTTGTGTATATAAGAAAATTTTAGTATCAGGATCTATGTTGTATTGTTGGACTAAATTTAGAGCTTGTTTATAATTTTTTTCTTGCACTAGTAATTCTATCATAGCATATATATATTTAATATCATTGTTGAGTTTATATAGTTTTTCAAGGGTTTGAATGCTTGCCTTATTGTTTTTTTGCTCTTGATAAATTTTTAAAAGTAGGGTGCATGTTTTAAGAGTGCATTGTGAATTTTTTACAAATTCTTCTAAAGCTTTTTTAGCTTGATCGATATTTTTATTTTTAATATTAATTTCAACTATTTTAAGTAATAAATTTTCATGTTCAAAAAGCTTATAAGCAAGATTGTATTGCTCTAAAGCTTTGGTGTATAAAGCTTTTTTAGCAAAAATATCACCTAGTATTTCATAGTTTCTATAATCTTGCTCTTCTTTAATGAGTTTATAAAGTATAGTTTCGGCTTGTTTATAATCTCCTATTTCAAAAAAATGCAAAGCATTTAATCTTGCAATAGCTGTATGATTTAAAAATTCTTTAGAGGCTTTTAAAAGTTCATCTTTTTGTTTTAAGTTAGCACCCAAAGCTAAAAGCAATGCTTTTTGCAAATAGATACTTTCATTATTTTCATGAAATAAATTTGTATAAATATCACATGCTTTTTGAAACTGTCCATGTTCTTCATAAATGAGTGCTTGTAAGATTTTATCTTCGCTTTTAGCCAAAGCAAGGTTTGTTAGGATAAAAACGATAATTAGTGAAAGCAAACCCCTATACATTCTTCTTTCAACTCCTCTTTGTGTGTTTTAAAATACTCCCAAAATGGAAAAGTTTTACATTGTTTTGGTCTATGCTTGTAAATTAAACATTTTTTATACATTGTATCAAAAAAAATACAACGATAGCCATTTTCATGCTTTACTTCTTTAAAACTATATTTAAATCCAACTTTGATAAGGTATTGTTCTTTAAAGGCTTCAAAGTTTAAATTTAAAAAAGCAGCAATAGCTTCTAGCTCTTCTTTGCTAGCATAGATATATCCACTTTCTCCAGTGCAGCATTTTCCACCGCATATTTTACAAGCATTTTCATCAAAAGAATAATCAAAGTTTTTTTCACATATCATAGCTTATAGTTCCTGTATTTTCATAAATTTCGCTAATTTTTGGATTTAAAACATTATTTTCATACATAAAAAGCGTAGGCATTATCACACAAGGGCTTTTATTATTTTTTTTAATATGCATTAAAACAAGCCTTGCATTAGTTTGTGTATTGGTGTGAATACATTGAAGAGAAACTAGTTTTAATTTAAATTGTTTTAAATAAGCACAAATTTCATCTAAAAAACTTGCCTCATAGCACATAAAAAAACTACCATTTGGCTTGATTAAAGTATTTATTTTAGCAAACATCTTCTCAAGCGGCATAAATTCTTGATATCTTGATATACATAAATGCAAATCTTGGCTTTTTTGTGTATTTTTTTTATAAAATGGAGGATTAGAGATTAAAAAATCAAATTTTATATCACTTTTATAGTTTAAAAAGTCTTCGCAAATGCTTTGAATTTCAAGTTTATTTTCTTTGGCATTTTTATAACTTAGTTTGATATTTTGCTCTTGAATATCTAGTAGATAGACTTTTGAATTTGGAAATTTTTGCTTTACTAAAAGTCCTAAAATTCCACATCCACATCCTATATCAAGGATATTTCCTTTTAAGTTATTTTTAGATAAAAAGTCAAAAAGTAAAAGGCTATCATTATTATAACGATAGCCTTTTGAATATTGAAAGAGTTTTAGCATTTATAAAGATGATCGCAGATTTTAAATGAATCATTTAAACCCACTACAATAGAAGCTCCGTTTTTACTCGCTATATCGCCTGCTACAAATAATCCTTTTACATTACTTTCTTTGTTTTCATCAAAGCTTGGCACACCTTTTTCATCAACTTCTATAGAGCATTTTTGTAAGAAATCAAGTGGAGTTGAACCACCAATAGCATAAATAATGCGATCATAAATTTCACTTGTATTGTTAGTGAAATTTACTTTAGCTTTGCCATTTTCATCTTCAATACCAGTTATATCTATGCCGAGTTTTGCTTTTACACTGCCTTGCTCAAAAGCTTTTTGAATATCTTCAAGATTAATATCGTTTAATCTTGAGAAAGTTTCTCTTCTATAGCAAAGTGTAACATCGTTATTTTTAGCTAAATCTATAGCGTATTCTGCTGCTGAATTTCCACCGCCTACAACTAAGATTTTTTCATCTTGGCTTGTTGAATTTGCATTAAAATTGATGATTTTTGTTAAAGTTATAGGTAAAGTATAGCTTGGTTTATTTGGCTTACCCATTCTACCTATGGCAATAACTGCATTTTTACAAATATAATTTTCATTTGCAGTACTAACGATGAAATTTTCTCCATCTTTTTTAACACTTTCAACTTCACTAGAAAGCTTTACTTCAAGATTATGCTCTTTAATGGCATTTTGGAAAGTTTCTATCGTACTTTCTCTAGTTCCATCTTCAAAATTTATATGCCCGTGATTTGTGCTATCACAACCTTTATAAGCTTTATCTACTCTTTTGCCTTCTTTGTAAAATTTTACCAAGGTTTGACAAATCGCATCAGCTTTTTCTAAAACAATAACTTCTTTATTTTTTATTTTAGCTTCTACTCCTGCTGCAATACCTGCAGGGCCAGCACCAATAACTACCATATCAAAAATTTTCATTATTTCCCTTTTTTAATTTTTAGTTTATGTAAATGTATCAAAAAAACAATAATAAAAAATAAAAAACAGAAATTATTTTTATTTTGTAAATAAATTTTTTATGCTTATAAATTATTAAATTAATAAAATTTTATAATAAAGTAGATTAAAATGTGTAAAAAATATATTATTATAATATTTTTTGCATAAAATCACTTATATAAAAGCAAAAAAACATAAAAATTATATATAGTATGCAAAAGGAGTTTTTGATGGGACAAAATACAGGACAAAGTTTAAAAAATAATTTTTTAACATTATTGTTATTATCCTTTTGCGGATCTATTATTTATGGTTTACCTTATTTTAGAAAGTATTATTATGATGATTATATGAGTCTTTATCATTTAAATAATTTTGAAATGGGGCTTTTGGGTAGTGCTTATGGATTGCTTGGTTTGTTTTCTTATGCTTTAGGAGGTTATTTAGCAGATCGTTTTGCACCAAAAAAATTATTGATTTTTTCTTTAATTGCTACAGGACTTGGTGGTTTATTGCATTTATATTTTACTTCTTTAAATGCACTTTTGATTATTTATGGAATTTGGGGGATTACTTCATTATTAACTTTTTGGCCTTCTTTGATGAAAATAGTAAGGAGTTTAGCAAATTCTAAAGAACAAGCAAGGGCTTATGGAATTTTTGAAGGCGGTAGAGGAGTTGTTGGTGCTGCACATTTGGCTATAGCTACGAGTATTTTTGGATATTTTCAAACAAAAGCCTTAGCCGCACAAGGTATAGAAATGGTTATTGTGTTTTATTCTATAGCTCCTATTGCAAGTGCTATTTTATTGTTTTTTCTTTTGAAAGATGATATTAATGAGCAAAGTGAGAAGATTAAAATCAAAGACTTGGTTTTTCTTTTGAAAAATTCTGCTCTTTGGCTTGTGGTTGCTATTACTTTTTGTACATATTTTTTTAACATGAGTTTTTATTATTTTACTCCTTATGCAAGCAATGTTATAGGAACTTCTGCTGTTTTTGCAGCTATTTTAACGGTATTGGCTCAATATATTCGTCCGGTTTCTTCTGTAGTGGGTGGATTTATAGCAGATGGATATGGAAAAGCTAAAATAATGATGATAGGCTTTATTTTAATGGGAATTGGTGTTATTTTTTTAATGCTTAGTTCAAAATTAAATGGATTTTTACAAATGAGTGTTTTAACTTCTGCTTGTGTTATAATTTATATAGCTATGTATTCTAATTTTGGAATTTATTATTCTTTACTTAGTGAGGGAAAAATTCCTATACATTTAGCGGGTATGGCTATAGGTGTTGTATCTACTTTTGGGTATTTGCCTGAAGTTTTTGCACCATTACTTGCTGGAGATTTATTAGATAGATACCCAGGTGTAAAAGGTTTTCATATATATTTTACTATTATGATAGCTATGGCTATTTTGGGTGTAATGTTTTGTTTGATTTGGATTAAAAAATACAATAAAAAGGAGATGAAATGAAGGAAATTGTTTTTAACTTTAAAAACAAGGTTAGAGTAATAGAAAATGAATGGATAGTTTTAAAAGATGGCACTAAGCTTTCATCACGAATTTGGCTTCCTCAAGTAAAAGAAAAAGTTCCTGCTATATTAGAATACATTCCTTATAGAAAAAATGATGGAACAAGGGGCAGAGATGAGCCTATGCACGGATATTTTAGTAGTAATGGCTATGCGGTTGTTAGGGTTGATATTAGAGGAAGTGGGGAATCTGATGGTTTATTAGAAGATGAATATTTAAAACAAGAACAAGATGATGCTTTAGAAGTCATTGAGTGGATTGCAAAGCAAGAATGGTGCGATGGGAATATTGGTATGATGGGTAAATCTTGGGGTGGCTTTAATTCTTTACAAGTTGCAGCAAGAAGACCTAAAAATTTAAAAGCAATTGTAGTAGTAGGTTTTACCGATGATAGGTTTAATGAGGATATTCATTATAAAGGCGGATGTTTGCTTAATGATAATTTTTGGTGGGGTAATATCATGCTTGCATATCAATCACGCTTTGTTGATCCAAAAATTGATCCAAATGGTAGAAAAAAATGGTTCAATAGGCTTGAGAACATGCCTTTATGGCCCACATTATGGCTTGAGCATACTTTAAAAGATGATTATTGGAAGCATGGATCTGTTGGGGAAAATTATGATGATATACAAGTCCCTGTTTTTGCATTAGATGGATGGGCTGATTCTTATACTAATCCTGTTTTTACTCTAATGAATGGTTTGAAAGTTCCAAAAAAAGCTATCGTTGGTCCTTGGGCTCATGTTTATCCTCATGATGGCTTACCTTTGCCTGCAATGGGTTTTTTACAAGAAGCACTTAAATGGTGGGATAAATGGCTTAAAAATGAAGAAAACGATGCACTTGAAGCTCCTATGATACAAGCATATATTGAAAATAGCTCTAAGCCAAATTCAAAAACAGAGAAAGTAGAAGGTCGTTTTGTTGCTTTAAATGATTTTGAAAATGATATTAGCTATAAAAAATATTATTTAAATCCGTATAAATTAACATGTAAAAAATCAAGTGAATTTATCAAAATTAATACCCCGCTAAATCATGGGCTTTTATCAGGAGAGTGGATGGGAGCTGGTGTTTTAGGAGAAAGTCCTAGCGATCAAAGGTTAGATGATGGGATGGCAGTTGTTTTTGAAAGTGATTTTTTAGAACAAGATTTAGATGTCTTAGGCTTTCCTATGTTAAATGTAAAAATTGCAAGCGATCAAGAAAAAGCTATGCTTTTTGCTCAACTTAGTGAAGTTAGAGCTGATGGTTTTGTAAAAAGAGTAAGTTATGGAGTAATCAATCTTGCATTAAGTGATAATAAAGAGCAATTTATACCTTTAAAAAAAGATGAATTTATCCAAAAGCAAATCAAACTTGATGCTTGTGGATATAGATTTGCCAAGGGTTCTAAGATAAGATTATCATTAGCGAATTCTTTTTGGCCTATGTTTTGGCCTATGCCAAAAATTTCAACCTTGACTTTAGATTTAAATGAGTGTGAATTTAATTTGCCATGTTTTAGTGGTCAAGATAGCGATAAAATCAATATGCAAGCACAAAGTGCTCCTTTAACTCCAATAACACTTTTAGAAGAAGGTAGGGTAGATAGAAGCATTTCTTATGATATTTTAAACGATACTTGGACTTGTATTACAGATGGTGTTGGCGGGGTTTTTGGAGAAGGTGTTTATAGATTTGATGAGGTTGATGTTTTAGTAAAGCATAATTTAAAAAGAGAATTAAAACTTCAAAATGAAAACCCATTAAGTGCAGAATATACCATTACTCAAACAATGCAAATAGGACGCGAGGGTTGTATGATGGAGGCGGATATAATCTTAACACAAACTAGCGATTTGGAGTATTTTTATATTAAGGGAAAATTAGTAGTTAAGGAAAATAATAAGCTTGTTTTTGATAAAAAATATGATTGTAAAACTAAAAGAAATAGTTTATAAAATTTCCCAAAGTAAAATTTACTTTGGGAATTAATTTTCTTGCAAGATTTTAGCTAAATCTTTAGCACCTTTTAGATCCACTTTGCCAGAGCCTAAAAGTGGGATTTGTTCTACCTTAAAATATCTACTTGGTTTAAAAATAGCAGGCATAGTAGAGTTTTTAATTGCTTCACAAATTCCTTCAAAATCTTGCTCTTGGCATTCTACTAATAAGCATACCATTTCACCTTTTTTATCATCATCTAGTGCAACTGCGCAAAATTTTACTATATCTGTATTGATAAATTTAGCAATTTCTTCTTCTAAAGCTCCTAAAGATATCATCTCACCACCAATTTTTGCAAAACGAGAATAACGATCTACTATATATAAAAAGCCATCCTCATCTACATGGCCTTTATCACCGGTATTATACCAGCGTATGCCATCGATTTCTTTGATAACTTCATCGGTTTTTTCTTTATTGTTTAAATAACCCACCATAACCTGATGGCCACCAATGAGTATTAATCCATCTTCTCCATGATTTAAACTTTCATAAGTAGATGGATCTACTATGCGTATAGCACTTCCTGGTAAAGGCATACCTACACTACCTTCTTTATTTGCACGGTGTAAAATCCAATAGTCAGGATCAAATTTATTCGGTAAATTCACACTTGCAACCGGAGTGGTTTCAGTGGCTCCATAACCTTCAAAAATAGGTTTTTTAAATTTCATTTCAAAGGCAGTTCTTACTTCGCTTTTGAGTTTTTCAGCACCTGAAACAATAATCCTTAAGCTTTCAAACATAATCGCATCAAGTTTTTTATTTCTTGCATAAATACCTAAAAAAGTTGAAGTAGCACACATAATGCTAACATTGTTTTTTACTATAGCTTTTGCTACACCTAGTGCATCTGTTGGATCAGCATGTGTTATGCTTTTAATCCCTTCTAATAAAGGCATAAAAGTAGTTACAGTTAATCCAAAAGCATGAAAAGGTGGCAAAGAAGATAAGATAACATCTTCATTTTTTGCACATAATACATCTGAAATTTGGGCTATATTGCTTAAAATATTGCGATTATTTAGCATTACTCCTTTAGGTGTTCCCTCGCTACCACTACTAAATAATATAGCAGCTATGGCAAGGTTTTGTTTATTAGATGCAAATAATGCTTTTATTAAACAAGTAGGTAAGATACTTACTAAAGCAAGCATAGAAAAGATTTTGAGTTTTTGTCTTTTAAAGTTTGCGATAATATCTTCCATAAAAATAATTCTAACATGCTCTTCAAATTCTAGTTTTATGCCTTTATTTTCTAATTTTTCCATAAATTTTCTAGAAGTATAAATTTGTTGAATTTGAGAGCTTTGAATGGCTTGATTTATTGCTTTTACACCTGCTGTGAAATTTAAATTTACCACGATTTTATTTGCAAGTAATACAGCTAGATTACAAAGAGAGCTAGCCATGGAAGCAGGGAGCAAAATTCCTATACATTCTTCTTTTGGAGCATAGCTTCCTTGGGTAGGTTGTATATTTAACTCATGTGATCTATTTTTTATAAAAGAGCTAAAAACTAAACTTAAAGCAAGCATTTTTCTATAAGTAATACCACCTATTAAAGGATCAACAATAGCTATTTGACTTAAATTTCTTTTAGCACTATCTATCCAAGCTCTAGCTATAGTATGCATACTTTCACATTGAGATTTCCAAGCAATAAATGAAAGTTCAAAAACCTTTGCTTTAACCACTTCTTTTTTAGTGTGTATTGGCAAGCTTTTTCCAAAAGCAATAGCGATTTTTCTTTTACTTATTTTGCGGTTTCTTGCTGAAAATTCTTCATCACTTCTTGAAAAAGCACTTCCCCAAAGTCCTCTAATATAAAAAGGTAAAATCACTCCATCTTGTTCTTCTAATTTTGAGCAAACTAACTCAAACCCACCTTTAAATTCATTAAGCTGTCCATGGCGTGAAAGCACTCCTTCTGGGAAAAGGCAAACTAAATTTCCATTTTTAATATGCATAGCAATAAGCTCTAAGCTTGATTTGCTAGAAGCACTTGAAACAGGAATAACTCCAAATTTATCAAGAAAAATTCTAATATACCACTTAGAATAAATGCTTTTTTCCATAACAAAATAAATTTTTCTTGGTATAGCCATTTGCACAATAGCCCAATCTATAAAAGATATATGATTGCCAAGTAATAACGCTCCGCCTTTTTCAGGAATATTCTCAAAACCTTCTACCAATAAACGGTAGCGTTGAAAAAACGCTATACTCATTAATAAACGCACTAAAGAAAAAGGCAATTTACTTAGCACATAAATGCTTCCAAAAAATGCCACAGCGATGATAAAATAAAACAAATTTATCACTTCAATTTTAGCATAAGCAGCAAAAGTAGCTAGTGCTAAAAAGCCTAACATAAAAATATTTTGTATGAAATTATTTCCTGCTAAGACTTTTCCTAGTTCATTTTCTTTTGCATGAAATTGTATTAGAGAGTTTAAAGGTATGATAAAAAATGCTCCGCTTAAACCAAAAATAAAAAACACTACACTATAACTTAGTAAGTTTTCTAAAAATGGCATTAAAATGCTCATTAGAAAAACCCCTAAAGCACCTAGTGGTATAAGACCTAATTCGATGTAATTTTTAGAAAACTTACCACTAACAAGCGATCCTATAATCACTCCTATACCAGAAAAAGCTAAAGAGCATTGTACATAAAAGGTATTTTCTATGAAAAGATCATTTTTTGCATATACAGGAAAACTCACTAAATAAAGTTGTGATATGGCCCAAAAAAGTGAAATTCCTATAATACAAAGCCAAATAATTTTATGAGAAAATATTGTTTTTAAATTAGAGGTTAAAAGCTTTCCTTGTAAATATTGTTTTTTATCAAAACTTAAATTTTTATCTTCTTCTTTTAAGCTAGGAAGTTTATAAGCTAAAAAAAGTTCTAATAAAGCAAAAGCTATTAATACAAAACCCAAAGGTGCAATTTGTGTTAAAATATCCGAAGGAGTGTTAAAATTTGACTCAAAAAGCATTTCAAAGCTTAGAGAAAATACTGCCATACCGGCTAAAATAGCCACAATACTTACTGCATTGACAGCTCCATTTCCCATAGCTAAAAACTCTTTTCCTACTAATTCTTTTATAAAGCCATATTTTGCAGGAGAGTATAAGGCAGATTGCACTCCCATGATAAAAGTCATTGTAAATGCAAGCCAAAATGCTCCAAGATAATAACACAAACAAATAATACAAGTTAATATTACTGAAAATAATGCAGATATTTTCATGATTTTATTTTTAGGAAATTTATCCGCTAAAAATCCAGATGGTGAAAGCATAAGAATAAAAGGCAAAAGCATTAAAGCATTGACAATAGCAGTTAGAAAAAGTTGGGTGCTATCTTCATAAAATTTATAAATGGTATTTTGTATGATGATTTTGTGTCCTAAATCCACAAAAGCGTTAATAAAAGCTACTGCTAAAAATGGCAATACGCCAAAAATCTTTAAAAAATTTCCTTGCATTTAAAACTCCATTTTATTTTAAAAATATTATTTTATTATATAAAATTTAAATGGAGTTTTGATATTTGATTAATCTTTAAATTCTACCACTTCATTAAATGCAAAACGAGCTTTTTCTGTACTAGAATTTTTTTGGGCATGTCCTAGAGCAATAAGCATAGATACTCTTTGTTTGGTAGTGTCTAAATTTAAATATTGATTGATTTTATCTTTATCAAAGCCACCGATAATACACGAACCTAAATTTAAACTATAAGCAGCATTGATAATATTTGCAATAGCAAGATGACTTTGCTCTTTTGCATAAATAAAACTTTGTTCTAAATCCATTGCGTCTAAAAATGGCTTATAGGTTTGCAAGCGTTTGTTTAATTCTTCTTGGCTTAAACCACGCTTTTTTAGTTTTTCTTCAAAATAATCTTTAAAATCAGCTCTTGAGATCACAACAATAATAGCAGCACAATTTGCTACATGATTTTGATTGTTAGCTATTTTGGCAATTTCTTTTTTATGTTCATCTTTTTGAAAAACCAAGAATTTCCAAGGTTCAAGCCCTAAAGAACTAGGAGATAATCTAGCACATTCTAAGATATATTCTAAGTTCTCTCTAGAAATTTTTTCTTGAGTATATGCTCTAATGGAAGAGCGATTTTGCATTAAATTTAAATAATCTTGCATATAATTTCCTTATTTTTAGTTTAATTTATCTTATACCTTATAAGCTTTAAAATTGTTAAAATTATATTTTATTGCTACAATTTTATTTTTACTTCACACAAATGTTTTATTATGCGGTTTTTAAAGGATTAAAATGAAAAAAATAATTTATTTGAGCATATTTTTGATTATACTTATTATAGGGGTGTATTTTTACTTTTTTGCAAATAAGGAAGAATATAATTATCTAACTTATGAGGTTAAAAAACAAGACATTACTCAAAGCATAGAAGCAATAGGTGAAGTTTATGCAAAAACCCAAGTTGATGTTGGTGCACAAGTTAGTGGGCAAATTACTAAACTATATGTAAAATTGGGCGATCGTGTTAATGAGGGTGATTTAATCGCACAAATTGATAAAGATAAACAACAAAATGATTTAGATATTACTAAAGCTAGACTTGAAAGTGCAAAGGCAAATTTAGAAAGTAAAAAAATCGCTCTTGATATAGCTACTAAACAATACCAAAGAGAGCAAAAACTTTATGCCAAAAAGGCTACCTCTTTAGAAAATCTTGAAAATCTTAAAAATACTTTTTATGCCTTAAGAGCAAATGTGGCTGATTTAAAAGCTCAAACTACTCAACTTGAAATTTCTTTAAAAAATGCTCAAAAAGATTTAGCTTATACTACTATAACTGCACCTAGTAAGGGTGAGATTATCAATGTAGCAGTTGAAGAGGGGCAAACTGTAAATGCAAACCAAAATACACCAAGTATAGTGCGCTTGGCTGATTTAAGTGAAATGGAAATTCGTATGCAAATAGCTGAAGCTGATATTAATAAAATTAGTGTTGGAAAAAAGGTAAAATTTAGCATTTTAAATGAGCCTGATAAAAAATATGAAGCAACTATTTCAAGTATAGATCCAGCAAATACTACCATAAGTGATGCAACAAGCAATACAAATTTAAACTCAAACTCAAGTACTAGCACTAGCGCTGTGTATTATTATGCAAGGGTTTTTGTAAAAAATGATAATAATTTTTTACGCATAGGTATGAGTACAGAAAATGAAATTGCTATTAAAACAGAAAATAATACTTTAGTTATACCAACTTTAGCTATAAAAAGCGATACAAGTGGTTATTATGTAGAAATTTTAAAAGCCAATAATATAAGTGTAAAAACACCTGTTAAATTAGGTATCAAAGATAGTTTAAATACTCAAATTTTAGATGGTATTAATGAGGGTGATTTAGTTATCATAGGTAAAAATAAAAAATGATACGCTTAGAAAATATACAAAAAAAGATTAATAATACAACTATTTTAGAAAATATTAATCTTTATATTCAAAAGGGAGAATTTGTAGCCATTATAGGACAATCAGGAAGTGGTAAAACCTCTCTTTTAAATATTATAGGCACACTTGATGAACCAAGTAGTGGAAAATATTTTTTAGATGCATATGAAGTAACTAATTTAAGCAAAGATGAAAAAGCAAGAATTAGACGCGAAAAAATTGGTTTTATATTCCAAAGATATAATTTGCTTAGTCTTTTAAATGCTAAAGATAATGTAGCCTTACCTGCTGTTTATGCAGGTAAAAACAAACAAGAAAGATCACAAAAGGCTAAAGAATTACTTTCTTTTTTAGAGCTTGATCATAAAGAACTTTCTAAGCCAAATGAACTAAGTGGTGGGCAACAGCAAAGAGTTTCCATAGCAAGAGCTTTGATGAATGGTGGTGAGCTTATTTTAGCAGATGAGCCAACGGGTGCGCTTGATTCTAAAAGCGGTAAGATAGTTTTAGAAATTTTAAATAAACTAAATGAGCAAGGACACACCGTAGTTTTAGTCACTCATGATAGGGAAATAGCTGCTAGAGCAAAAAGAGTTATAGAAATTAAAGATGGTAAGATTATAAGTGATAATGGTGCAAAAAAAGCAGATGAAATAAAAGCTAAGTTAATGCCAAAAGAGAAAAAAAGCTTTAATTTGCTTAAAAATCAGCTTTTTGAAAGTTTGAAAATGTCCATAGCTTCCATTGTAGCACACAAACTACGCTCTTTGCTTACTATGCTTGGTATTATCATAGGCATAGCTTCAGTAGTTTGCGTGGTTGCTTTAGGGCTTGGAGCCCAACAAAACATACTTGCTTCTATTAGCTCTATTGGGACTAATACTATAGAAGTTGTTTCAGGGCGTGGCTTGGGAGATATTCGATCAGGCAGAACAAGGCTTAATTTAAGCGATTTAAAAACCTTAAGTTCTTTGCCTTATTTAGAAGCAGTAGAAGCAGATGTGGGTAAAATAGGGGTGGTAACTTATAAGAATAATTCTTTACAAGCTAGAATTTATGGAGTAGGACCAAATCATCTAAGACTTAGAGGTTTTGTGATGGTAGATGGTAGGTTTATTAATAATGAAGATATAAAAGATAATACTAATATTTGCATTATAGATGAAAATGCTTTGAGAATTTTATTTGATAATATCAGCGTTAAAGATGTTTTAGGTAAAAGCGTGATTTTTAACAAGCAACCTTTAACTATAGTTGGTGTTTTAAAAAAAGAAAGAGATAATAAAGGCTTTAGAGCTGATGAAAATACCATTAAAATTTATACTCCTTATTCTACTTTGATGAATAAAATCACAGGAGATAAACAAATAAGAGCTATAGTAACTAAGGTAAAAGATGAGGTAAATCCTGCTTTGGCTGAAGAAGCTATGGTAAAAATTTTAGAGATTAAACGCGGAAAAAAAGATTTTTTTACTATAAATTCTGACGCGATTAAAAATGCCATTGAGGAAAATACTGCTACTTTGACTTTACTTATTTCTTCTATTGCAGTGGTATCTTTGATAGTAGGTGGTATTGGTGTGATGAATATCATGCTTGTTTCAGTAAGTGAGCGCACAAGAGAAATTGGAGTTAGAATGGCTATTGGAGCTAGAAAAGAAGATATTTTAATGCAGTTTTTAATCGAAGCTGTGTTGATTTGTTCTTTAGGGGCTATTTTTGGAGTAATGCTTTCTTTTATCATCATTGAAGTATTTAATTCTTTAAATTTTGGTTTTACGATGATACTTTCATTAAATTCGGTATTTTTAGGGCTTTTAAGTTCGGTTTTAATCGGAGTGGTTTTTGGATTTTTCCCAGCAAAAAATGCAGCAAATTTAAATCCTATTAGTGCTTTATCAAAGGAATGAGATGAGAATATTTTTATTATTTTTTATAGCCTTTTTTTTAAATGCCTGCGTAGGAGTAAAATTAGAGCAAGTATCTCAAGAGCAAATAAAAAAAGAATATTTTGAAGATTTTAACGCAAGCAAGGCTTGGTGGGAAAAATATAATAATCAAGACTTAAATAATATCTTAAAAGCTATTATTGATAATAATAAAGACTTAAATATAGCAAGGGTTAATTTTTTAAGTACTTTAGCTAGATATAAGCTTTTAAATTTAGATCTTTATCCTACTTTGAGTGGAAATTTTGGTGCAAATATAAGAAAAAATTTAAACAATGGCGCAAAAACGCATAGTTTTTCAAATGGCATTATGTTAAATTATGAGCTTGATATATATGGCAAAATTTCAGATCAAGTTGCTAGTTCTGAATTTTTAGCAAAGGCAAGTGAGTATGAGTTACGCTCTTTAGAGTTTGATACGATTAATTTAGCGATAAATAGTATTTTTGAATTTATTTATTTCAATGATGTAGATCATTTATTAAACAAACATTTAAAAAATCTAGAGCAAATGCTAGAAATTTATACTACTAAACTTAATTATGGAAAAGTTGAATATATAGATCTTTTAAATATTAAAAAATCTTTATTAAACACTAAACAAAATATCATTACAAATTTGCAAAATAAAGACTTAACTCTTAAAAATATAAAAGACTTACTGGGTAAAGATGATGAGCATTTGATTAATAAAATGCTAAATTATACTCTTGAAGATTTTTCTTTGCAAAAAATTAATTTTGATATAGAATTAAAAATGCTTGCTTATAGACCACAAGTTCAAGCAAAACTAAATCAACTTATGGCTTCTTACAAGGATTATACAAGTGTGCAAAAAAGTATTTTACCTAGCATAAAAATATTGGGAAATTTAGATGGGAATGATAAGAATATTGATGAGAGTTTTAAATTTTTAATTTTAGGAGGCAATGTCGCCATTGACTTACCATTTTTGGACTTTTATAGAGTAAAACAAAATGTAAAAATTTCTGAATTAGCATATCAAGCTCGTTTGGTTGAATATAAAGATGTATTACAAAGAACTATCCATGAATTTAAACTTTGTTATGAAAATGACAAGTATTATAATGATTTGTTAAAATTAGTAAAAGACATTAATGTTAATCAAGAAAAAATTACACAGCTATATTTAGAAAAATATGAATTAGGTCGCAGTGAACTAAAAGATTATCTTGATGCGGATGCTTTGCTTATAAATTCACTCCAAGAGCTTAGCAGAGCAAAGCTATCTTTGCTTAAAAATATTAATTTATATCATAATATTGTTTTAATTTCAGAGTAAAAAAGACTAAAAGTGTTTCATTTTGTAATATTATAAGAAAAGAGTGTTGTTTATTTGCGTTGTTTTAAAGTCATTTAGAATACAATTGATAAATAAATCAAACAAAGGAGAATTATGAAATTTGATTTTTATGCAACGCTAGTTACTATGGTTATAGTATTGCTTTTAGGCGTATTTGTCATTAAAAGGGTAAAATTTCTTCGTGATTATAATATCCCTGAGCCAGTTGTTGGTGGTGGGATTGCTGCGATTATTCTTTTGATCTTACATAGTTTCTTCTCATTGGATATTAAATTTGATGAATCTATGAAAGATCCTTTAATGCTTGCATTTTTTTCAAGTATTGGTTTGTTAGCTGATTTTGCTTCTTTAAAAAAGGGTGGAAGAAAATTAGCAATTTTTTTAGTTGTTGTTGTTGGCTTGCTTTTTGCGCAAAATATAGTTGGCATAGGTGTGGCAAGTGCTATGGGGCAAAATCCACTAATGGGACTTATAGCAGGTTCTGTTACAATGAGTGGTGGTCATGGAACAGGTGCAGCATGGGCAGCTGAATTTATTAAAGAACCTTATTTTTACTCTAGTGCAACTACTGTTGCTATTGCTTGTGCTACTTTTGGGCTTATTTCAGGTGGTATCATAGGTGGGCCTGTTGCAAGATATTTAGTCAATAAATATAAGTTAGTAGTTCCAAAGCAAAATGATGATAAAGATGCGATTTTAAATTTCCAGTCTCCAGAAAAAGAAAGACTAATCACACCTTCTTCTTTTATAGAATCTTTGGCATTAATTGCTTTATGTTTATTAATAGGTAGTGCTTTGTCTACTTATATTAAAACAAATACAGGTTTTACTTTACCAACTTTTGTGTATTGTCTTTTTGTAGGTGTGGTTTTAAGAAATGTTTTATCAGCTACAAAAATTCATCATGTATTTGATAGAGAAGTATCAGTTTTGGGTAATGTAAGCTTATCTTTATTTTTAGCTTTAGCTCTAATGACTATTAATCTTTGGGATTTAGTAACTCTTGCATTACCGATGTTGGTAATTTTAGCTGTTCAGGTTGCTATGATGGCTGCTTATGCTATATTTATCACTTTTAGGGTATGTGGAAAAGATTATGACGCAGCAGTTTTAGCAGCAGGGCATTGTGGTTTTGGTTTGGGCGCTACTCCAACAGCTATGGTAAATATGCAAACTGTAACAAATCACTATGGTATGAGCCATATGGCATTTATTATTGTACCTTTAGTGGGTGCGTTTTTCATAGATATAGTAAATGCTTTAGTCATCAATGCTTTCTTGTATCTACCATTCTTTCATTAAAATCATCTAGCACTAAATTGGTGCTAGATTAAATTTTCTTATCTTTACTTTTACATAAATGATTTAAAAAGCACTCTTTGCATAAAGGATTTTTAGCTTTACATGTATAACGCCCAAAAAGCACCATAGCTTGATGAAGATAGTTTAGATTATCTTTAAAAATTTTAGTTAAGTCTTTTTCGGTTTCTTCAGGAGTTTTGGCTTTGCTAAGATTAAGTCTATGCGAAACTCTAAATACATGGGTATCTACAGCCATGCAATTAGCCCCACACCATTCTATCATCACTACATGTGCAGTTTTTTGTCCTACACCTGCTAGAGTTTTCAAATCTTGCTCGTCCATTGGAATTTCACCATTAAATTGTTCGCAAACTGCTTGAGCCATTTTGATTAAATTTTGTGCTTTATTATTATAAAATGAGCAAGAATTAATCAAAAGTTTTAAAGAAGATAAATTTGCCTTAGCTAAATCTTGCACACTAGGGTAAGCTTTAAATAAAGCAGGTGTGATGAGATTAACCCTTTTATCAGTACATTGAGCTGAAAGCATAACACAAACTATAAGTTCATAAGCATTGCTAAAAACTAATTCTGTTTTTGCTTGTCCAAAATGTTTTAAAAATAATTCTTTAATTTCTAAATTTCTTTTCATAAACTTATTGTATGTTAATCGGCTTTAAATAAAGTTTAGATATAATAAAATCAACAAAACTATTTCAAAGGAAAAACAATGAAAAAAATTTCTTTAGTTGCTGCGGCTTTATTAACAGGTTTGAGTTTAAATGCTGCGGTGGTTGCAACCCTTGATGGAAACAATATTAGCGATACAGAAGTAAATGAGTTTTTTGCTCCTATGTTAAGAGGTGCTAAAATCACTGACTTACCAGCTGAACAAAAAAAAGCAATCATTGATCAATATATCATCCAACAACTTGTATTAAAAGACGCTAAAGCTCAAAAAATAGAAAATGATCCTTCATATAAAGAAGAATTAGAGCGTGCTAAAGAAGCTATCATGGTAAATATCTATCAAAAGAAAATTTTTGATTCTATCAAAAATGATGATGCTAAGGCTAAAAAATACTATGAAGCAAATAAAGATAAATTTACTAAACCAGCTCAAGTAAAAGCTAAGCATATTTTGGTAACTAGTGAAAAAGAAGCTAAAGATATTATTGCCGAGCTTAGTAAGTTAAGTGGAAAAGCTTTAAATGATAAATTTGCTCAACTTGCAAAAGAAAAATCAATCGACAAAGGTTCTTCGGCTCAAGGTGGTGATCTTGGATGGTTTGCTGAATCAACTATGGTAAAACCATTTGCTGATGCAGCTTTTTCTATGAAAAAAGGCACTATTTCTAAAACACCAGTAAAAAGTGATTTTGGATATCATATTATTTTAAAAGAAGATGCTAGAGCGAAAAGTACTATGAGTTATAATGAAGTAAAAGCAGGTATTGAAAGCAATATCAAAATGGAAGAATTTAAAGAACTTATGAATAAAAAAGCTCAAGAGCTTCGTCAAAAAGCAAAAGTGGAATATAAATAATGGGTGTATTAGATCTTGTCAAACCAGGTGTTTTAAGTGGCGATGATCTAAATACCGTATATAATTATGCAAAAAAAGAAGGATTTGCTATCCCTGCGGTAAATGTCGTGGGGACAAATTCTATTAATGCGGTTTTAGAAAGTGCTAAAAAAGTTAATTCACCTGTGATTATTCAATTTTCAAATGGTGGAGCTAAATTTGTAGCAGGAAAAGCTTGTCCAAAAGCTGATGTGCTTGGTGCTATAAGTGGTGCAAGACATGTGCATTTAATGGCAAAAGCTTATGGAGTTCCAGTAATTTTACACACAGATCATGCTGCTAGAAAATTACTTCCTTGGATTGATGCTTTGATTGAAGCAAATATTGAGTTTAAAAAAGAAACAGGTAAGCCTTTGTTTAGCTCTCATATGATTGATTTAAGTGAAGAGGATTTAGAAAGTAATCTAGGCACTTGTGAGAATTATTTAAAACAAATGTCTGAGCTTGGAATTTCTTTAGAGCTTGAGCTAGGATGTACGGGTGGTGAAGAAGATGGAGTGGATAATACTAATATTGATAATGCAAAATTATACACTCAGCCTGAAGATGTAGCATTAGCTTATGAGAGACTTTCTAAAATTAGTGATAGATTTTCAATTGCAGCTAGTTTTGGTAATGTACATGGAGTATATAAACCAGGAAATGTGATTTTAAGACCTGAAATTCTTAAAAACTCTCAAAATTATGTAAAAGAAAAATTCAATCTTGGTGAAGATAAACCAATCAATTTTGTTTTCCATGGTGGTAGTGGTAGCGATATAGAGGATATCAAAGCAGCACTTAGCTACGGTGTAATTAAAATGAATATTGATACAGATACACAATGGGCTTTTTGGGATGGTGTTAGAGAATATGAGCTTAAAAATAAAGCTTATTTGCAAGGCCAAATTGGTAATCCAGATGGAGAAGATAAGCCAAATAAAAAATATTATGATCCAAGAGTATGGCTTAGAGCGGGCGAAGAGAGTATGATCAAACGCTTAGAGTGTGCTTTTAGCGATTTAAATTGTATCGATAGAAACTAAGAGTTTTATAACTCTTAGTTGATTTTCCTGTGAAGATTTTAAATTTTTAGAGTAAAATTAACAAAGGTTTATAAAATGGAAGTTAAAACAACTGATGATTTTTCTGATCTTGTATTACCTGAAGGAAAAGGTAGCACAGGAATTGTTGCTTATTTAAAGATTATTTTTATCCCTGCTATATTGTATATTTTAGTGCTTTTAGGGTATTTTGGAAAGATTGATTTTAAAGTAGAATTACATAGTGTTGTAATGATAGGGATTATCTTTTTAGTGGCTTTGATCTTTGCTAGACATAGCGCTGATTATGCTTCAAGTATTTTTGAGCAACAAAAAGATGAATTTAAGCTGATATTAAAACGCTATATTATGAAGCATTTTTTAGTTATAGGTAAAGAAACAAAGTCAAATGCTAGTTTTGATGATTTTGCATATGCTTATGTGAAAGATTTGAGAAATGAAAATTTTGCTTCTGTGGGTGCAGCTATTTTTCCTATGCTTGGTATTTTAGGAACTTTTATAAGTATAGCCATGTCTATGCCAAATTTTAATTCAAGCGACACAGCAGGCTTAGAACAAGAGATTTCAGTTTTATTAAATGGAGTAGGAACAGCCTTTTATGTATCAATTTATGGAATTTTCTTAGCACTTTGGTGGATATTTTTTGAAAAATACGGTAGTAGTAAATTCCAAAAACTTCTAAATCGTCAAAAAAACGCAACAAGCGATTTTTTCTGGTCTAAAGAAGAAATTGATAGAAAATATCTTCAAGAAAGTTTGCAACATTTTGAAAAAATAGGCACGATTTTTGAACATGTAAGCAATGAGGAATTTTTTAAAGAACTAGATAATACAATAGATAGAAAATTCAAAGTTTTTCAAGAACTTGTAAATGCTGAAGAAAAAGCTGTAAGATTAAGCAGTGAGCATGTAAAACAAACTATGAGTGATTTATCTAAAACCCAAAGAGAGCAAAAAGATATAGTTAAAACTTATAGCGAGATTGCAAATGCGGTAAATATGTTAAATTCAAACATAAAAGATCTAACTTTAAGAATTTCAGAGCAATATAATAGACTTTTAGATGTGAGTTCAGATAAGATTGTGCATTTAGATAAAAGTGTGAGTGCTTTAGATGAAAAGGTAAATAATTTTTCAAATAATATTGAAAAATATCAAAATCTTATGCTTGATAATCAAACTAAGCTTTTTGAAGGCTTTAGGGCAAGTATTATAGAGGGTATGCATACTTTTAAAGAAGCTTATGAAGATGAAAAAAATATTGACGAAAAAATTTCACTAATGCAAGAATTTAAAGAAGAAAGCAAAGAATTAGATGAGCAAACCACACAAGTTATTGCAAAGCTTGAAAATCAAAAAGAAGATGAAAAAATAGATGATAAAAAATAATTCTAACAATGAAGAAAATAATTTTTGGATAGCTTATGCAGATTTAATGGCAGGCTTGCTTTTTATATTTATTTTGCTTATTGGAGCTATAGTTGTTAAGTATGTTTTAACTCAAAGTGATTTACAAATCATAAAAGAAAATTTGCAAAAACAAGAAGAACGCTTAAGAGAGAATAAAGAAGAATTAAATCAAAAAGAAGATATTTTAAAAAGTCTTAGCCAAAAATTAAGTAATACCTCAAGTACACTTGATAATATCAACAAACAAAAACAAGCTTTAGAAGCTAATATTACTAAACTTAATCAAGATTTAAATTCAAGTTTAGATGAAAAAGATCAGCAAATTTTTGCTTTACTTGAAAGATTAAATAAAAAAGATGAGGAAATTAAAGAATTAGAGCGTAATTTTGATGAGGCGAAAAGCAAAATCAAAGAACTAGGATTAATCAAAGAAAATACTATCAAAAATCTTCAAGCAAAATTTGATACTAATATTACCTTAGATTCTAATACAGGTGCGATAGTTTTACCTTCTGAAGTGCTTTTTGATACAAATTCTTTTACTCTAAAAGCTCAAGCAAAAGAGAATTTAAAGGCAATTTTAACACAGTATTTTGACAATATCTTAAAAGATGAAAATATCTTAAATAGTATAGAAAATATAGTCATAGAAGGGCATACGGATAGTGCAGGCTCTTATATATATAATCTTGATTTATCACAAAAAAGAGCTTATGCTGTGATGAGTTTTATACACTCATTTTACAAAGATCCAAGATTGCAAAAACTTTTAATGGCAAGTGGTAGATCTTATTCTGATGTAATTATGAAAGATGGTAAAGAAGACAAAGAGGCAAGTCGTAGAATAGAGATTAAGTTTAATATCAATACAAATAATGCTTTAGAAAAGGTTGAAAAATACCTTGATAGCAAGTAGAATTGATGTTTTAAAATACAATGATTTTGAATTTTTACTCAAAAGAGATGATTTACTAGGTTATATTAATGGAAATAAGGCTAGAAAACTAGCCTTTTTTGAAAAAAATAAACATTTATTTAAAAAAGGACAAAGATTTATTTCTTTTGGCTCCTCTCAAAGTAATGCTTTAGTTGCTTTAGCTAAGTTTTGTTACGAAAATGATTTTTTGCTCATTTTTGTTTGTGAAAAAATGAGTTCTTTTTTAAAAGAAAATCCCCATGGAAATTTAGAATTTGCATTAAAACACAATGTGAAGTTGATAGAAAATATAAATTATCCCACAAGAAGACTGCAAGCTCTAGCCTTGAAAAAAGATGATGATATTTTTATAGAAGAGGGTGTGGCTATAAAAGAAGCTGAATTTGGATACCAGCAACTAGCCTTAGAGCTTAGTGAGCAGTTAAGTGAAACTGTAAGTATTTTTTTACCTTCAGGTACAGGAACTTCTGCGGCTTTTTTGGCTAAACATAGTAAATTTAAAGTTTTTACATGTGCTTGTGTGGGCGATAGTGCATATTTAAAAGAGCAAATTTTAAGCTTAGAGCCAAATTATGATTTTGATAATTTAACCATATTAAATTCACCTAAAAAATATCATTTTGCTAAGCCTTATTTAGAATTTTATGAGCTTTATAAGGATTTAAAAAAAGAATGTGGAGTGGAGTTTGATTTGCTTTATGATATGGTAGGTTTTAAAACTTTATTAGCTCATAAAGAGCAATTTGGTGGAAAAATCTTATATATCCATCAAGGAGGCCTTGAAGGAAATATAAGCATGTTAAAGCGTTATGAGTATAAATTAAAAAATTCCAAAATAAAAAATCACTAAGATAATCAAAGGTATAATAAATTTAACATAATAATACCATAATTTAAAAATACTTCCTTTTAGGGTATTTTGATTGGAAAGTTCATAAATAGCATCTTTTTTAAGCACCCAACCTACATAAATACAACAAAAAAATGCGGTTAAAACAAAGAATATATTTCCACTAATAAAATCAAAGCTATCAAAAATATTTTTTCCCTTGATGATAGTAATATCTCTTAAAGGACCATAGGTAAGTATACATGGTAAATTCCCTAAAACAAAAATACTTCCAAGTGTTAGATTAATAGCGGTATTTTTAGCTAGTTTAAATTTTTCCTCTAAAACACTAATGATTACTTGATAAATTGGTAAGCTTGTAGTAAGTGCAGCGATGATTAAAAGCAAAAAGAAAAACACACAAATTATACTTCCAAAAGGTATATGTGAAAATGCAACGGGCAAGGTTTTAAAAACCAAAGATGGCCCACTATCAGGGGTTAAACCTACGCTAAATAAAGCAGGGAAAATCATAAATCCAGCAAGCACTGCTATGAGGGTGTTTAAAATTCCTGTATAAACAGAAGTTTTGATTAAATTCTCATTTTTCTTAAGGTGAGATGATAAGGTTATCATTACACCAAAACCCAAAGATAGGGCAAAAAATACTTGTCCTAAAACATCTATAAACAATTTAGGAGTGATTTTGGAAAGATCAGGAGTAAGGTAAAATTTCACACCCTCGCTTGCTCCTTCAAGAGTTAAATTGCGTGCAACAACGACCAAAAGGCAGATGAATAAAAATGGCATAAGGTATTTTACTGATTTTTCTATGCCATCAATTACACCTTTTTTTAAGATAATCCAATTAATTATCACAAATATAGTAGTAAAAATTCCTATTAATAAAGGATTATTTTCTATAGTAGAGCTATAAAATTCGCTTGTATATTGAGCGTTAATGGGACTTGAAAGATTAAAATCGCCTATGATAATTTTAAAAATATAAGCTAAAACCCATCCGCCTATTACCATATAATAAGCCATGATTCCAAAACTTCCCAAAAGTCCCATATAGCCAACACCTTGCCAAGAATTAGATATTTTAACTCCATCGCTTGTTTTTCCGCCAAAAGCATCGACTGAATTTAGCATTCTGCGTCTTCCTATGACATTTTCGACCAAAATCACAGGAATTCCTATAAAAATCATAGCTATACAAAATGCCAAAACATAAGCACCGCCTCCATTTTCACCCACTAAATATGGAAAACGCCAAGTGGCTCCAAAACCAATAGTCGCTCCTGCTACTGTAAGGATATAAGTTAGCGTATTGCTCCAAGTTTGTCTTTGCATGCTTTTTCCTTGTTAAATTTAAATAAAAAATATTTTAAGATAAAAAATAATACCATTATGCCAAATTTTTATTTATTTTTTTATCAAATTAAAGGAAAATCCATGCAAAAAAAGAAAATTTTGTTTTTAGGTGCAGGATATGCTACTTTATCGGCTATAAAAGCCTTACCTGATGAGTTTTTTGAAAAAGCACAAGTGAGTTTGATTAATAACAATTCTTATCATTATCATACTATTTTACTACACAAAGTAGCTTCCAATGAAGATATTTATAGTTCAAAATATGATCTTTTGCCTTTATTAAATCCAAAAATCAACTTTATCCAAGATGAAGTTTTAAAAATTTCTAAAGACAAAGTTTTTACTAAAAATAATGAATTTGACTTTGATATTTTAGTATGTGGACTTGGTTTTGCCAAAGAAACTTTTGGTATTAAAGGCATGCAAGAATATGCTTTGAGTATAGATAATTATGAAAATGCTTTAAAAATTAATGAAATAATATATGAGAAAATAAAAAATTATAAAGCCACCCAAAATGAAGATGATTTAAAAATCGCAGTTTGTGGCGGGGGCTTAAGCGGGGTTGAATTTGTAGCTTCTTTAGCTAAAGAGCTTAAAATATTTTGTCAAAAAGAGCAAATTTCTTATGAGAATTTAGAACTCTCTATTATTGAAGCTATGGATCAAATTTTACCTATGTTTGATAAAAGTTTGGCTCTAAAAGCAAAGCAAAGACTAGAAGCACTTGGTGTGAAAGTATATGAAAAATCTAAAATTATAGAATGTGAAAAAAATGGTATAAGGCTTGATGGGGGAGAATTTATTAAAGCTAATACTATCATTTGGACTGCAGGAGTTAGAGGTAATAGCGTTATAGAAAATAGCTCAGATTTTCCAAGCACAAGATCGCGTATAGAAGTAGATGTTTTTATGCATCCATTAAATGTTGAAAATTCATCAAAATACTTTTTTATAGGCGATAATAGTTTATTTAAAAACCCTAAAACTAACACTCCATATCCTCCAACAGCCCAGCTTGCATTAAGAGAAGGAGCTTATGTGGCTAAAGCTTTAATGGCTATGATTGATGAGAAAGATTTTAAACAAGAATTTTCTTTTGTGAGTGGAAATACCGTTTGTTCAATCGGAAAAGATTATGCAGTTGGCACGGTTTTACATAAACCAATTAGTGGTCTTTTGGCAATAAAACTTAAAATTTTTATAGAAAAACTATGGCAATATCAGCTTGAAGGATTGAAAGGTTTTTTGAAATAAAATTAATTTTAAATAGAGTCCTTTAAGGAACTTTATTTAAAAATTCATTTGCATCTACATAGCCTATAATGCGTCCTTTTTCCTCGCTTTTGTTAAAAAATATCATCACAGGAGGCCCAAAAACTCCAAATTCTTTCATAAGAGCTAAATCTTCTTGGCTATTATGTGTTACATCTGCTTTTAAAAGTGTGTAATTAGCAAGTAAATTTTGTACTTTAGCATCTGTAAAAGTATATTCTTCTAAAAGTTTGCAGTTTTCACACCAAGCGGCTGTAAATTCAAGCATAACAGGTTTGGTAGAATTTTGTAATTCTTGCTTAAGTTCTTTTAAATTTTTAATGGTTTTAAAACTTAAACTAGGGCTATTTTCTTTTGAAGTAAGGTTAAACTCAAGAGGTTTTAGTAGGCTTTTTGAACCCATTGAGCCGCCTAAAATTAGGCTTAAACTGTAAGTTAAAACTAAAATCATACTCGCTTTTTTAAATTTATTAAAATTAGTTTTAGCTTCATCAAATAAACCCATAAAACTAGCAAAAAATATCCCTATAATTCCATAAAGTATCAAAATGATATTTGCACTAAGTATTCTTTCTAGCATCCAAACTGCCATAATGAGCATGATAAAACCAAAGAAAATCTTTATCTTAAGCATCCAAGCCCCACTTTTTAAAAGATTTCCTCCAAGACCTATTAAGAGTAAAGGCATGCCCATACCAAAACTCATCACAAATAAAGAAAGTCCTCCCAAAAATACATCACCACTATTAGTAATATAAAGCAAAGCTCCTGCTAAAGGTGCAGCCACACAAGGACCTACAATAAGAGCTGATAAAAAGCCCATGATAGCTATACCAAAAACTCCATTTTTGCCTTCTATTTTTTTATTGATAAAATTTTGAAATTTAAGCGGTAGTTGTAATTCATAAAGTCCAAACATAGAAAGTGAAAGTAATACAAAAATGCCTGCAAAAGTAATGATAATCCAAGGTTGTTGTAATAAACCTTGTACATTAGCCCCTGCAAGGCCTACTAAAGCACCTGCTATAGCATAAGCTAAAGACATAAAAAAGACATAGATAAAAGATAAATAAAAGCTATGTTTTTTAGATGGTTTGTCTTTGAGCTTCATTGCAATTAATGAAGAAAGAATAGGTATCATTGGTAAAATGCAAGGAGTAAATGCTAGTAATAAGCCATAACCAAAGAAAGTCAAAAGTGTGATAAATATATTTTGTGTGCTTAAATCATTAGCAATTTGCTCATCTTCGTTTTGCTTTTTAAATTGATCTTTAGTTGATTTTATAGCATAAATTCCATTTTGTTTATTAAGCTCATAATTTACATATACAGGACGATAGCATAAACCTTCTTCTGAACAACCTTGATAAGCTAGGGAAAGTTTTGCTTTGTTATTTTTAACAAAATCATCTAATAATAATTGAGGTATGAAAAGTTCAAGTTGGCTAAAGATTACTTCTTTATTTTCTCTAGTTTGAGTTTGTGGGAAATTTAATAAAGAAGTAATGTCATTAGAGTCTAATTCTACTTTGATTTGATCTTTATAAAGATAAATTCTATCTGCAAGATTGATTTTTAAAAAAATTCCTTGATTGTTGCTATGGGTATTGAGTTTAAAAGCTTCATTAAGTGATAATACTCCATTATTAGCAAAAGCTAAATTGAAAAAAATAAAAAATACCGCTAAAAAACGCATTTTTCTCCTTGAAATTGAAAATTAAATTTGTTTTATTTTACTTATTTGTGGTAAATTTAAGTTAATAATTATCCTAAATTAAGGAGTTTGTTGTGGATAAGGATAAATTTACTCTTATTAAAGTGAAAAAATCAACACTTGAGTATGAAAGCGAACTTAGAAGATTACAAATTGAGCTTTTAAAATTTCAAAATCATGTCAAAGATAAAGGATTAAAAGTTTTGATTTTAATTGAAGGGCGTGATGCAGCAGGAAAAGGTGGTGCTATTAAAAGATTAATTGAACATTTAAATCCTAGAGGTTGTCGTGTGGTAGCACTTGAAAAACCAAGTGATGTGGAAAGAACTCAGTGGTATTTTCAGCGTTATGTGACACATTTGCCTGCAGCAGGAGAGATAGTAATTTTTGATAGATCTTGGTATAATAGAGCGGGGGTGGAACCTGTGATGGGTTTTTGTACTCCAAATGAGCATAAAAAATTCTTGCGCGAGGTGTCTTCTTTTGAAGAAATGCTACTTGATAGTGGAATTTTGTTTTTTAAATTTTATTTTTCAGTTTCCAAACAAGAGCAAAAAAGGCGTTTTGAGCAAAGGAGAACAGATCCGCTAAAACAATACAAACTTTCTGTTGTTGATGAAAAATCACAAGAATTATGGGATAAATACACTCTAGCCAAATATTCTATGCTTTTAGCTTCTAATACACCAAAATGTCCTTGGGTGATCATTAATTCAGATAGTAAAAAGAAAGCAAGGATAAATTTATTTAAATATCTACTTAATTCTTTAGAGTATCCAAATAAAATTAAAAATAAGTATTTTAAATATGATAAAAAATTAGTCCGTAGCGGTGAGGAAGAAATTCGTAAGATGGAACTTAGTTTAAATGATGAAAAACTTAAAAAATTTGATAAAAAATAAAGGCTAGAATTGAATCATCTTTTTATAGTGCGTAATAAATTTAATGAGCATAAAAAAATCAGTCCAAAGGTGTTTGCGGTTAATGCCTTTTTGCTAGCATTTTTATTGTTTTTATTTTTTTATTTATCTTTTTTAAGTGCTAGTTATAATTTTGATTTTATGGCAATTTATGAGTATAAAGACAAAATGATACAAGGTTTTTTTACAAGTTTTTTTATTAGTGTTTTGTCTTTGATTGTAGGTGTGATTTTTGCTTTGATTTTGTGTTATATGAGTCTTTGTAAAATCGTGCTTTTTAATATGTTTGCAAGAGTTTTTATAGAGCTTATTAGAGGCACACCTTTGCTAGTGCAAATTTTATTGATTTATTATATTTTTGCAGATAATTTGGGGCTTGATAATCGCTATGTTTGTGGAGTTTTGATTTTAGCTTTATTTGCTAGTGCTTATATTTGTGAAATATTTAGAGCAGGGATTTTAAGTGTTGATAAAATGCAATATGAAAGTGCTAAGGCTTTGGGTTTGAGTGAGTTTGAAATTTATAAAAGTGTGATTTTTCCTCAAGCTTTAAAAAATATCTTAGCACCACTAAGTGGACAACTTAGTAATTTGATCAAAGATAGCTCTCTTTTAAGCGTTATAGCTATTTCAGAATTAACTCAAAATGCTCAAGAAATTAATGCTTTTACCTTTTCTACTTTAGAAATTTATATTCCCTTAGCGCTTTGTTATTTGGTTTTAACTTTACCTATTTCTATGTTTTCAAGAAAGCTTGAAAAGAGTTTTTCTTAAAAGAAAAACTCAAGCTTTTGTTCTTTGAAAACTTCTTGCATATCTTTGAGATATTTTTGACTTAGTTTATCAAAAAGACCATTTTTTTTAGATTTTAAAATAAACTCATTGAGCTCTTCTTTTAATTTGGTATTGTTTTTATTTAAAGCTATGGCCCATTGCTCAGGTGTTTTTTCAAAAGGGGTAAAAATAGCTTTTGTTTGCTCAGGATGTTTTTTCCATGCTTTATAAATACTCATTTGATCATAAATAAAAGCATCAGCTTTTGCTTGAATGACTTCTAAAATAGCTGCATTTTCTTTATCAAATACTAGGATTTTTGCATTTTTAAGATTTTTTTGAGCATATAAATGCGCACTTGAACCTCTTTTTAAAGCAAGGATTTTTCCTTTTTGATTTAAATCTTCTATGGAATTAATATTTGATTTTTTAGCGCTTAATATCGCTAAATTTGCCTTAGCATAAGGCAAGGTAAAATCTATTACTTTTTTTCTTTGCTCGCTTATACTCATAGAAGACATGATTAGATCTATTTTTTGAGTTCTTAAAGCAGGTATAAGTCCATCCCAAGCTATGTTTTGAATTTTTAAATCATAGTTTTTTTCTTTGGCAAAGGCTTGTAAAAACTCTACACTAATACCACTTGGATTGCCTTTAGTATCACTCATTTCAAAAGGAGGGTAGGCCAGTTCCATACCTACGATTAATTCTTTTGCATGAAGTGTAAAAAATAAGCTTAGTAAAAAAAGTATTTTTTTCATTTTTTAACTCCAAATTTAGCCAAAGCTTTCTCATAATCTTCTTTTGTATCTATACCTATGCTTTGACTTTGTATTTTTAACATTTTGATTTTTTTGCCATTTTCTAAGGCTCTTAATTGTTCTAATTTTTCACATTCTTCCAAAGCTGAGTTTTTCAAAGTACAAAATTCTTGTAAATTTTTAACCCTATATGCATAAATTCCAAGGTGGGCTTTAAAATTTTGTTTATAATTTGCCCTTTCATAAGGAATTTTAGATCTTGAAAAATATAAAGCATAATCATTACTATCAGTAACTACTTTAACCAAATTTGGATCATCACAAGCTTTCGCATCTACTTCTTTGTAGCAACTACTCATAAAACAAAGCTCATCTTCAAAAGCTTTTTGGCTAAATTCTTTAAAATCTTTAATATTTTGTCTTTCTATAAAAGGCTCATCAGCTTGGACATTAATAATTAGCTCATTTTCATTTAGTTTTAAAATTTGACAAGCTTCGTTGATCCTATCAGTGCCACTTTCATGATTTTTGCTTGTTAAAACTGCTTTTATATTGTGTTTTTGTGCTATTTTTAAAACCTCTTCATCATCAAGTGCCACACACACTTCATCAACTTCTTGCATTTTTTTAGCTGTATAAATAAACATAGGTAAATTGTCAATTTCACATAAAATTTTATTTTCAAAACGACTTGATTTTAATCTTGCTGGTATGATTATCATTGTTTTATCCATTCTATAATAGTTTGTTTTAGATTTTCAAGTTTGCAAACTTGATTTTGTTTTTGAGTGCTTGTAAATAAGCTTGCAATATTTGGATGAATTTCTTGCTTAAATTCTTTTGCAAGTTCTTGCATGCAAGCTTGTTCATCTTGACATTCTTTGTTATAAATTGCCTGATACATGCTTGGGGTAAATTTACTCCATTGTGCTGTGGAAGTGATGAGTGTCGTGGTGTTAGAATCAAGCATTTTAAAGCAAGTGCAAGTGTGAGGATCTAAAAGTCCTAAGTGGCTGTATTGTTTGATATATTGCATACACTCATCATCATTGCAAAAATCAGCTTCAAAGTCTTCTTGTAAAAGCTTTAGTTCTTTTTGGCTAAGCTCATAATATTTTTCATTCTTTAAAGCTTGCATAAGTTCTTTGGTGCGTTCATCTTTGAATTTATCAAAAAGCAATCTTTCTATATTTGATGATATGAGTATATCCATAGCAGGGGAAATAGTCTTTTGTAAGTTTTTGTTTCTTAAATCGTATTTACCTGTATTAAAAAACTCACTTAAGATATTGTTTGAATTGGAAGCAATTTTAATTTTACCTATATTTGCTCCCATTTTTTTAGCATAATAAGCCCCCAAAGCATCACCAAAATTTCCACTCGGCACAATAATGTCTATTGTTTTATCGATTTTTAAACTAGCATAGTAATGATAGATGATTTGAAAAAGTATTCTTCCGAAATTAACTGAATTTGCAGCACTTAGACTTAACTTTTCTTCTTTTAAGGTGTTTTTAAAATCTTCATCATTTAAAAGTGTTTTTAGGGCATTTTGTGCATCATCAAAATTACCTTCAATGGCTATGGATTTTAAATTGCTTGCATTTGAGTGTGTCATTTGTAAAGCTTGAGTTTTACTTGTGCCTTCATTTGGGTAAATGCAAACTACTTTTATGCCTTTTTTATTTTCAAAGCTTTTTAGCGTAGCAGGCCCTGTATCGCCACTTGTAGCACACATGATTAAAAAATCATCATCTTTTTTTAAGTATTCCAAAAGCACGCCAAAAGGTTGCAATGCCATGTCTTTAAAAGCTCTTGTTGGCCCATGAAATAATTCATTAATATAAAGCTTATCATTAATTTTTCTTAAATGAACAGGGCAGGTTTTATCATCAAAACTCTCATAAGTTTTCAAAGCTTTTTCAAAAACTTCAGGCTCTAAATCAAAATCAAAAGCTGCGATAATTTTTAAAGCTAATTCTTTGTAGTTTAAATTTTTTAAAGCTTCATTATCAAGCTTTGGTAGATTAAGTGGTGCATATAAAGCATTATTAGGTGCACTAGGGCTAAGTAAGGCCTTTGAAAAGCTTACTTGGTGATTTTTATCTTGGGTTGAGTGTAGTAACATTTTTTTCCTTATTGTTAAATTTATCAATATAATCTTGCAAAATTTGCTTAAAGCTGTCTTTTAAAATAATATCAAGATGAATTAATTCTGTTTTAAAGCCAAAATCTTTTACCTTGACATAGTCTTTAAAGGTTAGCATTAAGGTGTCACAATTGTGTTTTTTTAAAAGTTTTTCTAATTCTTCTTTTTGAAAAGTGTAATGATCAGCAAAAAAATAACAAGCTCTAGCTTTAATAAAATGCTCATATAATCTAAAAGGCTTTGCAATAGAGCTTATTAAAATAGCTTTTTGATTTTCTTTTACATGAGAATAACGCACAAAATCTTCATTTTCTTTAGCTATAAAATCAGCCCTTTTAGCAAAAGATTTTGGCAAACGATAAGCCCCGCTAGGTAGGGTAAAATCAAAAAAAGGCTCATCTTTGCTTTGTAATAAAATACTAAGTTTTTTAATATGAAATTTAGAAAAAGCATCGTCTAAAAGTATGATCTTTGCTCCAAGTTCGATAGCTTTTTGTATGCCTTTAACTCTATCTTCACTTACTATCACTCCACTAATGTGCTTTGTAAGTGCATACTCCATAGCTTCATCGCCACTTTCTTTAATGCTGCATAAAATTTTATCTTTGTGTTTAACGATGATTAAGCCTTCACTTTGTCTTTTATAGCCTCTTAAGATGATAAAACAATTTTCAAACTCAGCAGCTATGGCTTTACAAATGGGAGTTTTTCCATTGCCTCCTAGGGTTAGATTACCTATGCTTATAATGGGTAAATTAAAATCAAGTTCTTTTTTAAATTTAGTATTTAAAATAGCTATAATCATATATAAAAAGCTAAAAGGTAAAAGCAAAAAGGCTAGAATTTTTTGCAAAAAATTAGGTTTAAAAAAATACCGATCAAGCCAAGTCATATGTATTCTTTAATGTTGTTGGAAGTTTTCTTTTAAAGGCATTATTTTGCACACGCTCTAAGACTAAATTTTTTAAATTCTCATCAAAATTTTCCAAGCTTTGATTTTTTTCTAAAGCTTTTAAAACTTCATCTAAAACTTCATATTTATAGCCAAGATCTTTTTCATCACTTTGATTTGGCCAAAGATCAGCACTAGGGGCTTTTTGTATGAAATTTTCATGTACACCTATAAATTTAGCAAGTTCAAAAACTTCACTTTTATAAAGTGTAGCTAAAGGATTAAAAGCGCAAGCTAAATCCCCATAAATAGTTCCATAACCAAGCATAAGTTCGCTTTTATTAGAAGTGCCTACCACTAAAGCATTATGCAAGGCTGAATAATCATAAAGCAAGCTCATACGCACTCTTGCAGCTAAATTCCCAAAACGTAAATGGCTTAAATCTTGACAAATTTTTTCATAAGCACAAAGTACTTCATCAATATAAATGATCTTGTGATGAATTTGCAAATGATCACATAGCATTAACGCATCATCTAAATTTTCTTTTTTAGAATATTTTGTAGGCATTAAAAGCACAAAAAGTTTTTCACCTACTGCTTTTTTGCAAAGATGAGCTACTAAAGCCGAATCTATCCCACCGCTTAAACCTAAGATGAGATTTTTATCTCTTGCTTGTTCTTTTATAAAATTGATCAATAATTCTTGTAATTTTGTATAATTCATAAAAAATCTTTAAATATTAATTTTTTAAAATTATATTTGATTTAGTTAAAAGGAAGTTTATATGCGTATTTTGAAACAACCATGTGGAATGTATGAAACAAATTGTTATATTATAGATCATAATAACAAGCAAATTATCATCGATCCAGGAGAAAATGCTTATAAGTTTATCAAAGAAAATACAAGCAAACCTTTAGCTATTTTAAATACCCATGGTCATTATGATCATGTTTATGATAATGCTAAAGTTAGAATGGCTTATGAAATTCCAATTTTTATCCATAAAGATGATGCTTTTATGCTAAAAGATCCTTTTAATTATGGTTTTGAGCATTCAAGTGCTGATGTATTGATAGAAAATGAAAATGAATTTAGTATAGATGAGTTTAAGTTTAAATTTCATCATTTCCCAGGGCATACTCCAGGGTGTTGTATGATAGAACTTGTGGGCGAAGATGTGCTTTTTAGTGGGGATTTTTTATTTTATCGTAGTATTGGTAGGTGGGATTTTCCTTACTCAGATGCAACTAAGATGAAAGAGAGTTTGCTTAAAGTTTTAGCTTATGAAAAAGATTTTAAGCTTTTTCCAGGGCATGGAGAAGAAAGTTCTTTAAGAGAAGAGCAAAATGCAATTCCTGCTTGGTTAAGGTATTTTCATTAATGGATAAGGTTTTATATTTTTTAAGTTTTTTACTGATTTTAAGTGCGATTTTGAGTTTTTTTAAACCCAAAGGAACAAAAAAGAAATTTTTTCATAAATGTCCATGTTTTAGAGCAGTAGAAAATGGTTTAATGAGTAGAATTTGCATTTATGCAGGAAGTTTTGGTTTTATGTATTCTGTGCTTTATATTGGTTTTGGAGTGTATGATAAAAAGCTTTTTATGATTTTGCTTTTATCTTTTGCGATATGGTATTTTGCTTGGGTTTTAAAAAAAGAATAGCTAGAATTAGCTATTCTTAAAAATTATTTTGTATTAATATATAAAGGTTCAAAAGGACCATAACGATGTTGCTCTATACTAAATTTATCATGTTTAGCATAAGGTTTTACATCCATATCTGCAGGTTTTACATCACGATCTGGAAAGTCTTTATTTCTATTCTTTTTAATAGATCTTGGTTGAGAATTAATATAAGCTGCCACATCATAAGCTTGTTCTAGAGTTAAGGTTGCATCATCTTTTGGCATATTTGCTTTGATATAACTTGCAGCTTTGATAAGTCTATACATGCCAGCACCTGTGTTGTAACTATCATTTCCCCATAAAGCAGGATATATGTAATAACTCATACTAGGATCATTACTTTTTATCCCCTCTCCATTTTCTCCATGGCAGGCTACGCACTTATTTTGATAAATTTCTTTACCTTTTTTAGGATCTGCTGCTCTTTTTAAAAAGGATATTTTAGGTAATCCTTGTCCTTGTGTTTTTGCTCCTACTTCTATACCTTGAGAAATATAATGCATATAAGCAAGTATGGCTTTCATTTGAGGAGAGTTGTTTGGAAGCCTTTTGCCATTCATGGATCTTTCCATACAGCCATTAATTCTATCTTCTAGAGTGATTATTTTATCCGCTCTTGCATTATATTGTGGAAAGCGTGCATAAATTCCTACAAAACCTGATTGATTTTTTATAGTTCCAGCATTAGCATGACAGCTTGAGCAAGAAAGATTGTTACCTGCATAACGATTTTTAGGATTTTTTGCTTGAGGTCCTATATAGTTTGTGGTGTAATTTAAAATTTTATTACCCAAAATGACTGCTTGAGTATAAGGTGAATTTGGAAGTTTATCTTCAATGATAATACCATTTTCTATAGTATTTGGGACTTTCCATTGTGCACTTTGTAAATGGATACCTGTTTGCTTTTTTGCTTGAAGTTTTGCTTGATCAATGGCAAAAGCAGAACTCATTAAAAAAGATAAAGATAAGACAGAATATACAATTTTTTTCATTTTACCTCCTTGAACTTGTCTTATTTTCATCTTATAACTTGAAATTTAAAAAAATATTAAATATTTTTAATGTAAAAGTATCTTTAAATACTACTATGCCGTTTTTAAAGATAAAAATGATATTATTAATATTTTTTAGAATATGTCATTAATGTTACCTTTTTATACATTTTATCAAAGGAAATTATCAATGAGAAAAAGCATAGCAGAATGGGAAAAACAGGAACTACTTTTACTTTCATTACCCCATAAAAATAGCGATTGGAGTCCTTATTTAGAGGAAATTATGCAAAGCTATGAGGAATTTATTAAAGCTGTGGCAAATTTTCAAAAAGTTTTACTTATTGCTCCAAGTGAAAAAGATTTTCAAAGATTTAAACATATAAAAAATGTAGATTTTTTTAAGTGTGATACTAATGATACTTGGATTAGAGATTTTGGTGCAATTGATGTGCGTGAAGATGATAAAATTATAGGGCTTGATTTTACTTTTAATGCCTGGGGTGATAAATTTCAAAGTTCTTTAGATAATGCTGTAAATTCTAAACTTTTTAACAATAAACTACAAGGAAAATTAGAAAAAATAGATTTTATTTTAGAAGGTGGGAGTATTGATTTTAATGGGCAAGGAGTAATGCTTACAACGAGTGCTTGTTTGTTAAATAAAAATAGAAATTCACATTTAAATAAAGAACAAATTGAAGCCAAGTTAAAAGAAATTTTTGGCTTAAAACAAATTATATGGTTAAATCATGGTTATATAAAAGGCGATGATACTGATCATCATATAGATACTCTAGCAAGATTTATCAATGAAAAAACCATCGCTTATTGTGTGTGTAAAGATGAAAATGATGAGCATTACGCACCTTTAAAGGCTATGGAAGATGAGCTGAAAAAAACAGGATTTGATTTATTAGAACTTCCTTTACCTAAACCTTTGTATTTTGAAGGTAAAAGACTTGGTGCTACTTATGCAAATTTTGTTTTTGTTAATGGTGGTTTGATAGTGCCAACTTATAATGATGAAAATGATGCTTTGGTATTAGAAAATTTACAAAAAGCATGCAAAGATAGAAAAGTAGTAGGGGTTGATGCAAGGGTGTTTTTAAGACAAAATGGTTCTTTGCATTGTTCTTGTCAAAACCGCTATGAAGGTCAAAGATGAATTTACAAAAAAGCGCAACTATCATTGCAAGTGTATGTGCTATTTTTTTAGCTATTATAAAATTTGCAGTAGGATTAGCTTCGGGTTCTGTTGCAGTACTTTCTAGTGCGATTGATTCTTTGCTTGATTGTGTGATTTCGGGTTTAAATTTTTTAGCTTTGAAAAAAAGTTCTCAAGGCTCTAGCAAAGAATATAATTTTGGCCTTAGTAAAATTGAAGCTTTAATGGGGCTTTTTGAAGGTCTTGTTATTAGTGGGATTGGGGTTTATATTTTTTATGAGAGTGTTTTGAAAATTCACAATCAAGAAAGTGTAGAAAAACTTGATCTTGGAATTTTTGTCATGGCTTTTGCTATGGCTGTGACTTTGTGTTTGGTGGTTTTTTTAAATTATGTTGCTAAAAAAACAAAAAGCTTGATTATAAAAGCTGATAGCTTACACTATAAAATAGACTTTTTGACTAATGCTTTAACGCTTTTAGCACTTGTGATTATAGCTTTTACAAATTATCATTTTATTGATGGATTATTTGGCATAGCTATAAGTTTATATACGATTTTTTCAGCTTTTAAAATCATTAAGGAAAGTTCTAAAATTTTATTAGATGTAGCTATTGATAAAGAACAAGTTGAAGTGATTAAACAAATCATAAGTGCAAATAAAGAAGTCAAAAGTTTTCATCATTTAAAAACTAGAAAAAGTCCTGATATGCTTTATGTTAGTGTGCATTTAGTTTTTGAACCTACAATATCACTTTTAAAAGCTCATGAGATTGGTGATGAGATTGAAGATAGTATAAGAGAACATTTTAAAGATGATTTTTGGAATATCCATATACATTTAGATCCTTATGATGATTCAGAAGAAGAAAGGAGTAAAAATGAAATTAGCGCTCATTCAGCAAGAATTTAAACAAAATAAAGAAAAAACTATAGAAAAAACATGCGAACTTATTAAACAAGCAGCAAAAGAAAAGGCTGAGCTTGTGTGTTTGCAAGAGCTTCATCAAACGCAGTATTTTTGTCAAAGTGAAAATACAAACTTTTTTGATTTGGCAAATGACTATGAAGAGGATGTTAAATTTTGGTCTAATGTAGCTAGGGAAAATAAAGTTGTTTTAGTAACTTCTTTATTTGAAAAAAGAAGTGCAGGGCTTTATCATAATACTAGTGTGGTATTTGAAAAAGATGGTTCTATAGCAGGCAAATACCGCAAAATGCATATTCCTGATGATCCTTGTTTTTATGAAAAATTTTATTTTACTCCAGGTGATTTGGGTTTTGAGCCTATACAAACAAGTGTTGGAAAGCTTGGGGTTTTAATATGCTGGGATCAATGGTATCCTGAAGCTGCTAGGTTAATGGCTTTAAAGGGAGCTCAAATTTTGATTTATCCTACTGCTATAGGTTGGTTTGATAAGGATGAAAAAGAAGAAAAACAAAGACAGCTTGAAGCTTGGATAGGCGTGCAAAGAGGTCATGCTATAGCTAATGGCTTACCTGTAGTAGCTATTAATAGAGTGGGTTTTGAAAAAGATGAAAGTGGTGTGGAAGAAGGTATAAGATTTTGGGGGAATTCTTTTGTTTTTGGGGCTCAAGGTGAAGAGCTTTTTAGGGCTGATGATAAACAAGAGCTTTGTAAAATCGTTGAAATTGATATGCAAAGATGTGAAAATGTGCGTAGATGGTGGCCATTTTTACGCGATAGACGCATAGAGTATTTTCATGAATTAAATAAAAGATTTATTGACTAAAAGGAGAAAAAATGAAAAAAGTTTTAGTGCCTTTGGCAAAAGGTTTTGAAGAAGCTGAGTTTATAGGTATAGCTGATGTTTTAAAAAGAGCAGGAGAGGCTAGTGGGAATTTAGAAGTAATTATTGCTTCGCTAGATGATGAGCTTTTAGTGCAAGGAGCTAATGGAATTAGCATAAGGGCTGATGTGAGTTTGGCTAGTGTTGATCAAGAAAATTTAGATGCAATCGCTTTGGCAGGTGGATTTGAAGGTATGATGAATTTAAAAAACAATTCTCTTATCATAAAAATCATACAAGATTTACATGCTAAGAAAAAAATCGTAGCTGCTATTTGTGCTTCACCTATGGTATTGGCAAAAGCAGGGGTGATTAATGGCGAGTTTTCTTGCTATCCTGGTTGTGAAGTGGGTATTGAAGGTATAAGAGTAAATAAAGCAGTTGTGGTAAATGAAAATGTCATCACAGCAGCTGGGCCTGCTACGGCTATTTTATTTGGTTTAGAGCTTGCTAAACATTTATGCTCAGAAGAAATTTATCAAAAACTTTATGAAGGTATGCTTATTCCTTTAACAAAATAAACCCTCGCTAATGAGGGTTTAGCTTATATTTGTTTCATAAGCTTGGTAATTTCACCCTCATGAGGAAATCTATCTACTTCACAATTAAACAAGTCTTTTTTAGAGTAAATGATTTTACCATCTACTTCTACTATAAAATGACCACCACCTTTTTCTATGGTAGAAATTTGCACATCTTTGAATTCATTTTGTATTTCTTCTGCAACCCTTGCAGCTTGTGGTTTGTAATTTCAAAGATTACAATAATAAATTTTTACTTCCATTTTTTACTCCTTTTTTGAAAGTAAGCTATTATACATTTTTTATGCTTGTAAGTTTTAAATTTAAGGTTTTTTTTTATAATAATAAAAAAATACAAGGAAAAATATGAGCCAATTTACACATTTGCATTTACACACAGAATATTCTTTACTTGATGGAGCAAATAAACTCAAAGAGCTGGCTAAAACGCTAAAAGCTCAAGGTGCAACAAGTGTTGCTATGACTGATCATGGAAATATGTTTGGTGCTATTGATTTTTATAAAACAATGAGAGCTGAAGGAATTAAGCCTATTATAGGGCTTGAAGCATATTTACATAATCACGATGATTTAAGTGATAAAAGTTCAAGACAGCGTTTTCATCTTTGTTTATTTGCTAAAAATGAAATTGGTTATAAAAATTTGATGTATTTGAGCTCGCAAAGTTATATGCATGGCTTGTATTATTACCCAAGGATTAATAAAAAGCTTTTAGAGGCTCATAGTGAGGGTTTGATTTGCTCTTCTGCGTGTTTACAAGGTGAGGTTAATTGGCATTTAAATACCAAGAATGAAAGAAATATAAAATTTGGCGCAAAGGGTTATGAGGGTGCAAAAGAAGCAGCTTTATGGTATAAAAAGGTTTTTGGAGATGATTTTTACCTTGAAATTATGCGTCATGGTATTGATGATCAAAAATTTATTGATGATTCTATTATCAAACTTGCTAAAGAGCTTGATATAAAAATTATTGCAACTAATGATACGCATTACACTTTTAAAGAAAGAGCGGCTGCTCATGAAGTATTTATGTGTATAGCTATGGGGGTTAAGCTTGATGATCCAGGGCGTTTAAGACATGAGGTGCATGAGTTTTATGTAAAAACGCCAGAGCAAATGAGCGAGCTTTTTGCTGATATTCCTGAAGCCATTGAAAATACTCAAGAAATAGCTAATAAATGCAATTTAGAATTAAAACTGGGCGATCCAACCCCACCAAATTTTAAATTTACCCGTGAATATGCAAAAAAATATAGTTTAAATCTAGCACAAGAAGATCAAGAATTTAGCTTTGATAATGATGATATAGTTTTTGAGTATCTTTGTAAAAAAGGCTTAGAAGAAAGACTTCAATTTATCGATGAGAGTAAGCATCAAGAGTATAAAGATAGGCTTGATTTAGAAATTAGTATTATTAAAAATATGAAATTTTCAGGTTATATGTTAATCGTTCATGATTTTATCGCCGCAGCTAAGGAAAAAGATATACCAGTTGGCCCAGGGCGTGGGAGTGCAGCGGGGAGTTTAGTTTCGTATTGTTTGAAAATTACAGATTTAGATCCTATACCTTATAATCTTCTTTTTGAAAGATTTTTAAATCCTGAGCGTGTATCAATGCCCGATATTGATGTGGATTTTTGTCAAGATAGAAGAGGGGAAGTGATTGATTATGTGATCGATAAATACGGAGCTGAAAAGGTTGCACAAGTCATTACCTTTGGTAAGCTTTTAGCAAAGGGAGTAATCCGTGATGTGGCTAGGGTTTGTGATATGAGCATACCTGATGCGGATGCTTTGGCAAAATTAGTTCCTGAAGAGCTAAAAATTACTTTAGAAAAAGCCTATGAGCAAGAACCAAAAATAGCTGAATTTGTAAATTCTCATCCAAAAGGGCGTCAAGTTTGGGATTTTGCTAAAGCGCTAGAGGGTTTAAATAGAAACGCAGGTATGCACGCGGCCGGAGTTGTGATATCTAATGAAGCTTTGTGGAATAAAGCTCCGCTTTTTAGACAAAGTAAAAATGATGAGCGTCATTTGGTAACGCAGTATTCTAAAGAATATCTTGAAGATGTGGATTTAATCAAATTTGACTTTTTGGGTTTAAAAACCCTTACAGTAATTGATAATGCGATTAAGCTAGTGAAAAAGCGTTATGGTAAAGATGTAATTTGGGAAAAGATTGATATGAATGATCCTAAGGTTTATAAAACCATACAAAGTGGTAATACCTTGGGTATTTTCCAAATAGAATCAGGCGGTATGCAAAGTTTGAATGCTAGGTTAAAGCCTGAAAGATTTGAAGATTTAATCGCGGTTTTGGCTTTATATAGACCAGGGCCACTTGATAGTGGGATGGTGGATGATTTTATCGATATCAAACATGGTAGAAAGGCTGCTACTTATGCATTTGAAGATTTAAAACCTATACTTGAAAACACTTATGGGGTTATAGTTTATCAAGAGCAGGTTATGCAAATAGTGCAAAAAATTGGTGGTTTTTCTTTGGGTGGAGCTGATAATGTGCGTCGTGCTATGGGTAAGAAAAAAAGAGAAATTTTGGACAATCTTAAAGCAGAGTATTTAGAAGGAGCTAAAAAACAAGGCTATGATGAGAAAAAGGCTGATGATTTGTTTGAGCTTATTTTGAAATTTGCTGAATATGGTTTTAATAAATCTCACTCGGCTGCCTATGCGCTTATAACCTTTCAAACAGCGTATTTAAAAACTTATTATCCAAGTGAGTTTATGGCTGCGCTTTTAACAAGCGAAGAAAGCAATGTGGATAAGGTCGCAAAATACATTGAAGAGATGAAAAGAATGAATATCAAGCTTTTGCCGCCAAATATCAATAAAGCTCAAAGAGAATTTAGTGCAACTAAGCTTGAAGATGGTTCTGAAGCTATTATTTATGGGCTTGGAGCGATTAAGAGTGTGGGAATTCCTGCGATAGAAAATATCATGACTATTCGCAAGGAAGAGGGCTTTAGTGATTTTGATGATTTTATAAGCTCTATTGATCCTACTAAGATTAATAAAAAAACTATAGAAAATTTAGCTAAATCAGGTGCTTTTGATGAGTTTGGTTATACTAGAAAATGTTTGGTGGATAATCTTGAGCTTATTTCAGAAACAAGTAGAAAAATAGCTGAAGTTAAAAGAAATTCTACTGCTTCTCTTTTTGGAGAAGAAGAAATAGCCGCAGATATCAAAGTAGGGCTTCATGATAGCAAAGTAGAATTTGAGTTAATGGAAAAACTAGGCTATGAAAAAGAAATCTTAGGAATTTATGTATCAGGTCATCCTTTAGATAAATTTGCAAGTCAAATAGAAGGTATAGATTATTTTAAAAGTATGGATTTTGAAACACTCAAAGGCGAGGGTGAGCTTTTGGTTGTAGGAAAGATTGAAGATTTTAAATCAATGATGAGTAAAAGTGGTAAAAGATATGCTAAGGCTGTGGTTTTAGACTTTTATTCTTCTTTTGATATGATTATTTTTGAAACTCAAGTAGAAAAAGTTGAAACACTTTTTAAAGAAAGCAAAGATGAAGCCTTTGTCTTTTTACTAAGATATAAAAACAATGACAATGACTTAAGCTTTAGTTTAAATGAAATTTATACACTAGAAGAAGCAAAGGAAAATGAGCTAAAATCTTTTAGTAAGAAAAAAAGCTTTGCAAAAAAAGAAAACAAAGAAGAATTTACACAAGATCCTATGAAATTTGAAGAAAATATCATAGAACTTGACATTAATAAGCTTAGTAAAGATATGGTGTATGAAATTTATGATCTAGCTAATACAAGACATAATCCAAAAGATGCTAATAATAAAAAGCTTGTGTTAAAAGTACTTGATATGGGTAGCTGCTTGCTTTATCATACAAATTTTGTTCTCTCGCAAGAAGCTATGGATGTGATAGCTCAAAAATGTAAAGGTTAATATCAATTTAAGCTATGATTGTCATAGCTTAAATTGATAATATGTTTGAAATTTTTTCTATCAATTTTTTTTCTTTTTTCAAGAGACTTTACATTCCATTCAGTATAATTATATATTATATCTTGAGTTGTCATATAGCAAGTTAAAATCTCTTTGTTTGTATAAATTTCTTTTTTTTAGCAAAATCATAATTTAACGCTTGAACATTTTTTCTCATAGATATTAATGTTAAATTTGCTAAAGAAGTAGAAGTATTTGATTGCATTATAAACCTTTAAACTAAGATATAATATAATGCAATTATAAACAAAATAACTAGACTTTTATTGTCTAGTTATGAAAAATTATTAATATCATCACTATGTGTGTATCTATCATAAGCTAGTCTTGGTAAAAAGACTATGTGTTTTAAATTTAGACTTTGTTTTAAAGTATGGATAATTCTTTCCTTGCTAAGTGTTGGATTTTGGCTAAAAATTTTCTCACACATAAAGGCAACATCATGTTTTCTTATGAAATTACCTCCATCAAGGATTAAATTTAAGTGATTTTTTAGAGGTTTTATGGTGGTTTTTAAATGTGGATAATTTCTAAATAATCAGGATTATAAATATAACTTTTCGGCGTATTTTTATACACTAAAGGCATGAAATCTCTTAACCATATATCATTACTTGGTATTTCTTTAAAAGCGATGTTAAATTTAGTAAATTTCGCACAAGATTTTTATAAATTCTTTTATGTTTTGATGATAAAAGTGTAGAAATAGCTATCATTCATCACTCTTTAGCATGCTTAAAACTAATAACTCACCATCATAAATAATGTCATATTGTAAGATATATCCCCAAAGTTTTAATTTGCCTTGTGAATTTTCATAATGCTTTATAGCTAGTTCTTTGAGCTTTTGCATGATTTGTGTTTTATCAAGATAGAGCATATCATTACTAATAGGAAATTTAAGCACGCGTAAGTGAGATAAAAACATCAAAGTATGCAAAGGCTCGCTTTTGCGTTTAAAATTTGTTTTTATGATCGCTTTTGCTTCTTGTAATTTTATGTGTTTATCTTTTAATAAAACATTTTGTTCTAAAATTGAATTTAAAATTTCTTTATCTAAGATAAAATCAAATTTTTGTATAAATTCTAAAGAGGAATTTACCATATCATAATGTCCTTTTAAAAGCCATTCTTGTATGCTTTCGCATTCTAAAAACAAAGTTTTTGTTTTAGTAAATTTTTCTACATTGTTATAGCCAAATTTCTTTGCAAGTAAAGTCTCATCGGTGTGAGTTAGGATGTGTTTCATGGTTTGAAGCATTTTTAATCCTTTTTTTGAATGATTTGAAAAATCATAGCTAAAAAAAGCAGACAATGGTAGTCTATCTTTTTGTAGTATAATTGTGAAAATTATTTTAAAGGCATTGTGAATGAAAAATTTTATTGAAGAATTATTAAGGGTTAATGATAAATTTGAAGAAAATACCAAAAAAGGCATGAGCGATATAAATATTTTTGAAGCTTTGGGAGTTGAGTATAAAGAAAATTATCATTCTAAATTTATAGCTTATTTGATAAATCCACATGATGATCATTATCAAGAGCTTTTTGCAAATGAGTTTTTAAAAAAGCTTGGAAGATATACAAAGGCTGGTAAATTTAAAAATCTTACAGCTCATGACATAGAAAGAGTAGAAACAGAAGCTTGTGTAAAAGATAATAGAAGGATTGATATACTTATAAGTTTAAAAGATAAAAGATATATCATCATAGAAAATAAACTTTATGCAAAAGATCAGCCAAATCAACTCAAAGACTACATAAAATACATAAGAGAAAAAGGTAAAAACATAGATGATTTTCATGAAAATATACTTACTATTTATTTGCATAAAAATGAAGAAGCCGAGCCTAGTAAGTATAGCTTAGGCACAAGAAATGGATTTAAAATAAATGATGATCTTATATATGATGGCTATGATAAAAAAATGAGTTATTATTTAAAATTAGATTATAAATGGATAAAAGAGTGGATTAATGCTTGTATAGGTGTGTGTGAGAATAAAGTTAAAAACAATGAAATTGATAAAAAATTTAAAAATGATATGCAAAATGTGATTTTTACTTTAAATCAATATAAAAACATTTTAGAATGGTATGTAACAGATGAATATGTAGCTAGGGATTATGTATTAAATTTTCTAAAAGAAAGTAAAGAAAATTTAAAAAATACTAAGGCTTTGTATAGATATACTAAAAATAAAAGTGATTTTAAAGATGTGGATAATGATAAATATAAAAAAGCAAAAGAAATAGTAAGAGAGAAATGGGATGAAATTTGTGAAGAATTAGTAAATGATTTTTTTAATGAGCTTGAAAAAGAATTTGAAAAAGAACGAACTATATGTGATGAAAAATGGTTTGGATATAAGCTTGATGAGAAAAGAGTTAATTACGATTGGTTTGATTTTTATCCAAAAATTTATGAAGATGATAATGATGTGTGGCCTAGTGTGGGTGTTTTTTTTGGAAAAGGTGATTATGATAATTTTGGATTGACTTTTAAAATTAATTGTAATGAAGAGGATGAAAAATATAAGGAATTCTTTCAAAACTCAAATATAAGAAATGATAATATCCGCAGAAGTGGTGATCATTATTACTATGATGAATTTAAGATTTTTAACTTTAAAGAAAAATATGCTTTTGTGTATTGGCTAATAAATAATCATGGCAATTGGATGGTAGAATTTTCTAAAATTTTAAGAGAATTCTTGGATAAAAATACCATAAAAGATGTTTTAAAAAAGATAAACAATGAATTAAAACCAAACAAATAAGCAATTATTTACTTATTTGATCAAGGTATTCTCCAATTACTTCTTTGACTTTATTTGCTATGAAATCAGGCTCTAAAACCTTTACATAAGGTATGTAATAATACACTAAAGGTAAAATTTCCATTTCATGAGTTATCTCAAGCTCTATTTCTATGGAGCCATCTTTGTCTTTGCCGGTGATGATTTGTGAATTTAGAGGCTTTCTTTCAAAGTATTTTCGCACAGGTTCTTCTACTAAAAGCCTTACTGTAAAAGGCTTATCAAGACTAAACCATATAGAATTTACTCTTTGAAGTTTTACTTCTAAACTCTCATCGGTTTGAAAATGCTCTTGGGTTAGGGTGATGTTTTGGATATTTTTTAAATAAAATTTTTTGAAAATATCACGTTTTTTCATGTCAAAAGCAAGTAAATACCAAAATCCACTAAAAAAGGCTAGTTTTAGAGGTTTTACTTGGAAAAGTTTATTTTCATATTTAAAGACAATTTGTGTTTTGGTGTTGATGGCTTGTTCGAGAATTTGAAAATTGCTTAAATCTTTTTCTTCTAGCTTTTCTGCATCTAGGCTAGTATGGATGGGATTAGAAATGTTTTGAGAAAGTTTAGAAAGTAGGGGATGAGCCTTAGCATAAAAGCTATTTCCAGCACTTTTTGCCATGGTATCAAGCACTTCAAGGATTATTTTTTCATCATTTTGCTCTTGTATATCTTTGCTTGTATCAATGCGCCATTTTCTTCCATTTTTAATAAGCCCTATAGGCTCAAAAACCCCTTGCATATCTCTTTTTATGGTTTTAGCGCTTACATTGAGTTCTTGGGCTAGTTCTTTTATGGTTATGCCATTTTCAGACTTTACTAATTTTTCATATAAAACTTCAAGGCGTGTTAGTTTGGAATTTGCAATGTATTTTTTAAGATCTTTCATGATTTTTCTCTAAATTTTTTTAAATATTAACAACAATTGCTTTATAAACAAATAAAGTCTAGTTTATAAACGCTGCAAAACTTATATTTTGGAAATGAAAGTTTGTTTATAAAATAATATTTGATAGTAAAAAATGATAAATATATAATTATTAGAATACAAAAGGTTGTATTTTACTAGGTTTAACTAAGAGCGATGAAAGTATAGGTCAAAGCAGACAAGCTTGTAAAGAATTATATGACTTGTTATATCAGCAAGATTTATCAAATATAAAATTAGAAATTACAAACAAAATTTTAGAAAGGAGATAAAAGTTTAAGTAGGCCAAATGTGGTATTCTAGCTCCCCTTTTTAAAGGGGAAATCAAAGCTAATAAGCCTTGACTATAATTATACAAAGTAGTATAATTATTATTAGAATTTTATGGTTCAATTTAATCACCACCTAACTGAGTGTTGATTAACACCAAAGGCGGCCACCTTTGGTGTTCCACCCTTTGAAATTATACTCAAATCTTACTTAAACTTCTAAAATAAGAAATGATAAATCTTTTATTTAACAATACAAAGCTTTATATTGCTTTAGCTTTAATGACAATCTTAGTAGGATATTTATATCTTAAGCTAGATAGCACAAACGCAAAATTAGAAAAAAGTCAAAGTGATTTAAATTTGGCTTTGAGTGTAAATAATGAACTCACGAGGATTACTCAGGAGCTTAAAATTAGACACGAACAAGAGCTAAAAGCACTCTTTTATGCAAATACTCAAAAAAATCAAATCAAAGCAAGGGTTGATGATGTTAAAAACTATATATCCAAAAGCAGTGAAACTAATACCACTAAGCTTTTTAATGTTATGCTTGATAGAAAGTGCAAATACCAAATGAGCTTTTAGAATTTGATAGAGCGCATAAACCTATAGTGCAAGATGAAAAAGATATATTAAAAGCTTATAGTGAGCTTTTTTACCACTATAAGCAATGTGAGATTAGTATGGATAAAATTAATGAGTTAAGTGAGTGATTTTATCTGCTAATTTTTTGAGTTTCACAATATACTACTTTATTTTGGATTTCTAGTATATGCTGTGACAACATATATTTTATTGAAATTACCATTCTAAAAGCTTATATAATCTAGCGATAGATTCTAATAATGATAGTTTTAATGATACTTGTAATTCTTCAATACCACCTGCAAACAATTGTGTTAAAAGTAGGAAAGTATGTCCATTTAATGAAGAAAGAGAATGTGTTTTAACAGATAATAAGTATCAATGTTCTCCGTTTCCTTGCATAGAAGGTGCTAGCCATATCGAAGATGAAGATACTCAAGTTGGTATTAATGATGAAAATAATAATGGTTGGGAAGATGATGGTTCTTGTGGAGGACAAATTTTTATCTTTAATGGAAAAGATAATAGATGTCGCTCTAAAGACAAATTTTTTGGCTTAACTGGGGGTGGTTGCTGTGATAAAGATAAAGTATTTATAGGGCTTGTACCTTGTAAAGAAGATGAAAAAAAGCTAGCAAAACTCAATAAGCAAAATAGATGTGTAGAAGTTGGTGAATATTGCTCTAAAAAAATTAAATTCATAGCTTGTATTCAGCATAAAAAAACATATTGTTGTTTTAATTCAAAATTAGCAAGAATATTTAATGAACAATGACGCACACAAATTGGAAGAGGTTGGGGTTCTCCAAAAAGTCCTGATTGTAGAGGATTTACTCCAGAAGAATTTCAAAAGTTAGATTTTAGTGAAATAGATTTAAGTGAATTTATTGCTGATATTGTTGGAAGTATTGATGTAGATAAAATACAAGCTGATTCTATAAAAATACAAGAAAAGATTGAAAGCAATCTTGAGAATTTAATAAGAAAACCTACTAATTAAAAAGAAAATAAAATTATAGAAAGGAGATAGAGTTTAGTTAAAAGTTTGTTTGGTAAGCCAAAGGGATTATCCTAAACCCTGCAAAAGCAGGGGATACTCAATAAGCCTTGACATAGCAAAGTGTTAAGAGTATAATTATAAGGATAATTTTTGTTAGCATTATGCTCACCTCCCTTCTGGGCGGTAAATTAACGCTAAAGGGTTGCGCCCCTTTGGCGTTGCACCCTTAATATAATTATACCAAACAAACTCTTTAACTTCTTTAGTACAATTGATGAAAAGATTTTACATTTTATTCCTTAGTGCTTTAATTTTCGCATCTTCTTTATTATTTTATAGATTAATCATATTATCTTTACTTGGGGCTATGGTAAAGTAGCAAATGATATTTTACAAGTTATAAAAGATGTTATATCTTTGCTTCAATTAACTAATAAAAGT